>NZ_CP025025.1:3899352-4269352 GCF_002874535.1 Mesobacillus jeotgali
TGTTATACTCCCAAGATTGGCAGGATGTCAGCCATGTTCTCTAACATGTAATCCGGGTTGTACTGCTCAAGATGCTCTCTTCCCTTGATGGACCAGGCTACTCCGACAGTTTTTGTGCCGGCGTTTTTACCGCCGAGGATATCGTGGTGGTTATCTCCGACCATGATCGCACGGTCCGGCGAGGAACCAAGCTGGTCAAGCGCTTTTAAAAGCGGCTCGGGATCAGGTTTCGCTTTTTCAACATGGTCGAGCGCGACGACAACCTCAAAAAACTCGTCCAATCCTGTCAGCTTCAAGCCCATCTGGACTACATCCGAACGCTTCGTGGTAACGATCCCTAAATGGAAGCCGCTCTCCTTCAAAGTTCGGACCGTTTCATACACTCCCTCGAAACCTTTTACCAAAAGGTCATGATTAGCCAGGTTGTAAGTTCGGTAAGTGGTGATCATTTCTTCGTAGCCTTCGGGATCCATTGGCTGGAAAGTTTCCTGAAGAGACGGCCCCAAAAACGGAAGGACATCCTCCCGTTTATATTGGCCGGGATAATAGGTCTCCATCGTGTGGAGAAAGGATGAAATAATTAGTTCATTTGTATCAATAAGAGTCCCGTCAAGATCGAACAGGACCGTATCTATTTTATTGCTCATATACTGCTTCCTTTCTTTTTGCAATGTCCGCGCGGTTCCAGATAATCGCGACTGTTATTGTCAATAATATCGCCACACCTAGGCGGATCAATAACAGCGGCAAGACTGGAATTCCAAGCGGAACAAAAATCAAAGTATCTTCAACGACTGCGTGGCAGGCAACAAGGAAAATGAACGCAAGCGTGACATCCTTTTTGCTGACTCCATCCTCCTGGACTGCCTGGATCATCACACCTGCGCCGTACGCAAGCCCGATCAGCAGGCCGGCTGCCATTGTCGTCGAAGTGTTTTCTTTCATGCCAAGCGCTCTTGTTGCCGGTGCCATCCATCTTGAAAAAACAGCAAGCCATTGCTTATCCTTCATGATTTGCACGACGACCATCAGCGGAATGACGATGATGGCCAGCTGAAATATGCCAATCCCAGCCTTCGTGATGCCTTCAAGCAGAATCGCTCCCCATCCAGAAACTTCTTCACTTTTAGGAGGGACCATGCCATATTGTGCGATTTCAGAACCGCCGTGCCAAACAAGATTGATGACCACTGCAGATATGAACGCAAGCCCGAGGCGGACAAGGACGATGATCCATAGCTTGACTCCGACCTTGAGAGCTACACTCGATTCAACAAGCATATTATGCGAAAAGCTCAGCATCACCGCAATGATGAAAACTTCTTTTACCGTCAGATCAAGGGTCAGGATCGCTCCGATGGCCGCGTATAGATTAAGGAAATTCCCGATGACAAGAGGAATCGCCGCATCACCTGACAAACCGAGCACTGACATCAACGGCGTAATCAATTCGATTACCCACGGCAGAACAGGTGTATATTGAAGGATCGAAACAATCAGGGTGACAGGGAAAATGACTTTCCCGAGCGCCCAAGTCGTATTCAAGCCAACCATCAACCCTCTTTTCAATGTAGACCCCATCGAAGCATCTCTCCCATTTTTTAGCCTTAATTCATTTTATTTATAGGGCCTCTTTTTTAGTAATCCGAAATTCTAGTTCTCTAAATATCGTACTTTCGAATACCCTTTGACTCTTCTGAAAATCCATAATCCGATTGCAAAAACGATCAACGCAATCGAGATTGTCTGGGCAATTCGCAATGATTCCGTCAGCATCAGGCTGTCCGTCCGCATTCCTTCAACAAAGAAGCGGCCGATTGAGTACCAGATGACATAGCTGAGGAAAATCTCCCCGCGTCCCAGGTTCACTCTGCGCAATGACATCAGCAGGATGAAACCAAGCAAATTCCATACCGATTCATATAAAAATGTTGGATGATAGTATGTTCCATTAATATACATCTGGTTGATGATGAACTCAGGAAGGTACAGGTTTTCCAAAAACGCCCTGGTTACTTCCCCGCCATGCGCTTCCTGGTTCATGAAGTTTCCCCAGCGTCCGATTGCCTGGCCAAGGATGATGCTTGGCGCTGCGATATCAGCAAGCTTCCAGAACGAAACATTCTTTGACTTCGTGTAAAAATAAGCAGTGGCTACGGAACCGATCAACGCACCGTGAATCGCAATGCCGCCATTCCAGACTTTTAAAATCTCGCCAGGATACTGGCTGTAGTACTCCCACTGGAAGATTACATAGTAAAGCCTTGCAGATAGGATTGCGATCGGAATCGCCCAGAGCATCAGGTCCGCAAAGATATCTTTCGGCAGACCGCGGCGTTCACCTTCACGCATGGCAATCCATAATGCTAGCGCAATTCCAAGTCCGATGATGACGCCATACCAGTGCACCTGGATTGGCCCGAGCGAAAAGGCTACCGGGTCGATTGGCTGAATATTTTTTTCCATGTCATTTCCCCTTTATCTATATAAAAATCAGTCGTACCAGCACTTTGGCTGTTCTTAATCAAACGTTTGATTAAGACTTTTTTCCGTAATTTACTGCTGAGTGCCACAGTGATTCATGAAAAATTTTACTGCTTAATGTTCGTCATGGTCGCCGTCTTCAATGACGTCGGACAGCCTGTTGGTGAATTGTTCAGCTGCATTGACGCCCATGCGCTTCAGCCTGAAATTCATTGCTGCTACCTCGATGATGACAGCGAGGTTTCGGCCTGGGCGGACAGGAATCGTCAGCTTGGTGATGTCGGTGTCGAGAATTTTCATTTTCTCTTCATCAAGGCCCAGCCGGTCATACGATTTTTTCTGGTCCCAAATTTCAAGGTCAATGATCAGGGAAATCCGTTTATGCGAACGGACAGCACCAGCACCGAACAGTGTCATCACATTGATGATGCCTACTCCGCGGATCTCGAGAAGATGTTCAATTAAATCAGGTGAGTTCCCTACCAGGGTTCCGATATCCTCCTGGCGGATTTCAACGCAGTCATCCGCTACAAGACGGTGTCCCCTTTTGACCAATTCAAGCGCGGTTTCACTTTTACCAACTCCGCTCTTGCCGGTAATCAGGACGCCGATTCCATACAGATCGACAAGTACGCCGTGGACTGCAGTGGTCGGTGCCAGCTTGCTTTCGAGATAGTTCGTCAGATGGCTCGAGAGCCTTGTTGTTTTTAGCTTTGATCGCAAGAGAGGAACTGACTCCCGTTCGGCTGCCTCGACCAGTTCAACAGGAACCTCCATGTCTCTTGTGACAATGATTCCTGGCGTAATATCTGTACAAAGCTTTTCCATTCGCTCCGCCCTGTCGCGAGGGGTCAATTTTTCAAAGAAGGTCAGTTCTGTTTTTCCGAGAAGCTGCAGACGCTCTGCAGGATAGTATTCAAAATAACCAGCGATTTCTAGTCCTGGCCTTGAAATGTCTGTCGTGGTGATTGGACGATTGATTCCTTCCTCTCCACTGATCAATTCCATATCGAATTTCTTGATGATGTCTTTAGTACGGACTTTTGGCAATGAAGTTCCTCCTTTATTAGAACGTTAATTTCCCACATGATAACAATACCTTTTATTTTAGCACTTTTTTATGAAGAACCAAATATAGGCGATTAAAAAACAGCTTCAGTTCGCTGAGATCATCCATATTGGTATTATCCACTTCTCCCTGCTAGTACCAAAGCTATATTTTTTATAAAAGGTATAGACAACTATACAGTAGACTTGTTATCATCATTTTGTAAGCGAATTCATTTTTTTCTGACTATTTTACAATAAGAGGGGGAAACACCATGCGTAATGAAGAACGCCTGGCAAGAGAGATACTTGAGCAGCTTGGCGGCGCGGACAATATTGCTGATGTTGCTTCGTGCATGACCCGCCTGCGCGTCAAGCCGGCAGACTACAGCAAAGTGGATATCGCCGGCATCAAGAAAATTGATGGCGTGCTCGGTGTCGTAGAAGAAGAGACATTACAGATTATTTTGGGACCTGGAATTGTCACCAAAGTGGCCAATGAAGTTTCTGATATTACCGGCAAGACTGCAAGTCTAGTAGACGAGTCCGACCCGGATCCTTTCGATGGACTTGCCGGCCGTACCAAGGACGAACTCAACAAGAAAAACGCGACTCCGTTCAAGTTATTCCTGCGAAGGATTGCCAGTATCTTCATCCCGCTGATTCCAGCGATTGTCGCTTCAGGCTTGATTGCCGGGATCACGAATGTTATTGTCCGTTCTGGCGCTGATCCTGAATCTTCACTGATCCAGATCCTTAACCTGATCGGCTGGGGTATCTTTGGTTATCTTGGTGTATTTGTCGGGATCAATACGGCTCGTGAATTTGGGGGCTCACCTGCTCTTGGCGGTGCTGCTGGTATCCTGATCATCAACCCGGGTCTGGCAAACATCACATTGTTTGGCGAAGCACTTGTTCCTGGCCGTGGTGGATTGATCGGCGTTATGCTTGCTGCAGTTTTTATTGCAATGCTTGAAAAACGGATCCGTAAATTCGTTCCGTCTTCTTTGGATATTATCATTACTCCTACTCTATCATTATTGATTACTGGTATTGCTACACTATTTGTCCTCCAGCCTGTTGGCGGATGGATTTCCGATTTGATCACAAAGGGCTTGCTTGGCCTTCTTGATGTTGGCGGAATCCTGGCAGGACTGGTTCTTGCTGGAACATTCCTTCCTCTAGTTGTTACAGGTTTGCACCAGGGCTTGACTCCTGTGCATATGGAATTGATTAACTCGATTGGCGATGACCCGCTGCTGCCAATCCTCGCAATGGGCGGTGCAGGCCAGGTTGGTGCGGCATTCGCGATTTACTTTAAAACGAAGAATGAGAGACTTAAAAAGGTCATCAAGGGCGGGCTGCCAGTTGGTATGCTTGGCATCGGTGAACCGCTTATTTTCGGTGTCACCCTGCCGCTTGGCCGTCCATTCATCACGGCCTGTTTAGGGGCAGCAGTCGGCGGAGCATTCCAGGCATTCTTTAAAATCGCAACGATTGCTATCGGCGTTTCGGGTATCCCGCTTGCTTTCCTGGTCCATACAAATCAAATACTGCTCTACTTGCTTGGACTTCTGATCGCCTATGTATTCGGGTTCATCTTCACCTGGACGTTTGGCTTCAAGGAAGAAATGGCTAAAGGAATCTAAGAACAAAAAGCGCAAGTGCCTCGTTCAGCCCCGACAAGCGCTGGAGGGCCTGACAGTGAAGTCGTTCTTTGACTTCATTGGCAGGACCGAAGCGTCTCGAGGGGTTAGGCGCTGAAGCTGGATTAAGATACCCGTATAGAGCCAACCACAATTAGAATCTTTTAAAATTCGCTAACAATAAAGAAAGGAGGAGAGCAATTTTCCTCCTTTCTTCTATTCTATTAACTGCTCTTGATTGGAGGGATTGCCCTTGCTTGGCATTTCCGTATATTTGAAAAAGGATATGATGGACAAAAATGCTGCCTGGATCGAAAAAGCGGCTCAATACGGACTTAAATCGATTTTCACTTCCTTACATATTCCCGAAGATAATCCAGCTGAGTATAAAGAACTTTTACAAAAGCTTGGAGAACTTGCGATAAAGCATGACATGGAGCTGATGGCGGATGTTTCACCTCGTTCGCTGGACTATCTTGGGCTTGATTGGGAGCAATATGATGAACTGCTTCATTGGGGGCTATCAGGAATCAGGGCTGATTATGGGTTCACATCACAGCAGATCGTGGAGCTTTCGCATAAAATGAAGATAGGAATCAACGCCAGCACGGTAACTAGAGAAGAACTTCTGGCCTGGATTGATGCTGGTTTAAATACCGGGAACGTTGAAGCATGGCATAATTTTTACCCAAGGCCTGAAACAGGGTTGGACATGGAGTTCCTGATTGAAAGAAATAACATGCTTCGTTCACTCGGCATTACGACAATGGCTTTCGTGCCTGGAAACAAGGATCTGCGCGGACCTGTGTTTTCTGGCCTCCCAACACTAGAAAAGCACCGCGGCCAGCTGCCGCACATAGCTGCTGCAGAGCTGATGTTTTCTTGTTTTACCGATAAAATCTTGATTGGAGATCATGCTGCATCGGATGAACAGCTGGAATTACTAGCTTTCCTTGGTAAAAAAGTCATTCCACTTCGTATTAAGAGCGAAAGTTGGGAGCATTCCGAACTATTGAGCAGGCCGCTGACAAACAGGATGGATCCTGCACGGGATGTGATCAGAGCAGTAGAATCACGTTCCTTCGCTTCAATAGGTGAAAATAAGATCCCACCTTCTAATCAGCAGGAAAGAAAACGCGGGACGATCACCATCGACAATGAACTATACGGGCGCTATGCAGGCGAATTGCAAATTGCCGTTAATGATCTGCCAAAGGATGAAAAAGTGAATTGCATCGGAAAAGTTATCAAAGAAGACCTGCCTTTGCTTGCAGAGATCAAGGCAGGGCGAAAATTTCAATTTATTGTGAGGGATGGAAATGGAGATCGCGAAGCTTAACACAGAACAGCAAAACCCGAAAACAATGAATATCGACTTGATGTCGACAGAGGAAATCATCACCGTCATCAACCAGGAGGACACCCTCGTTCCGAACGTGCTCGCAAGGCAGGTTCCGAACATTTCGGAAGTCGTCGACAGGATTGTCGCTGCCTTCAAAAAAGGAGGCCGGCTAATTTATATTGGTGCCGGTACTTCCGGGCGACTCGGAATCATCGATGCTTCCGAATGCCCTCCGACATTCGGAACCGACCCTGGGCTTGTTGTTGGAATTATTGCGGGTGGCAAGGAAGCGATGACCGAGGCAATTGAAGGTGTCGAGGATGACAAGCAGCAGGGTCAGTCTGATCTGGCAAACATCAACCTTACCGCTGATGATATCGTAGTCGGAATTGCTGCCAGCGGTCGCACTCCTTATACGATCGGTGCACTGGAGTACGCAAAGAAAATCGGTGCCCTGACTGTATCAGTCGTTTGCAGCAAGGATTCCGAAATGGAGAAAATCTCCGACCACACCATCTCGGCGGTCGTCGGTCCCGAAGTAATTACCGGATCCACAAGGATGAAAGCCGGTACGGCCCAGAAACTTGTCCTGAACATGCTTTCTACAGCTTCGATGATCAAACTGGGCAAAGTGTATGGCAATCTGATGGTCGATGTGCAGATGACGAACGAAAAACTACATAATCGCGCTGTCAATATCGTCAAGATGGCAACCGGTGCTTCGGATGATGAAGCAAGAACAGCAATCAAGGAGCAAAACTACCATACGAAAGCCGCCATCCTCCAAATCACGACAGGACTCAGGGGAACAAAGGTAAAAGAACTATTGGAAAAGCATGATGGCTACCTAAGAGATGCGATCAGTGACTTTTACAGAGGGAGCGCAAAATAGCATTGTCTATACCACTGCAGATTTATCCTTCATAGTCTAATGTGGTATAGACAACCCCTGGAGGTATTAGTATAATATAAGTGACAGAGGGTAAAGAAAAGAAGAACAGGACATAACTTTCAGGTGATATAGAATGAAAGATTTAATGCTCATCAACGCCAGCGTTTTAACTGAAGAGGGCATCATTGAAAAAGGATACATTTATATAAAGGATGGGAAGATTGCCGAAACCGGACATACCTCCTCCCTGCCTCGATATCAGGCTGAGGTCATCGTTCTTCCTGAGGACAGCACTGTCGTCCCAGGATTCATCGATGTGCATATCCATGGTGCCGGCGGAGCGGACACGATGGATGCCACCACTGAAGCCTTGACAACAATGGCGTCAAGGCTTCCTGAGGAAGGAACAACTAGCTTCCTGGCAACGACAATCACCCAGGATCAAAAGGCAATTATGAAAGCATTGGTGAATGCTGCCGATTTTATCAGCCACCACAACAATCCAGGTAAAGCCGAGGTGCTGGGGCTACATTTGGAAGGACCATTCATCAATGAATCCCGCAAAGGAGCACAGCCTGCCGAACACATCATTAAACCTGATATCGAGCTGTTTGCGAGAATACAAGAGGCTTCTGGCAATAATATCAGGCTCGTGACACTCGCTCCGGAAAAAGAAAATGGCTGCGAGCTTATTGCATACCTTGCTGAAAATGAGGTCATCGCTTCGGTTGGCCATTCGGATGCCACCTACGGACAGATGGCTGAAGCCGTGAAGGCAGGAGCTACCCATGTGACCCATTTGTTCAATGGCATGCGCGGGATGCATCACCGAGATCCAGGCGTAGCCGGTGCTGCCCTGCTTTTTGATGAATTGAAGATTGAGATGATTGCAGACGGAATCCATGTCGTACCCGAAATGCTGGATCTATCGATTCGCGCCAAAGGAACCGATGGTGTCATTTTAATCACCGACTCAATGCGAGCGAAATGCCTTAAAAATGGCAGCTATGATCTCGGCGGACAGGAAGTCAGTGTTGCAGATGGAAAAGCACTTTTAGCTGATGGCACTCTAGCCGGCAGTATTTTAAAAATGAAAGATTCACTGAAAAACATGATGGAATACACAGGCATCAGTCTTGAAGAAGCAGTGAAGCTAGCCAGCGAAAACCCCGCAAGGCAGCTGAAGGTTTTTGACCGGAAAGGAAGCATTGCTTCAGGAAAAGATGCAGACCTTGTCGTACTTGACAATAACCATGAAGTGGCCATGGCGTTTTGCCGGGGAGTCGCGAGTTACACCCGTTAATATTCAGCTATGAAAGAGGTGATGACGTTGAAACTGATTACTACTTCAAATTACGAGAAGCTTAGCCAGCAAGCTGCAGTGGAAACCATTTCACGAATCAAGAGAAATTCATCGCTCAACCTTGGACTTGCTACCGGGAGCACACCAACAGGCCTTTATCAGGAGCTCATCAAAGATCATAAGCAGAACAAGACCTCCTATAAAGAAATCAACACATTCAACCTGGATGAATACATCGGAATTTCGAAAAAAGACAGTAATAGCTATCACTACTTTATGTGTGAACATTTATTTGAGCACATTGATATTCCGCTTGACCAGACGCATATTCCAGATGGAACAGCGAAGGATTTGGATGAGGAATGCAAACGCTATGAGCAATTCATTAACGAGCATGGCGGCATCGACCTGCAAATTCTCGGAATTGGACAGAACGGCCATATTGGTTTTAACGAACCAGGCACACCCTTTGATAGCAGAACGCATATCATCGACCTGGCAGAAAGCACGCGCAAGGCGAACTCAAGATTTTTCGACTCACTGGAAGACGTTCCGAAGCAAGCAATCACCATGGGGATTGCTTCGATTATGGACAGCAGGGAAATCTTTCTGCTTGTTTCCGGCGCTTCCAAGGCAAAAGCACTCGCTACTTTAATGAATGACGATATTAGCGAAGATTTCCCTGCCTCGGCTCTCAAAAACCATGGAAATGTCACGATTTTCGCTGATAAAGATGCTACAGCATTGCTTTAAGCATCTTCTGAAAAACTGCAAGCAGTCAGGAGAATGACCTATGATTGATAAAAATTCACCAATACCTATTTACCACCAGCTCGAGGAGTATATAAAAGCCCAAATCGATAATGGCGACCTCCAGCCAGATGAAGCCATCCCCTCCGAACGAGTCTATGCCGATATGTTCCAGATCAGCAGGATGACAATCAGGCAGGCATTGACCAACCTAGTGAATGATGGATATCTGTACCGCCAAAAAGGCAAAGGCACGTTCGTGAACAGAAAGAAGGTCGAACAGCGCCTGCAGGGATTGACAAGTTTCACCGAGGATATGAAAGAACGCGGACTTACCCCGGGCAGCAGACTGGTTTCGTTTGAAATTATCCCATCCGGACGGGAAATAGCCGAGCGTCTCAAGCTAAGCGAAAATACACCAGTATACGAAATCAAACGCGTCAGGCTTGCAGACAATGTTCCGATGGCTCTGGAGACCACCTACCTCCCGGCTAATCTGGTTAAGGGGTTGACAGAGGAAATCATCAACCAGTCACTTTACCAGTATATCGAAGAAAAATTATCGCTTACGATCCATGAAGCCACCCAGCAAATCGAAGCATCGATCGCTAAGGAACAGGAACTGCGCCTTCTGGAAATTGAAAAAGGCTCCCCTGTCCTGTTGATTCTCAGGACTTCGCATTTAAAGGATGGCACCCCATTCGAATTCGTCAAATCAGCCTATCGAGCAGACCGATACAAATTCGTGCACACGATGCAGCGTGGCTGATTACCAGAAGAGATCCAATCCGGGTCTCTTTATTTTTGTAGTTATTCTTTAATATGTCTTCGTGAAATGTCGAAAAGGAAAATAACATTCAGCTTATTTCCACGGAAATAATCGAACCCTCTTGTCGAATTAATTGTCTAATTATCTTAAAATGAGGGTAATACATAAAGAAGGAGTAGATACCATGCTAAAGAATTTCCAAGTTGATGATCATGTGAAGAACCAGATGACAGATGAGATAAAAAGGTATTTCCTTGAAGAGCGCGGGGAAGAACTGGGAGACCTGGCTGCACTGTTGATCCTTGAATTTTTTGCCGATAAACTCGCTCCTCATTTTTATAACATCGGAATCCAGGATGCCCATGAATTCATGTCGCAGCGGGTGGAAGATATTTTTGAGTTGAATAAGTAATTTATTGCATTTTGCGAAGGGATGAAGAATCCGAACCCTTTTTTCAAAGCTAATTATAAAATGGTTACGAGTTTAAAAACAGCCTATATCCGATGTCGATATGTCCTTTTTCCGCCTTTGGTCATATATATACTGATGAAGAAATCTTTTATCGGAAGGTGTGAAAATAGTGAAGATCATGCTAGATGCTGGGCATGGCTACAACACCCCGGGTAAGCGAAGTCCTGATGGTATGAGAGAATATGAGTTTAACAGGGCTGTGGCGAATTTTGCCAGACAGCTGCTGGCAAACTATAAGAATGTCACAGTGTATTTTTCTCATTCCGATCAGCGAGATGTGTCATTGAAGGCCAGGACAGATAAGGCAAACAGCCTGAATGTGGATATATTTGTTTCGATTCATGCCAATGCCTTTGGTGGAGGTAGCTGGAGCAATGTCGGCGGTATTGAAACATTTGTCTATCCAACAAGGCCGCCTGTGGCTTATCAGTTAGCCCAAAAGATTCAGCGCCATCTTGTCATCTCAACGGGTCTCGAAAACCGCGGTGTCAAAACAGCCGATTTCCATGTCCTAAGGGAAACGAAAATGGATGCAGTACTAGTGGAATGCGGATTCATGACTAACCGCAATGAAATCAAGCTGCTTCGTTCTGAAACATATCGCAGAACGATTGCAGAAGGCATTGTTAAAGCATTAGCAGAGCAGTTCAAACTGCAGAGGAAGGCAAATGCCGCTCCTGCACCTGCTTCGCCACCAGCCAAGAAAGACGGATTATATAAGGTCCAGGCAGGAGCATTCGATAATGAACAAAACGCTAAAGAGCTTGCCGAACGTTTAAGGAAAGCCGGCTTTGATGTCTATATTGATAAAGAATAATTAAAGGCCGACACTTATGTGCCGGCCTTTTCCCTAGTCTTTTGACTCTCGTAAGAACGTGTTCTGGATGATCAAGTTTGCGACTGACATGATGATCGCAGTAAGCAGCGCCATGCCAAAACTGGATATCTCAAATGAACTCCCCATCAAACTATCCGTCAGCATCAGTGTGATTGCATTGATGACAAACAAGAATAATCCCAGGCTGAGCACTGTTACAGGGAGCGTCAGCAGAATCAAGATCGGTTTAACGAGAACATTCAATATCGAGAGAATGAAACTGGCTCCTAAAGCGGCCCCGAAACCAGATAGATAAATCTCATTCTCGAAGTAACCAGCAAGAGCCATGAAGAGGACTGCGTTAATGACAATTCCTAACAACCATCTCATTTTTTAATACCCTTCCCTGTTTGGCAGCACAAACACAAGCACAAGATAGATCATAGCCATTGGAAAGAATGCAGTGCTGAACGTCAAGATTACAAACAATATGCGTAACAGCGCCGCACTCATCCCAAAGGACTCGGCCATCCCTCCGAGCACTCCTGCCAGCATTCGATTTTTACGCGATCGGGTTAATTTCATTTCATATCACCCTTCCTAGCTTCACAATACTATTGGATTATTTTTTTGACGGTGATTGAACCGGTTTTTGTATCTGCATGGAGCCTGACAGCTTTTTGGCCTGAATCAGCCGGCTTGAAGCGAAGGTTTTTTTGGACCATATCGCTTTTCTCCTCAACAACCTGTATGCCGTCGAGTTCAATCGTAAAGCCGCCAAGGTTCGATTTCAGTTCACCGCTGGCTGGTGTTTTCTCTGGCAGGAAAACTTCGATGCTTCCAGTAGTCGCCTTCACTTCCACACTTTCGCAATCATTATTATTCACTGTGCAAGTAACGTTTCCATTGAAAGACTGTAGGTCGACATTGTCAAAAGAGCCATCTGCCTTGATTGCTCCATTGATCGTTTCAGCCTCAAGGTCCTTGATTGCGCTTCTGGAGATGCTGATTTGTCCATTCGCTGTTTCAGTTTCCAGCTTGCCACACTCAAGATTTCCAAGCAAAACCTTCCCGTTTGCTGTCTTTGCCCGGCAATCCTTCACTGTTAAGTTTTCACCTTCAATGGATCCATTAAACAAACGTATTCGAACATTTTCATATTCTTCTTTCGGAATATGGATGACCGCATCAACCTTCATCCACTTCTGCTGGACTGAAAAACGGAGTTTCTGATTTTCGATTGTGAAAATGGCGTCTTCTAGAAACTTCCTCCGCGCTTCATCCTGGTTTTCGACACGATACACTTTCGCGCTGCACTCGATACGCACATCCTTTTGTTCCCATGGCACGATTTTCACCGAACCATTCGCCATATCAATATCGACCTGGTTCAGATAAGCATCACCCTGCTGGAAAATGTGAGAAATATCCACGGACTGGCCAAAATTAAGATCCAAATCGAAATCCTTTATTTTCTTGAATGCTGAATCGACAAAATCCAGCACCTTGTCTTTCATAGAGTTAAATTTGTAAGTATTGAAGTCTTCCTTTTTGAACTCTTCTTTCTTCGCTTCTTCAAACTTTACATCCGTTGACAGATACGTAGAGTTTTCCTGCTGCGGCGTTGTTCCATGCTCCAGCTGCTCGATTAAAAATAAAGCCTCATCAACCGTCATTTTACCTTCTTCAACAAGTTTGAGAATCCGTTTCCGTTCTTCCTTCATAAGGTTCATCCCCCTCATTTTATATTAAGTACTTTTATCCCTTTAACCAGATTCCAAATTAATACGATGAAACTCAATATAACCATCAATATAGCGCTGCTAAACATAAGCACTGGAAAGTCCCCCGTTCCTCCGCTCATATCGATTAATACTGCAATTAAAATAAGCGGCAGTGGAATCAGCGGTATAAGATGCGACAGCAGCGCCTTCTTCGCATGAACCTTTACATCCTCATCCTCTGATGCAAAATACGCAACAAGAGGAAACAAAATCCCGGCAAACATAATACTAAAATAGCACAAAGCAGACAGAATCCTTTTCGTATCCATCCTCTTCATCTCCTTAAAAATTAATACGCTCGAGAACCAGAGAAGTTTCATTTCTTTATGAAAATAGTTCGACAAATTGTCATGTAACCCCTTGTAAAAAACCAGTTCCGGCTGGTGAAAGTTGTGTGAATGTTATTTGTAGGGGATTTCCTTAGGTTTTAGCGGCAGAGCAAATTGCGGCTTCGCTTCATTGGTGACCTCTTTTTCCATTTCCCCTCTATTTGGGGCGCCAATAGCCTTCATTGGTGACCTCTTTTTTATTTTCCTGCTATTTCGGGCGCCAAGGGGCTTCATTGGTGACCTCTTTTTCCATTTTCCCGCTATTCCGGGCGCCAAGGGCCTTCATTGGTGACTACTTTTACCCTAATTCGTTAGCTGGAAATAATTATTCTCTTACTCAACACCATTAATTGCACGTACAACCATGATAATTGCTCGGAGATTGGTGTTAATTGCACGGTTGTTGATAATAATTGCACGGTTAGTCTAAATAATTGCACCGTTTACCTAAAATTGGAATACAAAACCGCTCCACAAAAAGAAAAACCCTTCCAAATGGAAGGGCTATACATTACTTGTGCTTTTTTCTTTTTCCTCTACTTGTTCTTTCATTCGCTGTCTGTCGCGTTCCAAAATAGGCTTTAGGTACCTGCCTGTATAGGAGTCCTCAACCTCGGCAATTTTTTCCGGCGTTCCGGTGGCAACGATTGTACCGCCGCGGTCACCGCCTTCAGGTCCGAGGTCGACGATGTAGTCGGCAGCTTTGATGACATCGAGATTATGCTCAATGACAAGTACGGTGTCGCCATTTTCAACGAGGCGCTGCAGGACTGTCAGCAAGCGGGCAATGTCATCAACATGCAAGCCAGTCGTTGGCTCGTCCAAAATATACAGTGAGCGGCCGGTGGAACGGCGATGAAGCTCGGACGCTAGCTTGACGCGCTGCGCTTCTCCTCCTGAAAGGGTCGTCGCTGGCTGGCCAAGTGTGATATAGCCAAGTCCGACGTCATATATCGTCTGCAGCTTGCGGGCAATCTTCGGGATGTTAGCGAAGAATTCAACCGCTGCCTCAACTGTCATATCTAGGATATCGGAAATGTTTTTGCCTTTATACTTAACCTCCAGTGTTTCGCGGTTGTAGCGTTTGCCGTGGCAGACTTCACATGGGACGTACACATCAGGAAGGAAGTGCATCTCGATCTTGATGATTCCATCCCCGCGGCATGCTTCACAGCGTCCGCCTTTAACATTAAAGCTGAAGCGTCCCTTTTTATAGCCGCGGACCTTAGCTTCGTTGGTTGATGCGAACACATCGCGGATATCATCAAACACGCCAGTGTAGGTAGCAGGGTTCGATCTTGGTGTACGGCCGATTGGTGACTGGTCAATATCGATGACCTTATCAAGATGATCGACGCCTTTGATTTCCTTGAATTCACCTGGCTTGCTCTTCGCACGGTGAATTTTCATCGCGAGCGATTTGTGCAGGATTTCATTGATCAGTGTACTTTTACCTGAACCGGAAACACCTGTCACGGCCATGAAGGTTCCAAGCGGGAACTTCACATTGACATTTTTAAGATTGTTTTCCTTTGCCCCTTTGATTTCGATATAGCGACCATCAGGTTTGCGTCGCTCGATCGGCAGCGGGATGAACTTTTTACCAGACAGGTACTGGCCTGTAAGTGAATTCCCATCTTCCATTACCTCTGCCGGGGTTCCCTGGGAGATGATTTCACCGCCATGGACACCCGCTCCAGGACCGATATCAATCAGGTGGTCCGCCGCGAGCATTGTATCTTCGTCATGCTCAACGACAATCAGTGTATTGCCAATGTCCCGCATGTTTTTCAGCGTATCGATCAGCCTGTCATTATCGCGCTGATGCAGACCGATTGATGGCTCATCAAGGATATACAAGACACCAGTGAGGCGTGAGCCAATCTGGGTTGCGAGCCTGATTCGCTGGGCTTCACCACCGGATAGCGTTCCAGCCGCACGGCTCATCGTCAGGTAATCCAATCCGACATTGATCAGAAAGCCAAGGCGTTCCGTAATCTCACGGAAAATCATATTAGCAATCTTCATTTCTTTTTCCGTTAGTTCAAGGCTCTGGAAAAATCGGTGCGCATCCTCAACCGATAACTCCGTTACTTCACCAATATGGCGGCCGTCTACAAGAACAGCCAGCGTTTCACGCTTCAGCCTGTAACCTTTACAAGTTGGGCAGGCATGCTCGCCCATATACTTTTCCATCTGTTCGCGGATATAGTCAGAACCAGTTTCCTTATAACGGCGCTCGATATTTTTAAGGACACCCTCGAAAACAATATAATTTTCACGGACCTGGCCCCAGTCATTTTCATAGCGGAAATATATCCGGTCTTTTTCTGAGCCGTAAAGAATCTTGTCCATCTCGTGATCCGGAAGATCCTTTACCGGGACATCCATATCGATTCCATAATGATTGCAGACCGCTTCTAGGAGCTGCGGATAGTACTGAGAGCTTGTCGGTTCCCACGGAGCGATCGCATGCTGTTTTAATGATAGCTCCTTGTTCGGAACGACTAAATCAACGTCGACCTCCAGCTTCGCACCGAGACCGTCACATTCAGGACATGCGCCAAACGGGCTGTTGAATGAGAACATCCGGGGCTCTAGCTCGCCGATCGAGAAACCGCAAATCGGGCAGGCGTGGTTTTCACTGAACATCAATTCTTCTTCACCGATTACATCAATCAGTACATTGCCTTCACCTAATTTGAGCGCGGCTTCCAGCGAATCCGCAAGGCGTGCAGCAATCCCCTCCTTGACGACAATCCGGTCGATGACGACTTCAATCGAATGTTTTTTGTTTTTCTCCAGCTCGATTTCGTCTCCAAGGTCATGCATATCACCGTCAATCCGGACACGGACATAGCCTTGTTTTTTCACATCTTCAAGAACTTTGGCATGCGTCCCCTTCCTTCCGGAAACAAGCGGAGCAAGGATCTGCAGCTTTGTCCTTTCGGGATATTCGAGTACTCGGTCGACCATCTGCTCGATTGTCTGTGAGGAGATTTCTATATTGTGAACCGGACAGGTTGGACGCCCTACCCTGGCAAATAGCAGACGTAAATAATCATAAATTTCTGTCACCGTTCCAACTGTTGAACGGGGATTTCGACTCGTTGTTTTCTGGTCGATCGAAATGGCCGGGGACAATCCCTCGATCGAATCGACATCCGGCTTGTCCATTTGGCCAAGGAACTGGCGCGCATAGGCAGACAATGATTCTACGTAGCGTCGCTGCCCTTCAGCGTAGATGGTATCAAACGCCAGCGAGGACTTTCCTGAACCGGAAAGCCCTGTTAGCACAACAAGCTTGTCTCTCGGAATGGTGACATCTATATTTTTCAAATTATGGGCCCTGGCGCCTTTGACAATCAGTTTATCCATAGCCATGTTATCGTCATCCTTCCGCTTTTAACTCAAGAATGAGGTCACGCAGCTCGGCTGCCCGTTCGAAATTGAGAGCCTTTGCCGCTTCCTTCATTTCTTTTTCCATATTTAAAATCACTTGTTCGCGATCTTTCTTTGTCAGCTTCTTCAAACCTTCTGCCGGGCTGTAGCCTTCCTGCTCCTCGGCAGCAATCGTCGCGCGGATCACGTCACGGATATCCTTCTGGATCGTTTGCGGCGTGATGCCATGCTTTTCGTTATATTCTATCTGGATTTCACGGCGGCGCTTCGTTTCACTGATCGCTTTTTCCATCGAATCGGTCATCCTGTCTGCATACATAATGACATGTCCGCTCGCATTTCTCGCCGCGCGACCAATCGTCTGGATGAGTGATCTTTCTGAACGAAGGAAGCCTTCCTTATCAGCATCAAGAATCGTCACCAGTGAAACTTCTGGGATGTCCAAACCTTCCCTCAAGAGGTTGATCCCGATGAGGACATCATATTTACCTAGCCGCAGCTCACGGATAATTTCAATCCGTTCAAGCGTTTTGACCTCTGAATGCAGGTATTGGACTTTGATACCGATTTCCTTCAGATAATCAGTCAGATCCTCAGACATCTTTTTCGTCAGTGTCGTTACAAGCACACGCTCATTCCGCTTCGTCCGCTCCTGGATTTCGCCAATCAAATCATCAATCTGGCCTTCGATTGGCCTCACATCAATGGTCGGGTCAAGCAAGCCTGTCGGGCGGATGATCTGCTGTACCATTTCTGGAGTATGCTCCAGCTCATATGGACCTGGAGTCGCCGAAACAAAAACGGCCTGTTTGACATGTTTCTCAAATTCAGCAAAAGTCAGCGGACGGTTATCCATTGCTGACGGCAGGCGGAAACCATGGTCAACCAGCACCTGTTTACGGGCCTGGTCACCATTAAACATTCCCCTTATTTGCGGCAATGTAACATGCGACTCATCGACAACGATCATAAAGTCGTCCGGGAAGTAATCAAGCAATGTATATGGAGTCGCACCAGCAGGCCTCAAGGTCAGATGGCGCGAATAGTTTTCAATGCCGGAACAGAAACCCATCTCACGCATCATCTCAAGGTCATACCTTGTGCGCTGTTCGAGCCTTTGTGCCTCAAGAAGCTTTTCTTCGGCGCGCATTACTTCCAGTCGCTCCTCCAGCTCTTTTTCGATGTTCTCGATCGCAATCTTCATCTTTTCCTCGCGGGTTACGAAGTGGGATGCCGGGAAAATCGCGACATGGTCACGTTCGCCGATAATCTCACCAGTTAGCGCATCAACCTCGCGAATCCGGTCAATCTCGTCGCCAAAAAACTCGATCCTCATGCAGTGTTCATCACGTGAGGCCGGGAAAATCTCGACGACATCGCCACGGACACGGAACGTCCCGCGTTTGAAATCGATATCATTTCGTTCATACTGGACGTCTACCAGCTTGTGGAGGAGCTTATTGCGCTCAATTTCCATGCCGGTCCGGAGTGATACGACCATGTCGCGGTATTCATCCGGATTACCGAGGCCGTAGATGCAGGAAACACTGGCAATGATGATGACATCCTTGCGCTCAAATAGCGATGAAGTTGCCGAGTGGCGCAGCTTATCAATCTCATCATTGATGCTCGCGTCCTTCTCAATGAAAGTATCCGTCTGCGGCACATAAGCCTCTGGCTGATAATAATCATAGTAACTGACGAAATACTCAACCGCGTTATTCGGGAAAAATTCCTTGAACTCGCTGTAGAGCTGGCCGGCAAGCGTTTTATTGTGGGCGATGACAAGCGTTGGCTTGTTCACTTCCTTGATCACATTTGAAATCGTGAACGTCTTCCCTGTTCCTGTCGCGCCAAGAAGCGTCTGATGCTTCTTGTTATCGCGGATTCCTTTTACCAGCTCTTTGATTGCCGCAGGCTGGTCTCCCTGCGGAGAATACTTCGAGACTAATTCAAATTGGTCCTTCACAGAAAAGCCTCCTGTAATTTAAATTTCTAGGCTCTTTTCATACTGAATCGCACTCACACCAACTTAACGCATACATTGATTCAGAAACTTTTTCGAAAAGAACTTTCCTATATATAAGTCTTACATAGTTGTCAAAAAGTCATATCCTCATTCTACCACAAAGAAGGGAAAACAAACCAACAAAAAGCGAACAAACATTCGAATTGATTTCTAAGTTTTATAAGTTGATGCTGTAGGTTGTCGAATCTTCGTTAATCAAACGTTTGATTGAAGTGGGATGGACCCTTATAGAATGGCTCTGTTAAAGCCCAATATTATTTTTATGCTCCTGTTGATTGTAGTGGAAGGCGCGAAGACTCCTCCGAAAATGCTAACGCATTTTCATCGTGCGTGGGCAAGTTCGAGGAAGCACAATCAATGTCCTGCGGGATGAGCAAGTCATGGGGAGACCCCGCAGGCGCATAATGCGCCGAGGAGGCTCCCCGACTGCCCGCGGAAAGCGAAGCGCATGGAACGAAAATCAACAGCCAAATTTAACATAGCCTATAAATAAGAAAAACCCGCCGGACACAATCCGACAGGCTTTCTTTAAAAATTATGACTGCTTCTTGTTGCGCTTCATCATCCGGTTGGCCAGATAGAAGCCCACGGTCAATGAAAAGGCATCGACGACAATCAGCAGGAAGGAATCAGTATATCCTTTATAAACAGAAGCCGCAATCAATGCGACCGTCAATACGAGCGCAAGGATGTGGTTATAGGCAACCCTTGTGAAAAACACAACCATGAAACCAGGCAGGAACAGTGCGGACAAATATTTCAGCACCAATTGATTAAACACCTCATTCAGAGAATTAACGAAAATTTAGAATCATCTTTTTAAAATATAACTTTTTTAGAGACTCGTTACAAGAATCTCCTCTTAAAAGGAGTTTGTTTTCTCATTGATTGATGGTTTTACTAAATCAGCATATAAGAAAAAGCATGCGGATGCATGCTCATTATCTTTATATATTCACTTCATTTAAAACCTTGGTAGCCCAGTCACTCGCCTCGCCATAGAGCCTAAAAAGCTCTTCAATCGGCATATTGGTTGGATTGAAGGCCAGCTCCACATCTTCGTGAAAGGCGTGTTCGATGTCTTTTAAAAATTGGAGCATGACGTATTCGTCGTTCTTTTCACCTGATAAGGCATCTTTCAGCTCATTGCTTAATGGCAGGTCTTCGAGCAGCTCCTCCATCGGATGGTGCAACAAGGAATCCATCAATGAGAACATCCCGAGCAGGAAGTATTTTGACGCCAGCACTTCTCTGCCGACCTTCCTGCCGATCAACTCGCCTAGTTTCCCGCGCTTTAGCGACAGCTCGATGATTTCCCTTTCCTTGGTACCGCCCGAACCTTTGTCTGCTCCCCTGATCGCCAAAACATAAATCCACTTTTTGATTTCATTGAGCCCTAATAGAATGATGGCTTGCTTTATCGAGGAAACCTCATTCCTTGGCCTGAAAACCGGGTTATTGATCAGCCTCAGAAGCTTATATGAAAGGGAAATATCCTTTTCAATAACATCTTTAATCTTTTCGATATCGGGATCAGGACTCTCTATTTCTTTTAAAATATGAAAATACGAATGATAGTAGGATGGGATATCATAACTGTTCAAGATGACTGGCTTGCTGAAATAAAACCCCTGGAAATAAACGAATCCGTCTTCTTTTGCCTCTATGTACTCTTCAATCGTTTCGACTTTTTCAGCAAGAAACTGGATGTTCCGATCCTTAATAAAACGAATCATTTCCTGCCTGTCACTTCGGCTCGTCGTCCGGAAATCAATCTTGATAATATCTACATAATCTAAAATTCGAACAGTCAAATCGTTCCACTGCGAAACAAAGAAATCATCAAGCGCTATTGTATATCCATGTGCCTTCAGCTCTTTGCAAATCGCAAGAATTTCTTCATTCAGTTCAACTGTCTCAAGGATTTCAACGACAATCGATAAAGGATTAAAGTAAGACGGCACACCAAGCTTTAGGAGTTTTTCGGTAAAATTAATAAAACAAGGCTTGCCATTCGATAATTCTTTGATTCCAATATTCAAGAAACTATTTACGATCACATCTGTTGTAGCCTGGTCCCCATCAGTGTGCTGATAATTATTGACCGAGCTGTTCCTGTATAACAATTCATAAGCAACTGTCTTTTCATTTATATCAAATATAGGCTGCCTGGCAACATAAATATCCATAAAGACTCCTCCTGGGGACGTGGGACGACATTTCTGTAAATATTAAACAATACTATTGTAGGAAAAATATACTATTATTTTACAAGTATTACAAGAGCCAAAAGCGTTTACCATATATTGTAGGCTTTTTGAAAATGAAATTATTCAGTGAGGCGTTTGATTTTTTTACGGATGGATTCTTTTGTCCGCCCGAGCATATCAGAAATCTCTGCCAGCGTTTTTCCGCAGCAGTGCCATTCAAGGACCAGCTTTTCTTCGTGCTTGGTCCATGCTTTGTAACTCGTGACTTGCCGTGGAATTTTACGTTCTTCTGCTACCCAATAAGGTTCAGGCGGAAGTGCGTCAGGTTCGAGCTTGGAGAAGTCAATTTTATGGCGGTTTTTTTCTGCCCATAACCAGAATTCATCGGTGCTGATAAACGTGAATTTCTTTTTGCTTCTGGTAATCCGCTGATGGTAATCCAGACCATGGTTATGGATCCATTGCATGACGGTATTACGGTCAATCATGAGGATTTTTGCCAGTTCTCCGGCGGTCAGCATTCCTGTGGAGGATTTAGTGTGAGATAGCCCCAATCTCGTAATCTTCACTTCAAGGGCCGTGATACTGCGATTCAACCTTTTGGCAATAGTAGATAATGATTGGCTGCCAAGCTGGTCTTTGATCATCTGTAAATCTTCAGGCGCGTACTTCATCTTGGATTTCAACCACCCTTTAAGCTATAATCATTTCTCTTTAGCTAATTAAAGCATATTTGAACTCGCTAAATAATACCCCATTAAGTAAATTCAATTATTTTCCATAAAGGTAATAAATAATACAATTTTAACCAACCTTTTAAATAATGAAGTAAAAGCAGCCATCTAGCCGTTCATTCCAGCTTCTAGGCGCAGATTGATATATTCAACTGCATTGGGCGGGTCGTATGTAATTTTAAAGTCTTTCATTAAATGCAGCTCCTTCCAGGATGATGCTTACCAGACTCTTTAAATCTTCTATAATAAAATCAGCCTCAGCCTCCTCCCAATAGTCATCCCGTTTCCAGACTCCAACCATTCCAACGTTCCGGGCTGCTGCCACATCATTTTCAGGGTGGTCACCCACAAATATACTGTTTGTTGCCCAAACTCCAAGTTCGTCAAGTGCCAGCTGGAAAATCCGCGGGTCAGGCTTTCTATAACCAACTGCTTCTGAGATCAGGATTGAATCAAAGTATTCTTCAATTCCCAATGCTTTTACATTGTCCATCTGGAAAGAAGTTTTGCCATTCGAGACTAACCCTACTTTAACTCCCATCTGTCGGAGATTTCCAAGGACCTCGTGCAAATGTGGGAAACCGATGCATGAATGCTTGAAATTCGTCATGTAATCCTCCAGAAGATCTTCCCATTTTAAGTCCGTGATGCTGAATTCTTTTAAAAGCTGACTGTATACTTTGTCCTTCCAGACATAACCCCTTGAGTCCAATTCTATGAATCTGCTTTTATATTGCTGTTTGTCTATCAAACTCAATGCAGGCCAAAAGCGGTCATACTGGTCTTCGATAAATTTCACGACAGAAGCACTCCTGTCCAGCAAAGTACCATCAAGATCAAAAAATACAGCTTCTATTTTAAGCATACAAACTCCCCCTATATGGAAAAAGAACAGACCCGTTTTCGGCCTGTTCCCATTTTACCTTATTTTAGGAAAGCGTTATAGTAACGTGTCATAGCTACCGCAAAGTCACCGCGTGTATTTTTCACAGATGGGCCGAAGCTTGCTGTTACCTTTGGTTTCAGATCATAGAGACCCTGTGTTACAGCGAATTTTGCATTGAGGATATTCAGGTCGAGAGCCACCTGGACATAGCCTTTCAGGTGCTCAGGAACATCTGAAGCGTCCGATATTGCAATTCTTTCGTCATTATACTGGACAGTCAGCTGCCCATCGAATTCCTCTGCTTCCTTTTGCAGTCCTAATGATTGAACCAGTGAATATGCCAGCTCCGCGCGGGTCACGCCATCCTTTGGTGCGAATTTACCGTTTGCTTTCGGCAAGATAACCCCTTTCTGGATGTGCTGTTGATCGCGGAAGGAAGCACCCTTTGCTGTTGCGGCTTCGACAAATGGCAGGTCCGTATTTGAAACATCAGAGAAGCTCGGTGTTGCCGGCAATGACTGCTTAATCTCTGCGCCCATCACCAGGTATTTAGCCAGCTCTGCTCTTGTTAAAAGCGTATCAGGTTTGAAGGCTCCATTCGAGAAGCCGTCGAATAATCGTTCACTCACGCCCATTTTAATCGCATCTGCTGCCGGGTGTCCGGCAATATCGTTCAACCCGGAGAAACCGCTGACCCTTGTGAAGGCCATTTCACCTTTTACCGTTTCAGGCAAAGCCAGGCCAAGTGGATTGGCATCTGCGCCGCGTAGTCCGCGAATTTCAGCCTTCCATGCTCCTGGTTCAGGAGAAGTCACGGATACTGTGCGATCATAGTAGAGCGGGAACAGCAGGCTGACACCCGAGCTGTATTCTGTGCCATCCGGAGCGATCAGCACAAGGTTGATCGGATTGCCCGTTTGTTCCATGAGACCCGCACCGTCCACTTTTGCTACAAGGCTGGACATTCCTTCTTCGACTGTGAATTCATATTGATTATCAGAAATGAATGTCAACGGATTGTAGTCAACCGAAAACTCTTTGCGTTCCGTTGATGATTCAACATTGCTGTAAAATGTCTGCGTTGAATTCAGTGTAGAACCATAAGCAGTATCATTGAAGGCTTTATCAATTGCACCATAAGCATTCACGTAGCCTGCGCCGACTTCCCAGGTTTCATAGCCTGGCATATTCGTAGCGGTCTGCTCAAGGATCTGCTTGACCTCAGCAGGAGATAAGAATGGATTTGCCTCCAGCATTAACGCCACGATACCGGCAACATGCGGAGTCGCCATCGATGTACCACTCATTGTTGTGTAGTATGGAAGGTACGCCGTTTCGATTGTTTGCGCATCCTGGTCGGCAGACAAGCTTGATACTGGAGCAAGGACCCGAGTTGAAACGATATCTACTCCAGGCGCCGTCACGGTCGGTTCATCCTTCCATGTCCATTCCTTTCCGTCCATTGTAAATGTTCCGCCTACACCTTTCGTACCTCTTGAAGAAAAATCAGCCAGCGTTCCATCTTTGACTCCGGCAGCGACTGAAATAACCCATGGAGCTTTTGCATATGGGTTATGGGTGTTTTCCCCTGGACCTTCATTACCTGCCGCAAAAAGAACCGTAATTCCGCGGTCATGCGCCTTTTTGCTGGCAATATTGATAGGGTCGTTGGGATCGAAGTCTCCTGATGAACCCCATGAATTCGTGATGACGCGGATATTGTACTGTGACTGATGTGTAATTGCATAATCGAAGCCGCCGATGCCATCAAGGACGAACAACGCCGCTCCTGAGCCGTAGCCGATCAAGTCCGCACCTGGTGCAGCACCTTCATATTTTCCGCCAGACATCGCGCCAGTTCCGCCGACCGTGCCGGCTACGTGTGTACCATGGCCTGAATTTGTATCAGTGTTCGGCACGTTTTCCTGGTATGTGACCGGCAGCAAGCCTGGTGCAAGTGCATTCAAGTTTGTGGAGCCCATTACATTCTGGACAAGGTTTTTGCCAAGTTCATGGTCTTTATGAGTTCCGTCCACACCACTGTCGTTCACGACGACACCAATTCCTTTTCCTGAAACAGGCAGACCGCCATTTGCTTGACGGAAGCTGTCGTCTGTCCTGGCTTTATCGACGCCAGTGATGGCAGTGGCATCAGCATTGAAGTAAGTAAGTTTTCTGTTCATGTAAATCGATTGTACTTCCGGATTTGCCGCAAGTTTTTCAATTTGCGCTTTTGTCGCGATGACTCCGGCAATCGGCAGGGATTTCATGCTGATTCCCGTTTCGATGCCGAGCGTTTTTAACAGCGACAACTGGGTGTTCGTAGGTGCACCATCGCCTTTAAAAGTAACAATAACCTGCAGTGAGCTGGCAGTGTCGAGTGCCTTGCTGACAAGCGGATCAATGACCGCCAGGCTGCCCGCCTTCCCCTGGGGTACAGCAAATACAGGAAAAATGAGCAATAATGCTAGCAACAAATACGTAAAACGTTTCATGTTATTCTCCCCTCATTCTATAAAATTTTGAATATTCCTAACTTAATTATCATGAAATCCCTGCTGTAAAACTATTCTTCAAAGGTTATAAAATACTTTTCCGGAATGTCTATTCTTGCATCGTACAAAAGTTATAGATGGGTAGTGCTATTGGTTTTTGGGGGCTATAAATTTCCAAAATTAGGATGAATGTGCAATTATAAGGTTTTACCGTGCAATTATGGTCAAAGTTGGTGCAATAAATGCCCTTAACCGAGCGATTCAGATGAAGTTCCGTGCAATTAGCTCCGCTGAACAAGAGAATAATTTTTCCAGTTTGAAAATGCAGTGTTGAAAAAGGTAATTTTCTAGATTTGGAGTCCCTATTCCAGTCAGAAGAATACTATTCTGTCGATTTCGCGCTTAGTTCGTGAGTTTTCTCCTTAGCATTGTAAAAATTCCATCGCGGCGGAGTAAAAATCTCCCTTTCCGAAGCAAGGGAGATCAACTAATCGTCATTTTTTCTTCTTAAAAGCTGCATCGACCGATTTATAAGCGTTCACATAGCCAGCGCCGACTTCCCATACAGCGTAATCCGGCATTGATGTTGCTGTTTTTTCAAGAATTGACTTTACTTCAGAAGGCGACAGCAAAGGATTAGCTTCAAGCATCAAGGCGATGATGCCTGCGACATGCGGTGCGGCCATCGATGTTCCGCTCATTGTCGTGTAATACGGCAGATGCGCCGGTTCAATGTACTCAGCATCGGCAGTTGCACCAAGCGCCACGAGCGGGCTGATCACTCTCGTCGAGATGATGTCGACTCCCGGTGATGTTATTGTCGGCTGATCCACCCAATTCCATGTCTGACCATCGACTGTTACCGTTCCACCCCGTCCTTCTTCACCGCGAGAAGAGAAATCAGCCAGCTTTCCGGACTTATCTCCAGCTGCTACGGTAACGACCCAAGGAGCTTTTTTATAATTTCCGGAAATGGTTTTAGCGTCTGGACCTGAATTCCCTGCGGAAAAGACCGTTACGATTCCGCGGTCATACAATTTTTTTGTTGCGATATTAATAGGGTTATATGGATCAAAGTCAGTTCCGGCATCGCCAGTATCTCCCCAGGAATTCGTAATCACACGGATATTGTATTCTTGCTGATGGGTCAGCGCATAATCAAAACCGCCAATTGTATCAAGCATCGCAACCGCTGCGCCTGATCCATAGCCAATCAGGTTGGCGCCAGGAGCCACTCCTTCATATTTCCCGCCTGACATTTCGCCTGTTCCGCCAACAATACCAGCTACATGCGTACCATGTCCGGAGCTTGAATCGGTGTTCGGAACATTTTCAACATAAGTTACTGGCAGCAAGGCAGCATCAAGCGCATTCAAGTTTGTCGAGCCCAATACATTTTGGACAAGATGGCTGCCAAACTCCAGGTCACGATGCGTCCCGTCAACACCGCTGTCATTGATGACGACGCCAATCCCCTTGCCAGTAACCGGCAAGCCGCCATTCAGCTTTCTCATCGTGTCATCTGTTCGAACCTGATCTACACCAGTGATATCTGTAGCTTCCGCATTTTCGTATTTCAGTTTTTTATTAAGATAAATAGAAACGACCTGATCACTTTGTGCAAGCTTATCAATCTGTGATTTTGTCGCGAGAATTCCTGCGATTGGCAGGCTGTTCAATGTCAAACCCTTCGTAATCCCAACCTTCTCCAGAAGATCTACCTGTTCAGGCAAAACACCCTCATCACTTTTAAAAGTAACGATTGCCTCAACTGGGGCGATGGCTGTCAAAAGCGTTTTCGTCAGCTCAGAATCGACCACAGCTTTGACTGGCTCGACTGCCTTAGTCGTCGTTCCGGGAACGATCGAAGCAAAGAGCGTCCCGGCCATGAGAATAAATGATAAAAATGCAGCTTTAAACTTCATTAAATTTTTCAGCTCCTTAGTTATTTTTCTTAATATTCCCACAATATTTACACGAAAACCATTCTGCATAGTATTTAAAAAATAATATCCTCTGTACTAATCTTCGGTACTACTAAAGTAGTACCGAAGATTAGTCTGATAATGGATGTTGTGATTTTCCTCTTAGCATTCTACTTTGATTGAAATTAATAGGAGTGGCTTATCCTTTAAATTCACCCTACGCATTTTACAAAAAAATGTAAAAAGTAGTGATTGTGGTTGTTTTCGTAGTGATTATGGGAAATTTCGTAGTGATTATCTTGTTTTTCGGGGTGATTATCGCGATTTTCGTAGTGATTCTGACCATTTTCGTAGTGATTAATCTTCTAGATTAATTCCTGATCAGACACGTCGGCTCTCGAACAGGTTTTTCTCCTCAAATCGGCTAGTAGATTGTCAAAAAATGCGGAATTCATCTCAAAGTACAAATTAATGAAACATTTTTGCATAGACTGGCGCAGATTATCGCAAAATTCGGGAGTGACACAAAATTCTGCAGGGCACGAAATCGTGTCAATAATCCCTGCATCCTACATAACATAAAAGAGCCCTCGTCATGAGGACTCTCTTTATGCCCCGCTTGATGTCGGCGGGATTGGTACGAGCTGGTGCTGGACGGCGTGGATGACGACCTGGGAGCGGCTTTTGACGTTCAGCTTTTTGAAGATTTTACTGACGTGGATTTTGACGGTTTTGTCGCTGATGAACAGTCGGTCGGCGATTTCTTTGTTACTGAGACCTTCAACGAGGCAGAGCAGCACTTCCTTTTCGCGCTCGGTTAGGGTTGTGTCCTCTTGCTGTGTTTGTTTTTGCTGGTGGAAGGCGAGCAGCTTTCTCGTCATCGACGGATGGATTACCGACTCGCCACGGGCGACGGTGCGGATTGCCTCGACAACCTGGTCGGAAGGCGCGTCTTTTAATAAATAGCCGTCCGCTCCTTCACGGATGGCCGACATGAAATATTCCTCGTGGCTGTGCATTGTCAGTATCAACACTTTTATATGCGGGTATTTCTTTTTCAGAATACCAGTGACTTCAACACCATTTTTCATGGGCATGTTGATATCCATTAAAATCATGTCCGGCTTGCAGCTTTCCACCTTCAACAGTGCTTCGTCGCCGGATACGGCCTCGCCGACGACTTCGATATCTTCTTCAACTGATATAATATTCCGCAGTCCGTCGCGGAGCACGGCATGGTCATCCACTAGCATGAGCCTGATCATTCGTGGTTTCCCCCTCGATTCCCATTCTAGGAACGGTGATGCTGACTTCCGTTCCTGAACCTTCCTTGCTGTCGATCTGCAAGGAAGCGTTTATTTTTTCAGCGGCATCGTTCATTTGCAAGATGCCGAAATGCGGCTGGTTTCTGGCCTTCAGCATTGCCTGGAACAGCGAGAACCCTTTTCCTTCATCCTTGATTTTCAACAGTATATGCTCAGTTTGATAGCTTAAGAGAACTTCAACCCTCGTTGCCTGCGAATGCTTGATGGCGTTGTGAAGGCTTTCCTGGAAAGTGTCGAACAGGACTTTTTCGACCATCGGGCTGAGCTCCTGCTCCTGGCCCCTGATTTCGAATTCAATGTCCTGCTGGTATTCCTTCTGGACCGCTTCGATTTTTCTTAAAATCGCTTCAGCCAGTGTCGCTTTTTGAGTCGGATACGGGCGCAAGGCATAAATTGATTCACGCACTTCCTTCAGGCTCTCCCTCAAGCCAATGACACTCTCGTCAACTAGCTTCCTTGTTTCTTCAGGGTTCTTAGTAAACTTCTTTCCCGCCGTTTCCAGCTTCATGACCGCCCCGGCAAGTGTCTGGGCGACTCCGTCATGGATGTCACGGGCGATGCGGTTCCTCTCTTCAAGGACAATCACCTTTTCTTTTTCGGTAAAAAGCATCCGCGTCTTGATGATGACGGCCAGCTGGTTGGCAAGTGTCGCAATCGATTGGACATCGTGGTCCTCAAAGCTTTTCGTCCTGCTTCTGGCAATGATGAACATCCCGATTGTTTCGTTCTCGATGACAAGCGGCGAGTAGACGAACGCCTTCACATCTTCCTCAAAACAGGCAGCTGCAACACCGCCATCCTTTTTGCGATCATTAAAAACCACTGGGCTGCGCATTCCATCAAATTCAGCTAACGCCTCTGGCGGCAACTCGCAATTCGATATTGTCCTGCCATCTTTAAAGCTAAGCTCCCATTCGCCATCTTTTTTGATCCATAATAAACTTGCCTCTGCACCAATCAATTCATTGAAGCTCCCTCGTAAAGCCGAAAGCCAGTCCTGTGAAGGGAGCATCTGATTCAACTCGGAAGTGATCGAAAAAAGAAGCTTCAAACGGTTCTTCTCTCTTTTCAGCCTGGCAATCGTCGCGCTCAAAAGGGAAATCCCGACTAGCGGCGAGAAAAAGAAAAAGTATGCAAAGACATCGATTTCGCCGCGATTTTGGCTGCCAACGACATAAAGGGTAATCCCGTAAATCAACGAAATACCTGCACTATTCAGTTCCGTGAGACTCTTTTGCTTCCACATTTTAAAAGAATAATGCTGCGGCCTGATTACGAGAACAAGGTCGACAATCACGTTGTTGACCAAAACATAGACAGCCAACAGGAAAATGTAACCTAACATCCCCTCTATGATCGGAGTGAGTGCCAGTTTTTCCAAGAGAGGTTCCATTAGAGGAAGTGCCATTGCAGCAACATAAAAACTGATCACGAGCTGGGCGGGGTTGAACAATACTGTCCTGAGCGGCCTTCTATGGACGAGGTTCACAATCAGGACTGCGCCAGCATAAGCGATTGCAGTGTACGGAAATCCATACAGCAAAAATAAAACATAGACCACCGGGAATGTGATCGCTGTATGCCCTCTCCAAACTGGCATCGGGTAGTACTCGCTAATAAGCAGGAATAAAAATAATAGTGCTAAAACAACCGGTTCGCCGGGAGGTTCCAATTTTACAAGAGAGAGAAGGATGAGCAGCCAGCCAATCAATGATACCGAGTTCATGAACAACTTTGCAGACTTTTCCCTTCTTTGTGAAAGGGCCTTTTCCATACAACGCACCTCCTTCGAGTTTAGAATTTTCAGTTAATTTATTTTATCGCGGGAGTATCCAAAACACAAATAAAACCCACTCACTGGCCGAATGGGAATACCACTAGCCAATGAATGGGCCAAACTCCCGAAGAGTTTTGTTGAACACTATTATGGCAAAATTATTGCCTGAAGACTATTCATCCAACGGGGTATTTTAATAGTACGAAAGTGTTATAGCGAATCGCTATTCCTATATCCCCTTATTGTTCCTGACCATTTCCTTTTGTTTGAAAAAGTCACTCAAAGCCTTATTGATCATCGCTACGCTCAGCGCAGTCAACGCGAAAAACAGAATCGGCACATAAACGATCCACTCATGAGCAAGCATGAAACGCTTGTTAATACCAATCAACCCTGACCACTCATGTGTGACCGATGAGGGTGGTCCCTCACCCGTAATCGTTCCTCCAAAGAGGATGAGCAAGACGCCAAGGTGCACGAGCAGTGCGAGCACCTGCAAAAACTGCTGGCCGAACATCAAGATCCATTCTTCATACAATTGCGGAAGGACATGCTTGAAATAGATATGGCGCTTGCTCCCGCCAAGTGTAATCGCCGATTTAATGAATTCTTCCTTCCAAACCCTGCGCTTCTTCTCGATAAGCTGGACGGTCAATGCCGGCAGCGCAATCAGGACTAGAATGATGAACTCATAGACCACCCTGATCCATAAAGGATGATGGAAGCCGTGGATTGTATACATGACGACCGAAACGAGCAGGAAGTAGGCAATCAATGTCTGCGGGAAAAAGGATAATGGCTCCGAAACCGTTTTTATCAAATTGAAGATCCGGTCCGGCACCCTGAATAGAAAATAACTCAAGACAATTGATAAAATCATCCTTAAAAAAGCGACGACCAGGACGATGCCAATTGAATATTTTGCCCCTTCAATCACGGTGTGGAGCATATCATAGCCATACATATCCGAGCCAAACAGAAAAACATCAAACGGCGGATATGGCGGCGCTTTTTCCAGGGTTCCTTCTTCATTATAGATGAACTGGACTTGTCTGATTTTGCCTTCATTCACAACGGTATTCAAAATACTCAGTGTCAGCAGGATTGTCAGAAAGGATACCCCAAATATGAATTTTTTCGTTTTCAGCAATCTGATCATATTGATAACCTTCTAAAATCTATTAGTCTATAAATCAGGAAAAATGGCGTAAAGAACAGAATACAGCTAAACACGAACAGCTCGACGGAAACATACTTGATATTGAACAGCATCAAACCATTCAGATTAAATATGTATTCGACCATAACGAGTGTTGAGAGCATCATCCACACAATCGTCTTGAAGTGCCCTTTCAAATCCTCGCTGATATTGCGGACCACGTGGACATTCAGCATGTAAAAAAAGGACAGCCCTTTTGCTTTGGCTAATAGTATGTACTGCTTATCCAGCTCTTCAAAGATTTTAAGGACGATAATCTGCGTCAAAAAAAGAGAAATTGGCAGGCTCAAACTGATGAGTGGAAGCAGGACAGCCTGGTTATCGCTACCGAGCGAGGTCGTCTGGACGAATTTCACCCCGAAGGTTTTAAATACCCAAATCACAGCCGCCTGCAGCAGGAACATCCATAGCACATCAGGGATGGAACGAATGATTTCTATGAAGCTTAGAATATAGTCCTTTTTCTTTTCAAAAAAGAGCACGACCAAGTAGGATAGCAGGAACGCCATCGCTGTTGCCACAAACATTGCCATGCCCAATGTCTTCATCGAATAGAAAAATCGGCCCATCACCGCCGGCAGCATCTCATGCTTTCCATCGTAAGTTAGATTACTTAAGGTGAAAATCTTAAAAGCCAATTCCCTTATACTGTGAAAATAACCCTCCGTATCAAACGTCAAATCCCTCAAAAGGACTGGCAGGCTCCCGATGGTTATAAACAGGAGCACACCTGCTATGTACTGCAAAATAACGGTGATGACCCGAATTGCACTTTTTATCACCATGACAAATCTCCTCAACTCTACCCTTAGTCCTTAAAATTATAATTGAGTTTTTTGATTGTTTCCAGTTTTTTCATAACGGGTACATAAGTGATAGAACACAATAATCATCGTCTGCGAAAGCAGGTAGATTGGAAACGACCAATACATCTTATAGCCTTTGTCAAAATGAAACAGGCCGCTCTTGAGACCAACCCATTCCAGCAGCATCGAGAACGCCGACCATAACAGGATATAGGGAATGATTTTAAGCCCGCGAATGTTCCATTTTACATAAAAATAAAGAAAGAAATACCCATATGGTCCATACATGATATAGCTCAGGAAATCGATGAACTGATAGGATGAGTTGTCGTTGACATCATAATAATCCCAGGGCCTGATCGAAAGGGTGTGGTCGTAAAACAGGCCTATGTAGATTCCGAAAATGTAATAACCGACACTCTCCAGCTTGCTGAAAATTTTTGGAGCGAACCAAATAGCCAGGTTCATGACGATGATGCTGATGACCACAAACCATTCATTTTCATTGAACGCAGTATCATAAACTTTCATTTTGACGATTCTCCAATGTCTGTATAAAAGATACCAGCCTCAAAACGCCTAATGCCGAGAGCAGGAAGCCGGCATTCAATAAAATCGTATAGAAAAAGTTCCACTTAACATAAGTGAGGATTTGGAATTGTAAAGCCAGCCCATGCATGGCAAGCATGATTGCCAATGAAATCAAGAAGGCCTCTATTTTATAAAATAGCGATTTTGCTTGCACATAATAATTAGCAAAAAGCACCGTGACCATCGGTGTCAGCACGTCCCGGCATAGAATCAAGCAAACAAACAGCCAATCATCCTCAGTTATATTAAAAAGATGCCATTCCAACGCAAAAACCGTCACGCATTGGCGCGTGATGATCGCAACCACCATGAAAACCAGAGCGTTTTGCAAAAAGTTCAGCGGTTTTTGCACATGATAAGCGAAATGCAGAAGTAAAATGGTAATCGTTATATAAATTGAAAGAGCCATAAGAACATCCCTTAAATAAAGTTTCACACCACTTACTTTGTCCATCTTCAAGCGAACTAACCATTTTAATCAAAATAAGCATACAGCCGGAACTGTATGCTTTTGTTCAATAATTATTGGCGCAGGCGGACATATTTTCTTTTGCAGTTTGTGGATGGCAGTGCGATTCAGGATCTGGCGCTTTTTCGAGTGCCATCCATTTACCGCGCTTGAACTGGATAGCAAGGACCACGGCACGGAAGGCAATGTCAGCGCCAATGGCAATCCAGACTCCCGCAAGGCCCCAGCCCAGCTTGATTCCAAGGACATAGACAAGGACAGTCCGTACAGCCCACATCCCGAATCCCGTCAGGTACATCGGAAACTTGGTGTTGTTCGCACCCTGGAATGCGCCTGTCAGCACCATCAATACGGCTAAGAATGGCTGGAAAACCCCTGAGATTTTCAGTGCTGTACCGATATTGTTAACAACTTGTGGATCTTCTGTAAAAAAGCTGCCGGCCCAGTCGCCGAGGAAAAACAGAAGAGCACCTAGCACCGTCATCGAACCGACTGTTAGATAAGTGGATAATCTGGCATAGTGCTTTGCCTCATCCAGGTTACCGGCTCCGATTTGCTGGCCAACAAGGATGGTTGCAGCTGTGGCGAAGCCGTAGCCAATCATGTAAGAAAATACTTCAATGTTGCCAGCAATCTGATGGGCGGCAAACGCATTCGTCCCGAGGGCAACCACGAAACCAAAGTAGACGATTTGCCCCGCTCGCATGACCAGCCTTTCCCCTGCTGCAGGAGCTCCCAGTGTTGTCAGCTCCTTCAAATGAGTCTTGTCAATACTCCAGTAATCATTGCGGAAGGTAAGCGTTTCTTTACGATTCACATAGTAAAACAATGCAATGCTCCCGATCAGCCGTGAGAATACCGTTGCCAATGCGGCTCCGACAATGCCCATTTCCGGTATAAACAAGAACCCAAAGATGAGAACGTAATCCAAAACAGCATTGATAATATTGATGACAATACTGACCTTCATCGGAGATTTTGTGTCGCCTGCCCCCCGCAGGATTGCGCTTAAAACAAACATAAAGCTCATCACAATAGACGGAATCCCGACAATCCTGAAATAGAGGGCCCCTGCTTCGAGCACTTCCGCTTCTATACCCATAAGTTTTAGGAGCGGTTCCGCAAAAATCAATGTAATGATTCCTGTTAAAACACCAAAAATTGCAGCGAGGACAATGGATTGCTGTGAAATATGCCGGGCTTTTTCCGGCAGGTTCGCACCAAGGAAGTTCGCAATCCTTACATTGGCCGCTACCCCAATGGCCATGAACAAAGCAAAATAAATAGCGAGAACTGCATTGGTTACACCTACCGCTGAGACTTCGGCTAACCCAATTTTTGAAACAAAGTAGGTGTCAACAAAACCGAGGATTGTCTGGAAGAAGTTTTCGATAACTGCCGGTACAGCCAGCACTGTAATAATCTTAAGCCGTCCTCTATTCGTTTGCGGCATGCTTACTTTGCCCTCAATGACTTTATCCTTCAACACATCCAACCTCCTTTACTGGGTAACTAAAACAAAAGCACACCATTACAGTGTGCAATTGTTTTTTAGTATGGCTTACTCCTGGACCTCTATGACAAAAGGAACCGTATAGAGCTTACCTTTATACTTGAACTGTCCCCAAATCTTGTATAACCCTTTGCGAGGGAAACTTGTCATATACTCTACTTTTGGTCCTTTCGTGTTCTCGTCTGCTGGATGGACATGAAGGAATTCTTCCATATCCTCGCTAACGATCACCACATGCCCCGCAGATCCAAGATAAGGCTCGAGTTCAGTAACAGGTTCGCCTGCCTGATCGCTTAGCGTGAAAATCAGCTTTATCTGTTCATCCACCCTGGCTTCTGGAAGGATCAGTTCGATATCAAGGTCATCTACATTTTTTTTCAAAACCTTGTCGGCATTAACCACTTCATTGGACTCCTGCCCAGTAACCACAAGCTCATGTGATGCGAGCTGCTGATTCGCTCCTTCCGGCAGGAAATCGGCATATAATTTATACCTCCCTGCTTTCGGGAAAGTCGTTTTGATCTGGAACCTGCCCTTGCCAAGGTAATCGGGGTGGAGATGCTGGAACACAGATAAATCCCTTTTAATAGCCAGAAGGTGCATTTCTTTTTCATGGACAGCAGAAAATACTTCGACAGCCTTGCCGGAAGCATCTGTGATATCAAGGTATATGTCTGTTTCCTGGTTGCTTTTAATCGTTTCTGGGTTTGATGTCCACTCCACCTTGATTTTTGCAGAATTCAACTCACCTGAAAGCTGCCCATTACCGTGATGGCCGGCGTGGCCAGCATGGGGCATGTTGTGGTGCTGATTATGTGCACCAGTGTCATGTGCAGTATCTCCGGCATCGCTGCTTACTCCTGTTAAGTTTTCATGCTCTGAGTGGCTGTGATGGCTATTGCCATGTTCCGGTTCACGATTCATCTTTTCAACCTCCGATCTGTACAGTTATTCTTCCATCATATGGCTGAAATGATTCACTACTTTCTTTTGTTCATCCGGCGTGCCAAGAGGCGTTACGTCCGCTTCATTTTCCTTAAGGAATTCAGTGATCATGTTCAGCAGCTGCACTTGCTGCAGGGCCATGTCAATATGTGTTTGCTTGACCTTTGGGTCCTTCATTTTCAATGCTGAAACAAAGTTATCCTTAGCCATCGCCTCTGTTGAAGCCTTGATCTCCATAGCAATGTGCCTGTCCATTTTTTGAGATCCCCGTGTAGTCGTTTCTAATTCGTCTTGCGGCACTTCATCGAAACCAGGCAGCTTCGCAAAGTCATTTTTATCAGGCTCAAGCATGTCCATCATGATGCGGACATGGCTTCTCATGATCCCAACTTTCTTGTTAAGCAACTCGAGCAATTTTTCATCTTTAGCTTCTTTTGCCAAAAGCTTCACCTTCATGATCATGCCGTCATGCGCTGGCAAATGTGTCGTAATCAATCCTAAATCTGATGCTGGGAGTAACATAATAATAATCCTCCTTCATTTTTTAAGTTTCAAATTACCTCTACCACTTGCAACAACGGTTAAACTCCACAAAAAATGCATATTCAGCTGATAAGGTGTCTATTGTTTGCAATTGAAAAATGACGCTTATAAAATACAGGCTAAGGTATATAGGATGTTACCACGGCATGTTGTGAAAAATAGAAAAAACACCAGAGGAGGACCAAAAGTGAAAAAGGTTGGAATTGCAGCAATAATCATTCTCGTTTTAATCATAAGCGGCGGATGGTTTTTCATGAGGATGATGGGCGGAGGCATGGGAGGGAATATGCCCGGCCAAGGCGGAGGGATGGTGAACGGCGGAGGCATGGGCAATGGCGGCATGATGGGCGGAGGCTCCGGTCAGGTTGAGGAAATGAAAAATGACTCTTTTGCCGGGGAAGAAAAACCCCTTCCCATCCCGCCGATTCTTGAAGATGAAAATCCCGATCCTGGCAAGGCAGAATTCACTCTTGCTGCCCAAAAAGGATCTATGGAATTTTTAGAAGGCAAAGCAACAGACACATTCGGGTACAATGGGGACTATTTAGGACCTGTCATTCGGGTGAAGAAGGGTGACGATGTTTCCGTTAAGGTGAAAAATGAGCTAGATGAAGCTACAACGCTTCACTGGCACGGTCTTGAAGTGGATGGCGAGGATGATGGCGGCCCGCATAGTGGAATCCAGCCAGGTACTAACTGGAATCCAGAATTCACGATTGAACAAAACGCTGCAACCTTATGGTACCACCCCCACCTGCTCCATGAAACCGGTGAACATGTTTATAAGGGACTTGCTGGTTTATTTTTAATCGATGATGAAGAAAGCGAGAAGCTTGATCTTCCAGATGAATATGGCGTCAATGATATTCCGCTGATCGTCCAGGACAAGCAGCTCGATGAAAATGGACAGTTTGAATATGATTTAAGCATGCACGATGTGATGATGGGACTTCAGGGAGACACACTCATGGTTAATGGAGCCATCAACCCGTATGTTAAGGTCCCAAAAGGCAAGGTCCGCTTCCGGCTGCTGAATGGGTCCAATGCGCGAATCTATCAATTCGGTTTAAGCAATGGGCAGGAATTTTACCAGATTGGTACAGATGGCGGCCTGCTTGAAAAACCGGTAAAAATGGATAGCCTGGTGTTGAGTTCGGCGGAGCGGGCCGAATTGATTGTTGATTTTTCCGATTTTGACGAGGGCGAAAGTGTTGAACTTACTGACCAGGGGATGCCCTTCATGAAGTTTGTAGTAAATGGCGAGGAAAAAGGACCAAAAGAGCTTCCTACCCAATTGGTTGATATTCCGGAAGTGGATGAATCAATGGCTGCTAGGACAAGAGAGTTTGTCATGTCGGGGATGGGGCGAAATGTCACCATCAATGGCAAACAGATGGACATGGACCGGATAGACGAACAACTTAAACTCCATGATACAGAGATTTGGGAGATTTCGAACGAAGGCATGGGCATGATGGGCAATAACATGGGAATGGCACATCCATTCCACGGCCACGGCACCCAGTTCCTGATCCTCGACCGGGACGGCAATCCCCCGCCTGCGAACGAACGCGGCTGGAAAGATACGATTTTAGTCGCACCAGGTGAAAAAGTGCGAGCAATCGCAACATTTGATCATAAAGGATTGTTCATGTACCACTGCCACATACTAGAGCATGAAGATGCCGGAATGATGGGACAGTTTAATGTGGAATAAATCCGACTTCGGACAAAATCTTAAGGAAATGATGGGACTTTGTCTGAACATGGTATGACTTCGGACAAAATCCAGAGAATAGACGAAACTCTGGTCTGAAATCGTATTTAAACTCCGGTTTTTGCAACCGGAGTTTTTTTCAATGAAAAAAGCATAGGCTCTGGCCTATGCTAATTTTTATGCTACTATGACCTAATTTAATTGATCAATTAACGTGTCTTTTCCGAAGCGATTAATGAATTTGTGCATTTGCTCCCGCTTTTTCCCGTGTTCACTATAGATTTCGAGCAGTCTGTCAACCTTCTGATACAGTTCGTCCGGAGTAAGCTGTTCGAACAGCAAGCTGCCAGCCGTGGCGTCCTGGCCCTTCGACTTTCCTCCTGCATATAAGCTGTAGCCGTCTTTCACTTTCATAATGCCGATGTCGTTGACCAGCGGCTCGCCGCAGCCGACCGGGCAGCCGGTATAGGCTGGTTTCAGGGTGAACGGAACAGGTTTGCCGGCAATCCTTTTGTTGAGTTCGATTGCAACCGGCATCCCTTCCTCCTCGGCTCCTTTGCAGAAATTGCATGTGCGCAGGCTTTTTACAAAGCTCCCAACTGGATAACAGCTTAGCCCGGCCTGTTCAAACTCAGCTACCGCCTCATCTTTTCGACTTTCCGGAATTTCAATATACAGCTGCTGGAATGTTGTCAGCTCCAGCTCCTGATCATCTTCCAGATATTTCGCCAGAACGATTAGTTGTTTGGCATTCAGCTTTGCTCCAAAATTTATGCCGCCATTAACGGCTAGCTTTATTGTCTTTTCTGTTGCTTCCACTTACATTCCTTCCTCCTTCACCGTTTACTTCGGATCAATTTATAACCATCATACCGTGAAAAAGTTGAGAATGTGTGAATTTTTCGAAATAAAAATACAGTTAGTCCATCACCGTGATTCCATTAGGTATTTCCCCGACGTTAATTGTCTTTACTTGCTTGCTGTCAAGATCAATGATGCTGACCGTGTTATCAAACATATTGGTTACATAGGCGAATTTCCCGTCACTTCCTACCGTTACACCATGAGCCCCATTCCCTGTCATGATTTCACCGACAACCTCCTTGGTCTCAAGATCAACGATTGACATTGAATTTGAAGGTGATTCCTTGCTACCTTGGTTTGCGACATATGCATATTTATCGTCCGGTCCAATATATACCTGCGCCGGGCCTGTGCCAACTTCTACCTTGACCAATTGCTTCGTTTCCAGGTCCACTATCGCAAGTGCGTTTTCTGAGAAGAGGGTTACCGCGAGGGTCTTCCCGTCCTTAGTCACTCCTGTTGTGACAGGTGTATTGCCTGTTTTGATACTTTCTTCTTCAAATGTTTCCAGATTAATCGCACTGACCGTATCCTCACCCATATTGGCGATATAGGCAAATTTGCTGTCCGCCGAAATCCTGAATCCATGGGGGCCATTGCCTGTTGAAATCGTTTTGACAACTTCATAGGTAGAGGCGTCAATGACCGAAACTGTGTCATCTTCGTTGTTTGTTGCCAATACGTATTTTCCATCCCCTGAATACACAACATGCGCGGGATGGCTCCCTACTTCTACTTCTTTTAAAAGTTCATTTGTATAGGCATCATAGAATAATACTTTTCCAGGTGATTTGTCTCCATGACCGCTGTGTCCGCCCTCTGTGTGCGGAACTAGAGTTGCCGCAACAACTTTGCCGTCAGGTGATAGCTGGATATTATGCACCACGCCATCAGCCGTGATTGTATCAGTCACTTTATTGTTCTTTACATTGACCTTACTGATTGTCCCGCCCTCATTCGCGGTAAAATAGTATTTTTCTATTACTTGTTCCTGTTTAACCGGCTTTTCTTCTGCCTTTTCTTCCACCTTAGAAGTAGGATCCGAACCACATCCCGCAAGCACTATTCCAACAGACAATACAGCACTGATTATTTTTACATTTAAACGACTCATCCTGAGCCCTCCTTTTTGAAATCTACCATCATGATAATCCGCCTGTTTTAGTGAAAATGTTAAGTTCATCACATAACTAAATATTTATCTGAAAGGTTTAACAACTTTTTGAAATTGATAAAATCTGCATTATTCTGAAGTAAAATTTACTTTTTATTTTTTCTATGGAAATGATAATGGTAAATTAGTTGATTAATTTTCTTTATAAGTTAAAATAATATCGGGTTTCGTTATTGGGTTTCGATATCAAGGAAAGAAGGAATTTTTATGGAGGATAAAGTTCTAAGGAAACTTTTTCTCGGATTCATCCAAATACATATTTTGCACCATGCCAAGGAACAGCCGATTTTCGGATTGTGGATGCTGGAGGAGCTTAAAGAACATGGCTACAGTTTGAGCGCCGGCACTCTATACCCAATTCTGCACAGTATGGAATCTGACGGGCTACTTTTAAAAGAAGTAAGAAATGTCGAGGGTAAAATTCGTAAATACTATCGGACAACGGAAAAAGGGAACAGCGTGCTTCAGGAAGCTCAACTGAAAGCGTATGAACTATTCAAGGAGATCAAAGATTGATTGGAGGGATAGGGGATGTTTGAATTAAAGAATGTCAGTGTGGACGGTATTTTACAAATCGAACAGATGACGATTCCGGAAAATCAATTCACCTGTATCCTTGGGCCGAGCGGAAGCGGCAAGACGACGCTGCTGAGGCTTTTGAATGATCTGTCCAGTCCTGACGAAGGGGAGATTTTATATAAAGATATCCTCGTCAGTGAAATCAGTCCGCTGCAGCTTAGAAGGACAGTTGTAATGGTATCGCAGGCGCCCGTCATCTTTGATGGCAGCATTGAAGATAATTTGCAGATCGGCCTTTCTTTTTCCGGAAAAGAAGAAGCTGAAATTCCTGAGATGGAATCGATTTTAAAGCTGTTTATGCTGGATAAAAACCTCAGCGATGAAGCGGAACACCTATCCGGAGGAGAAAAGCAGCGCCTTTCCTGGGCAAGGGCCATGCTGCTTGATCCTGAAGTGTTTTTGCTGGACGAACCGACCTCTGCGCTGGACGAGGATACAGCCAGTACTGTGTTAACAAGGTTTTATGATTATACAAAAAAGAATTCGAAAACAGTCATCATGATCACTCATTCGAAGGAACTTGCCGAGCTTGTCGCCGAGAGTACGATTGACATGTCGCAATATTCCATTGAAGGCGGGGTGCGCTGATGGATGATGTGATGGATTTATCGTTTCTGCAGCTTGCTGCTGCATATATCTTCATCCTTATATTGATCGTCATTGTCAGGGTTCGTGGGATTCGGCGGGAAAAAGAAATCCTGCTGGCCACTGTGCGAATGTCCCTCCAGCTTGTCCTGATCGGGTACCTGCTCGTCTATCTTTTTGATAACCCGAATCCCTTTTATACGTTAATGATCATTGCCATCATGCAAGTATTTGCGATTTATAATGTCTACAAACGGACAAAGCACCCGCTTGGCATCGGGATGAAAAAACATATCGCCTATGCAATGGCAATTGGCATTCTGACGAGTTTGTTCTTTTTCATTCTGGTTGTCCTGGATTTCACTCCATGGTATGAGCCACGCTATTTTATACCGATTGCCGGGATGATCATCGGTAATTCGATGACTGGGGTTTCGCTTGGCGTGAATAATTTGATTTCGGGATTCGCATCACGCAGGGCCGAGATTGAAGGAGCCCTGATGCTTGGTGCTGCTCCAAGGGATGCCGCGAGGAAGGTCGTCAACGAGGCGTTTGACTCCGCAATGCTGCCAACGATCAATTCGATGGTCGGTATGGGAATCATCTTCCTGCCTGGAATAATGACGGGACAAATTTTATCCGGAACTTCCCCCATCGTTGCCGTAGAATACCAGATTGCCATTATGCTCGGCATTGTCGGGAGCGTATCATTGACCGTGATTTTATATTTGCAAATGGCCTATAAATCTTTTTTCAATGAGCGTTTTCAATTAGTTATGAAGGAGTTAAAGAAATGACAGAGAAAAAAAGTGTTACATTCCAGTCGCTGCTGGAGATATTGATGGTTTCAACCAGGCTCGGCCTGACATCCTTTGGCGGGCCTGTCGCCCACCTCGGCTATTTCCATGAGGAATATGTCCGTCGCAGGAAGTGGATGGATGAAGAAAGCTATGCAGATTTAGTGGCGTTGTGCCAGTTCCTGCCCGGACCCGCAAGCAGCCAGGTCGGAATAGGCGTTGGCTTGATGCGCGGCGGTTTGTTGGGCGGCCTGTTCGCCTTTCTCGGTTTTACGCTGCCTTCTGTTTTGGCGCTTATCATTTTTGCAATCATCTTACAGGGTTTTGATATTGGGGACGCAGGCTGGATTCACGGCCTCAAGATTGTCGCTGTCGCTGTTGTAGCACACGCTATTTTAGGGATGGCGCAGAAGCTGACTCCCGATTTGCCAAGGAAGACGATTGCTTTATTTGCGCTGGCAGTGACTTTACTGTGGCAGACTGCTTTCACACAAATCGGCGTCATTATCGTCGCTGGAATTTTAGGATACGTTTTATTCAAGTCCCATGCTGCTGGCGATGTTAAAAGGATGAGTTTCTCAATTTCCAAAGGTGTGGGATATATCAGCCTAACACTGTTTTTCGGATTGCTCATCCTCCTGCCGATTTTACGAGAAGCGACTTCATTGAACTGGATCGCGATGTTCGACAGCTTTTACCGCTCAGGTTCGCTCGTTTTCGGCGGTGGCCATGTTGTCCTTCCGTTACTGGAGCGTGAATTCGTGCCAACAGGCTGGCTGAGCGAAGAAGCCTTCCTTGCTGGATACGGTGCCGCCCAGGCAGTACCTGGTCCTTTGTTCACCTTTGCTGCCTATATCGGAGCAGTCATCAATGGCTGGCAAGGCGGCCTGATTGCGACTGCGGCAATCTTTTTACCGGCATTCCTGCTCATCCTTGGTGCACTTCCATTCTGGGACGCCTTAAGACGGAACAGCAAAATCAGCCGGGCACTGATGGGGGTAAATGCAGCTGTAGTAGGAATTTTGATTGCAGCCTTTTACCATCCAATCTGGACGAGTTCCATTCTAGAGCCGATTGATTTCGTGTTTGCAGCCGTGCTGTTCAGCATGCTGGTGTATTGGAAGCTCGCGCCATGGATTGTCGTTGTTACTGGAGCTGTTGGCGGATTGATTTTGTATATGATTTTTTAAAAAAACCGGGCATTTGCCCGGTTTTTTGCTGCTTGAAAAAGATTTCATTGATTCAGCACAAATTATTCCCGCCTCTGATATTCTGTAAACCATTCTGTTTTAGGGTGGATATCATTTAAATGACAATAAAAATGGCCTGTAAACTGACATCAGTTTTGCACGCCATTTTTCTAATTTAATGTATTTTCGGATTCCAAATATAATGGTTCTTATTCAACAAAGCACCGTTTATTCCACACCATAAAAGAACGGTCCCTGGTAAAGGGATTACCATGGGCTGATAAATAAGCGGAGAAACTTCCCTTATTTAGAAAATGGCGTGTAAAACAGCTTAAATAGACGGAAGATTTCCGCCTATTTACTTGAAAAACATAAAAAATTGGCATTCGCACTTGCTTAACCGGAAAACCTCCGCTTATTTACCCCTTACCGAGCTATACTCTACAGTTTAACCGGATATTCTCCGCTTATTTCTAGGATTGTTTGTTACTCAATTAAGTTTAAGTCTTCCCTTGTTTTAGAAAAGATCAATCTTCCGCTAATTGCTCCGTTCGTTGAAGAAAAAAATAAAGTAAAATTCCATGTTCATCGTTATACTGGCTATACATGAATGTAATGTTCGTAGAATGCAACCCTTAAATTGACTTCCGAACTGGCCATGAAATTGACAGTGTAAATGACCGTCATTATCCCTTGTACAACAAACATTGTCAATGACATTTAATATCATTTTGCAGGTGTTAATTTGTAATGAAATGGCTTATAAATGCTGGCACAATAGGAAAAATGGCGTGGACAATTTCCACGCCATTTACTGTGCCATTTTCGCCATATGCACCTCAAAACGGAACGGTTTAGATATCCTGTAATGTGGGTTTATTGGCGAAAATAAGATTTTATCGACCACATTTTTGAATTTATCGGCGGATTTTTCAAATATATCGACCACATTTTCGAATATATCGACCACTTTTCCAGATATATCGACCAAGTTCATACACAAGCATACTTAACATAGTTTAGAAGGCATTTTGCAGATAAAAAGAACCTTGCCCACTTACAAGACAAGGTTCTCCAATTCATTCAAATGTCCCTTTTACAGTTGGACGCCCATTCTCTACCATAACCTTCCCCATGGCGATGACGGTTTCTATTTCATGATTCTCATCCAACAGGACAAGGTCTGCATCTAATCCAGCTTCGATCCGGCCTTTTTGCTTCAGCTTCAGGATTGCGGCAGGGTTTGCCGTAATCACACGGATGGCCGTTTCAAGCGGAATCCCCTCCGTTAAAACAGCTTCTTTAACTGCTTCATACAATGAGGAAACCTGTCCGATCTGTAGGCCGATCAATTCCCCATCCTTATCGAAATCAGGCAGGCTGGCCTGTCCATCGGATGTGAAGGTAATCTGGCCGATATCCACTCCCGCCTCTAGCATACGTTTCAAGGCGACGCTGCACTTCACTTCGCCTTCTTCCAAAAACTTCGGAATCGAACTGGTTGTAAAATCGATCCAGCCGCCTTTTTTCGCGTATTCTATTCCAGCTTCAAATAGGTGCGGATTGCGGTTCATATGGGTCGGGTAAAATTGGCGGATCGGTATGTCCGTTTCTTCAATTACCTGCTCAATCACTTTCAGATGGTCAGGGCTGTCACCGACATGGACATTGACGATACCGCTTTTACCGGAAAGCATCCCGCCAATCCGGGCTGCCGATGCGATCTTGGCCAGTTCCTCAGCAGTCGGCTGTGAGGAGCGGTGATCGGCAATCGCAATTTCACCGGCACCGATGATTTTATCGATTAAAATGATGTCGTCTTCAATTTTACCGGTCAGTGTTTTGACAGGGACCTGGTAGGACCCTGTCTGCACATAGGTGGTAATCCCTTCTTCTTCAAGCCCCCGTGCTTTGGCAATCAGGCTTGGCATCGTCCGAGTCGTTCCGTCCGTCCCAAGCACGCCGACAAGCGTTGTTATCCCGGCAGTCGTAGCCTGTGTAAGCTGAATCTCCGGAGTCCTTGTATGAAACCCGCCTTCCCCGCCCCCTCCGATGAGATGAACGTGGGAATCGATGAATCCCGGTACGACCTTTTTTCCTGTCGCATCAATGACCTGTACTTCCACAAACCCATCAGGATTTTCAATTTCATCCTGGATAAATCCTATTTTACTATCAACAAGCAATATATCTTTTTTTCCAAGGTAATCTGGTGCGTAAATGTCTCCATTCTTGATTAACGTCAGCACTAGGGTCCCCTCCTGCAATCTTTTTGCCCATTATAAACCAATGGATACAGCAATGATAATAAATATAATTGATACTGCTACTAACAGAAGCATGAATTTGCCAATGAACTTTGCCCATACTCCCCAGTCAATCCGCGCTGCCCCCAGCGTTCCAATCAATGCAGCGGAAGTCGGAACGATGATGTTTGTCAAACCATCACCCAACTGGAAAGCAAGGACCGCAACCTGGCGGGAAACACCGGCGATATCCGCAAGCGGCGCCATTAAAGGCATAGTCAATGCTGCCTGGCCTGACCCTGATACGACGAAGAAATTGAAAACGGATTGGAATAGATACATGAACACTGCTGAAACAGATGCCGGCAAATCACCGATCGCCTGGCCTGCTCCAAAAAGCATTGTGTTAAGCACGGACGGTGCATCCGGGCTGTCACCTCCAAGGATGATGACAATTCCTTTGGCCATTCCGACAACAAGAGCGGCTGGCAATAAGTCCTTCGCGCCGTCAATGAATCCATCGGCAATATCATTGACCTTCATATTGTTCAATTTAAAAATAACACCGATGATTCCGGCTACAAGCCCGATTGTGAAAAATTGTGAAGCGATTTCTGGAATATAGTATGCATGCTCAATAACTCCCCAGATAATCCAGGCGATTCCAGCCACAATCGTTAATATCACGAGGCTGTGCCCCAAGGTGAATTTTACGTTCAAATCCTGGTTCTTCATATCCTTGCGGAAATAATCGTCACTTGTATAGGTAAGCGACCTTACAGGATCCTTCTTGATGCTTGCCGCATAACGCCATGTGTAGATAATTCCAAGCAGCGTGAAAACGGCCCACATTGCCATGCGGAAAGGAGACTCGGACAAAACCGGCACACCAGAGATTCCCTGCGCGATGGCGACACCGAATGGATTCATCCACGATGTTGCGAATCCTATTTGTGTAGCCACATAAGTGATCATCACGCCTGTAATTGCGTCATATCCAAGCGCAACCATCAATGGCACGAGAATCATCGCAAATGCGATCGCTTCTTCACCCATTCCAAAAACGGCACCGCCAAGTGAGAATAAGAAGAACATGATCGGGATAATAAGGATTTCTCTGCCCTTTGTCTTGTCGATGACATTCAGGATGCCTTCCTCGATCGCCCTTGTTCTCATGATGATGCCAAAAGCTCCGCCAATGATCAGGATAAATGCTACAACTCCGACAGCTGAGCCCCATTTATCTCCAGAAACCAACCCTTCAAAGACAAAGTTCAGGAAGCCTGCTTCTCCGCCTGCTTCGAACAAATCTGTTCCTTTATGGACAGGATTTCCCTGTTCATCTTTTACAATCTGAAAGCTCTCAGGATCCAATACCGTCTTCGTTTTTTCCTCTCCATTGTCACTATAGGTGATTTCCTTCGTTTCGAACTGACCCACCGGCACGAAGTACGTCACGATTGCCACAAGCATGACAACGAAAAACACAATGACAAATGTGTGTGGAACCTTCCATACTTTATTTTCCATTCTTAAACCCCCTTGATTGTATAAAATAATTCCTTATTAAAAGTTTTTGCAATTTTCGTGCCAATAATTACGAATCCGCAAAAACTTTGAAAACGCTCACTTTCAATCTGGGGCATAATAGTAAATTGGTTCTATATGGTTCTTTTAAATGGTATAATAATTTTATAATTAAACCAAAAAGGACCAATTAAAATGAAAAAACAGCTTATTCTTTTAGCAGGAACAAAGGAAACAAGGTTGGCCCTGGAAGACCAACTAGAAAGTATACTAGGGAATTATGTATCAATCCAAAGCTATTCGTCCGAGGAAACCTTGCCGGATAGGATTTCTGATAAGATCGTTATCTATTCATCCTACCTGATTGAGGAAGAAGTTGAACATGTCATTGGCGAAAACTGTGAGGTCATTATCGCCAACAGGACCATCAACCACCAGTATATCGACAGGCTGTTCAGCCTTCCCGCCGGCACCAGTGTCCTCTATGTTAATGACTTTCCTGAAAGTGTCAATGACTCCATTCACACCTTAAAAGCGCTTGGAATAGATCACTTACAATACCATCCCTACTTTCCAGGCATAAAATACCCCCAAGAAATCAATATTGCCGTCACCCCCGGGGAAATGGAGCTGATTCCAGATTCAATCACGACAAAAATCAACCTCGGCGTCAGGCTGATCGATATTCATACGATCATGAAAATCGTTGACCGGCTTGGCCTGCCTGAGGCGCTCGGAATTCATGTCGCTGACAGGTATACGAGAAGGATCATTGAATTAAGCCAGAAACTATCTTTTCTGAAAGAGGAAGAAGCCAAGTTAAACCAGTACCTGAAACATGTAGTAGATGGCGTGAATGACGGTATCATGGCACTTGATTCCAAAGGCAGCATCACGGTTTTTAATGATGTTCTGGAAAAAATCACGGGCGTACCGAAAGAAAGAGCCCTGAACAGGAAGGTAAATGACATTTTCCATAATCCCGATCTTCTGCATTTCTTGTTGAAAGAAATTGATGCTGAGGTACCTTATCCATTTCTGGTAAGGCAAACGAATGTCATGGTCCACCGCATGCCAATTACACAGGAAGAAACAGTTGTTGTCACATTCAAAAACATGGACGAGACGATTGAAATGGAGAAAGCAGTCAGGCTCGAGCTCCAAAAGAAAGGATATGTTGCGAAGCATACTTTCGAAAACATCCTCGGCAAAAGCAAAGCAATCAAAGAGACGAAGAAAATCGCCCGGAAGCTGGCAAGGACCCACCTGCCAATCCTGATCCAGGGGGAAAGCGGAACTGGGAAAGAGCTTTTCGCAGGTGCCATGCATATGGTATCAAGCCGGAAGGACGCTCCATACCTGGCAATAAACTGCAACGCACTGCCAGAAGATCTGTTGGAGAGTGAATTGTTCGGTTACGAAGAAGGCTCTTTTACAGGCGCAAGAAAAGGGGGCAAAAAAGGAGTGTTCGAACAGGCAGACGGCGGCACACTGTTCCTCGACGAAATCGGTGACATCAGCATGAAGCTTCAGGCAAGGCTTTTGCGTGTGTTACAAGAACAGGAGATTCGCCGGATTGGCGGCACCAGGAACATCCCCGTCGATGTGCGGATCATCGCGGCCACGAACAAGAATCTCAAGGAAATGATTGAAAGAGGCGAGTTTCGCGAGGATCTATACCACCGCTTGAAGGTTCTTTCCCTGAGCTTGCCCCCTCTCAGGGAGCGCAAGGAAGACATTCCACTATTGGTACAGCATTTTATCTATGAAAGCCATAAGCCAAAAGCAAAAATCGAACATGAGGCCATAACCAAATTGACAGGAATGCCCTGGAAGGGAAATATCCGTGAGCTAAAAAACACTTTGCTGTACATGCTTGCTGTTTCGGAAGGCGAAATCATTAGCACTGAAGATCTCCCAGTCGACCAGAAGGAAAAAAGGCCTCTTCCTGAAACGGACCTGACTGGTTATAAAAAGGCTGAAGAGTACAGAACCCTTCTTCAATTCATAAAAGAATTGAACTTGGCAGGAAAAAGCTCCGGCAGGCCTCAGCTTAGTCTCATGATGTCAAATACCAGCAACCCGCTTAGCGAACAGCAAATACGCCTGCGTTTAAAAGAACTAGAACAACAAGGCTTTGTCGTCGTCCGACGAGGCAGGAGCGGAACGATGATCACCGAAAAAGGATTGGAAGCTTTGGAACATCAGCATCACAACAGTTTTAGCATATAATGAAACAGCAAAGGAATGGCGAGGTGGTGGATATATGTGTGTATCAAATAATGCAATCGAGCTCCAGGCATACCATTTTTCAGAAAAAATTCAGGAGAGCTCCTCATACAGCATTGTACGTGTTGATTTTATCGGCGGTACTTTTCTTGAGTGTGACCGGGGTATATCTTTAAAATCCGAGCTTCAAGACAACGGGAACCTCCCGATGATTAAGAGCCTGATTTTAAAAACAAAAGCTGGAAAGCAATATAGTGTAGAGCCCGATGAATTAGGGCTGCGATTTGCTAAAGGGGAGCTTAGCTACAGGCAGTACCTTCTAGCTAAAAAAGAGAAGTTCCGGAATATGCTTTGGTATACTTTCGGATTCACAGGTTTATTCACCGCTGTGTTCTGGGCTTTTGTCAGTTATTTTCTATAGAATTCTATTTATTACCCCAATCGTTCTTGGGGATATTTCAATCAATCCTTGACACTCTTTCATTATCACACTATAATTTCAAGTAATATTTTAATAAGTTGAAGCGTTGAAGAGAGTCTATTAAGCCGGTCTCCCTGTTGATAGAGAATCAGTGGTTGGTGGAAACTGATACAAAGGCCAGGTGAATTTCGTTCTTGGAGCTTTTCCTTTTAATAAAAGCTGTTTTCGTATTGATTGCTGCTTTTCGAACATACAGTTATCCGCATTCTTAGAGGTTTCGGGCTCTTTTCGAAGATGCTTCCGAATTGCATATGTGCAGATAGGATGTAAAAGCAACAAAGTTTACGAAAAGTGCTTAAAAAAAGGAACGGATTTGGCCGTTATCCAGTAACTTGAGCGGGAAGCAACATGCTTCCAAATAGGGTGGTACCGCGTGTTCAGCCACGTCCCTATCCAGATTGATGGATAGAGGCGTGGCTTTTTATTTTGCCCGAGCCCTCTATCATCATCAGCTGAAATATAGAGAAAAAGGGAGAATACACATGGAGAAAGAACAATGGTCATCAAAAATCGGGTTCATACTGGCCGCAGCAGGGTCAGCGATAGGCATCGGAGCAATCTGGAAGCTGCCGTATGTAACGGGGGTAAGCGGCGGAGGGGCATTTTTCCTGATGTTTATCTTATTTTCATTATTCATCGGGTTGCCATTATTGCTTGCGGAGTTTGTCATCGGCCGCAGCACAGGGAAGGAAGCGATCCGTGCCTACATTGAAATCGCGCCGAAAAGCAAATGGTATTTGATTGGGATACTTGGTGTTGTCACCAGCTTTGTGCTGCTAAGCTTTTACAGTGTTGTCGGCGGCTGGATCAGCCTTTATTTTGTAAAAGGGCTGGCTGGCGGAGTGATTGAAGAAGGAGCTGATTATGGAGGCTTGTTCGGACAGACAATCAGCAGTGCATGGAGCGTGCTCGCTGCTCAAGCTGCCTTCTTATTGATCACGATTTTGGTCGTTGCCAAAGGAGTCCAATCCGGGATCGAAAAAGCGAGCAAAATCCTGATGCCGGCATTATTCCTGCTTTTCATCATCCTGATCATCCGATCCCTTACGCTCGAAAACGCACTTGCTGGCGTAAAGTTTTTCCTTGCGCCTGATTTTTCTAGTATTACATCGGAAAACGTGCTGTTTGCAATGGGGCAATCCTTCTTCTCCCTGAGTGTCGGCGTATCCGTGATGGTGACATACAGTTCATACCTCCCGAAAAAGGGCAGCATCGTACAGCCTGCCCTGTCGGTTGTCGGGATGAATCTTTTTATCGCACTGCTTGCCGGTCTGGCGATCTTCCCAGCTGTTTTCTCGCTTGGATTTGAACCGGCAGAAGGACCGGGACTGCTATTCGTCGTCCTTCCAGCAGTCTTTGAAAAAATGGTATTCGGCGAACTGTTCCTGCTTCTTTTCCTGGCATTGTTCCTGTTCGCAACACTGACTTCAGCCTTCTCGATGCTTGAAATTGTCGTTGCCACACTTGCAAAAGGCAATCAGAAAAAGCGGACCCGATTCGCATGGATAGCCGGGGGTTTAATTTTCCTGCTTGGCATCCCTTCTGCCCTATCATTCGGAACCATCTCGGAAGCAACTTTTTTCGGTAAAAACATCTTTGACACAGCTGATTTCCTTGTAAGCAACATCCTGATGCCGCTTGGAGTATTGCTGATTTCGATATTCGTCCCACTTAAAATCAAAAAGGAAGTACTGCGCCAGGAGCTGCTGCAGCACTCAAAAGGCGGAAGCCTGCTCTTCAACCTCTGGTACAATGTGATGAAATTTGTCGTGCCTGTGGTGATCATCATAGTATTCCTTGATTCATTGGGAGTTTTAAAATAGGAAGCTGACAAAACGTCAGCTTCTTTTTTCATGCAATCCGTTAAACTATCAGCAGTATAATTTTTCCGATTGTAGCAAAACCTGTTGAGTAGATGACTGCATCGGAGGGATTTTTGATGTTCTTCAAGAAAAAGAAAGGCGAAGTCGACAACAGCATAAATCAAAAAAACCTCGACGACAAGGAATTAATACCAATAGATAAGGCCGATTTCATCTACAAAATGAAGGAGCGCCTTCACGATAGCGCGGATTTAAATATCAAGGAACTCCAAAATGGCTTTACACTGATTTTCTTAGATACTTTGACGGATAAGAAGATGCTGAATGGAGATGTCCTCGCTCGTCTCGAAGATGCGCAAGCCTCCCCTAACGAAGCACTTAAGCATATTACAGTCTCCAGTACTTCAAAACATAAATATGTCGAAGACGGGGTTGATTCGATTTTAAAAGGAGCGGTGTTGGTCCATTCGTCAGGCCACCCCGTCATAATTAGTGCAATGGTCGGTACCCAGGAAAACCGGTCATTGACCCGACCTGAAAATGAATCTCAGGTTCTAGGGCCGCAAATCGCCTTTAACGAGAGCCTTGCAACCAATATATCTCTGATCCGTCGCTTTCTCACCAACCCAAATCTATGCAATGAAAGCTTCACTTTAGGAAAACAAACGAATTCAGCCATTTCCCTGCTCTACTTAAAAGGGATTGCGGATGATGACATGATCGACCGCATGCGCGAGCGAATCCGCTCAATCAAAATTGATGGTGTGCTTGACAGCTCTATATTAGTACAGCTCATTGAAGACAATTCATTTGCCATCTTTCCGCAAATGCTGATGACTGAAAGACCGGATCGTGCCTGCGCCTGGCTTTTGAATGGGAAAATGGTGGTCCTTGTTGATGGCAGTGTCCAGGTAATCGGAGCACCGCAAACCTTCATTGAATTTTTTCAGAGTATGGAGGATGAAAGCGTCAGATGGCAAATCGCCACCTTTCTCAGAGTCTTGAGGGTGTTCTCGATGGTTGTGTCAATTTTTTTCACAGCGATCTATGTGGCAGCTCTGACTTTTCATTACGAGATCATCCCGCAAACACTATTGATTCCTCTTGGGGAGTCAAGATCACGCGTACCTTTCCCGCCTATTATCGAAGCTTTATTGCTGGAAGTAATGATTGAGCTCTTACGGGAAGCCGGAGCCCGGCTGCCAACGAAGGTTGGCCAGACGATGGGTATCGTTGGCGGTATTGTCGTCGGAACAGCTGCAGTAGAAGCGGGATTCACAAGCAACATCCTGATCATCATCATCGCCGTAAGCGCACTCGCTTCGTTCACGACGCCAAACTATATGATGGGCAATGTCATCAGGGTCCTGCGGTTTCCTTTAATCATTATGGCAGGATTTTGGGGATTTTACGGTTTGATGGTTGGCTTTTGCTTCCTGCTGATCCATCTGCTCCGCCTATCCAGTCTGGGGACACCGTTTTTGGCTCCCTTTTACCCGCCGAGATTTCATGATTGGCGCGACAGTATCATTCGTCTCCCTATTGGATGGACCAACAAGCGTCCGTTGCAGACAAGGCCATTGAACAGATTGAAGTACGAGGAACGAAAAACCAAAGAATAAGTTGTGGTGTTATGAATGAAAGTTCACATCGAGCCTAGGCCCCAAAACATGGTCAATACTTTCCTGCTCATCTTCGTGGTCCATTCTATGCAGCTTGGTGTTGGCATACAGGGCTTCCAGCGGATCATTTACATGGAAGCGAGACATGATGCTTGGATTTCCGTGATTATCAGCGGGGTTGCCACTGCAATCATTGGGTTCATTATGGTGAAAACATTAAGTGCATACGAGAATACAGATTTATATGGCATCCAATATGATGTCCTGGGAAAATGGATAGGAACCCTGGTTAATATTCTGTTTGTTCTCTATTTTCTTGGTGGCTTCCACATGATTGTCCGGAATTATATTGAAGTTCTACAGGCATGGGTTTTCCCCGAAATCCCAAACTGGCTGCTGGCTCTGACTCTCGTTTACCTTGTTTACTATGGTTTAAATGGCGGGCTGCGAACAGTTGTGGGTGTCAGCTTTTTTAGCGTTACCCTTTCTTTGTGGCTGATCCTGCTGCTCGCCTACCCCTTCCAGTTTGCCAATTGGGATTACTTATTTCCGATGTTCGAAGCGAGCGTAACTGAAATGCTTATAGGGGCAAAGCAAATGACCTTCACCGTCATCGGCTTTGAAATCATTTACGTAATCTATCCTTTTTTAAAAGAAAAAGACCGGGTCCATAAATATATGCAATATGGGCTTGGTTTCACAACAATACTTTATCTCGCAGTAATGGTTGTCTCCCTTGCTTATTTCAGCGGAGGACAGCTTGAGAGGACAATTTGGGGTACGTTATCCCTTTTTAAAATTGTTCGTTTCCCATTTATTGAAAGATTTGAGTATGTGGCAATAACTTTTTGGGTCCTGCTGATCCTGCCAAATCTGATGCTCTATATGTGGGCAGCTACCCGGGGAATTTCACGGATTTTTAATAAAAAAGAGCAGAAAGTCAGCTGGATTCTCCTTACATTTATATTATTAACCCTCCTTTACCCGCTCACAAGGGTGCAGATTAATATGTTGAATGACTATTTCGCTAGAGGAGCTTTCTATATTGTTTTTGTCTATCCATTACTTCTATTCGGTGCTGTACTGATTAAAAATAAACTTTTCCGAAAAAAGGATGAGGCCAATGCGCAAAAAAATGAATAAGCTCATAATTGTCATTCTCGTGCTCATCCTTTCTGGCTGTGCAGAACAGAAAACACTGGAGAAGATGGGTTTGCTCACAACGGTGGGTTATGATTTCACAGAGGATAAGCAGATTCTTGCGACAATGGTGCTTCTCCAAATCGACCCGGAGGCCGCTCAAAGTTCCGTCATCCTGTCCGCGAAGTCGGCAACAAGTAAAGGAGCGAGAAATGAGGCCGATTTAAAAAGTCCTAAAAAATTGCAGTCCGGACAGCTGCGGGTAGCGCTTTTCAGTGAAGAAGTTGTCCGTACGGGCTTCATCAATCTGGCTGATACACTTGCACGTGACCCCTCGATCAGTGATCTCACCTATCTGGCGGTAGTCGAGGGAAGTACAAACAAGCTCCTTAACCAAAAGAACGAACAATTTTCAGATATCAGCCAGCTCATATATAAGGAACTGGATCAAAACATAAAGGGTGAAAAAATCCCATCTTCAACCTTGCAGGAAGTATTGCATGATTTTTACGCACCAGGTATCGACCCAATTTTACCCACTTTAAAAAGTAATAAAGGCATAGTTAAAATTACCGGCATGGCTTTGATAAAGAATGATAAGATGGTCGGCAAAATCAATGCAAAAGAAGCTTTTTATCTAAAGCTGATCAATGATCGCTACAAGGCAGGAGCAATAGAACTGGTAATCGACAAGCAAGATTTTGATTTGGAAGAGACTCCTGAAGGTCCTGACAAGCTGGCTGTGGTTCTTGATACCATCCACAGCAAAAGTGAGATCAACCTGCTCAGCAAGGAAAATCCCCAATTCGAACTGAAGGTCAAATTAAAAACGCGCCTGCTTGAAATCAACCAGGCATTAGACTTAAAAAACCCCGCAGAGCTTAAGAAACTAGAAAAAAAGCTTAATGAGAAAATCACCGCAGATATTGAGCATTTAATCAAAAAAGCACGGAAGTCAGGGGCCGACCCATTTGGATTCGGTGAGATCTATCGAAAAAGTGTCAGACATGCCAACCTGACCACTGAAAAATGGCATGGCATGTACCCGGACAGTAAAGTCGATGTGAAGATTGAATTTGAGGTTATGCGGACTGGTGTGGTTGAGTAAATTATGATAAATGAAAGCGCATTGACCGTACTGAATTTTACTTTGGAGGCCAGGCGCAGTTGACCTGGCTGATACAAAGAAACCAAAGCGGGAGCCTTGTGATGACGGGTCCCGCTTTGGTTTCTTTGTTATATTGTCAGAATGGAGGAATCACAGGAAAAGTTTAGAGTTTGAGTTCTATATAAAAACCACCCATGAGTAACTCTCTTGAAGTTTCCCTTTTTACTTTATCGTTACGATTCTAGCCTTGCTATTATTACCCGCTTTATCTTTCGCCGTGACGTAAAGTTTTGTGCCACGTTTTTGTTTTTTTATTTTCACAGTGAAGTATCCTTTTGAGTTTGCTTTAACTGTTCCAATTACCGTTGACCCTTTTTTCACAGTGATGTAGGAATAAGCTTCTGCCTTTCCTTTCACACTGGTGTGATAGTAGTAGACTGTATTCACGGTCGGAACTGCTGGTGCAATTTTATCCAGGACGGTCGTCTTTATAGTGCTGCTGACATTCCCGGCTTTATCAGTTGCTGTGACGGAAAGTACCGTCCCAGCATTCTGCTTCGAAATTGCGGCTGAAAATTTACCATCCGCCTTAACAGTGGCTGTTGCAATAACCGTAGAGCCCTTCTTTATTTTAATCACAGCATATTTTTCGGCTGTACCAGTAACGGTTGTGGAGTTGTTCCCTAAAACATTAACCTTCGGTGCCACTGGTGGAGTCTTATCAACGACCGTTATCTTCGTTGTAGCACTTACATTTAACGCTTTGTCTGTTGCTGTAACCAATAGAGTCATACCTGCAGGTTGCTTGGCGATAGACACTACATAGGTTCCATCGGCTTTCACTGCTGAAGAGCCAATCACAGAGGAACCTTTCCACACCTTTATAGTTGCACTCTTTTCTCCAGAACCCGTTACAGTAGTCATGTTGTCTCCTACTGAATTCACTTTAGGAGCCGGAGGAGGTGTCTTGTCTATGACGGTCACCGATCGAGGCAAGCTAACGTTCCCATAATCGTCTGTGGAAGTTACCTGAAGGACGGTGCCCGCTGACTGTGCTACAGGTATTTTGACAGAGAATACTCCATTTGTACCCGTAGAAGCACTCCCAAGCAATGCGCCGCCTTTTAATACCTTGATGTTCGTACCGGCCTTCGCCGTTCCTGAGACGGTTGTCGCCTTATCAGTCACCTGGCTGACAAGCGGAGTCATTGGTGGAAGATTGATATAGACTTTACGTTTGATGCTTTTTTCATTCCCAGTGGAATCAACAGCATCTACCTTCAAAGAATACTCTCCACCCCGAATCCCTCTAGTATCCCAATTAAAGCTGAAGGTGCCATCTTGATTCGATACATTTTCAAGAACTTTCCACTCAAGAGGATCTGAACTAGCTCCATAAGAAATCGTATATTCCTCTACCTGATAGTCACTTATGATGCCTTTTATTAAAACATCTCCATAAAGGGTGTCATAGTTGACAGGCGATTCTAAAATAAGCTCAGGAGCTGTAGTATCCATAAAGGTCATTGATCTGTTGACAGTCGAGCCGACCCAGCCATGGTCCCGATGAAAAATCCCCAACTTTATTGGTGTCTCACCTATCGTCAGCGGCCCCATTAGTTTCACTTCAAGCTCTTTTACCTCACCCGACTTCACATCTAATGGAGCTCCTAGCAGCTCATAGACTGAAATTCCTTCGACTCGGACCTCATACCCCTTATCTGCAGTCCAGTCGTCATAACCAGTATTTTCAACTGTCAGCTTTAAACTAGGGGTGCTGGTCACTTCAAGCGGATATGACGGAATGGTGTACCCATGAATCTGTGAAGCCCTTAGAGATCTTGGCTCAGCTTGAATCATTGCAGCTGCTGATTTATTTCCGTTAGCATCAACTGCTCTTATAGAGATTTTATACCGCCCGCCGTACACCAGGTTTTCTTCATCGATCTTAATTTCCGTATTCGAAGTACTGCGAGTAATGTATCCATAACCATTCAGTGATTCTAATGTCACCTGATAGCTGCTAATCTCAGAGCGGTCGTCAACAGACGCATTCCAGCTAATCATAAAATCACTGGCAAGTTCCTTTACCTGAAGATTTTCAGGCTCAGATGGTGCGGTTCCATCAGGAATTCCGACTCCAACTTCATTTGTCAATATCGAACCATTATCATTATAGGCCTGTATTTTGAAATAGTAGACAAACGGATTCCTATCAGTACTACCTGCATTTGCATAAACCTCAGCAGGCTTGTCGGTAAAATCTCCACCACTTCCATCGAGGCGAAGCTTATATTCTCCCTGGTGAATCTGCTCCTCTGTCGGCCATATCTTTTTACCAAGAGATGTCCAGGTTGTCTGATTCCCTACATCAATCTCCTCATACTCTTTACCATTAAAAATTAATACCTTATAACCTTTTGCCCCGGAAACGGAATACCATTGAAGGTCAATACGTCCCTTCCCGCTATTTTCGCCAAAATTGTATCCCCTGCCGGAAGGGTACAAATCTGGATTATTATAGGTAATCTGAAGAACAGGAATATAACTAATTTTTTGATCTATTTTCACGAAGGAGCGTAAAGTTCCATGAAGGTTTTCATCATTCGCCTTTAATGCAATTCCATGAGATGCTGATGGGTCTTTGTACCACTCTTGGACTAACTTAGTGATATCCCATGCAAACCTTGCACTGTCCACTAACTTCATATCCGTCTCGACAGCGACAGGTTGTTCACTAATCGTTGGCTGAGTATTCCAAGTGATAGTATTTGCGTCCCAGTTTTCCAATATATTGTGTACGGCAAACGTTCCATCCCTGTGTGCCGGGTCATAATAACCTGGTTGTTTTGTGTTCCCATACTCAACCAGCTGCAGCTTGGCATCGACAATCAGTTTATTTTCAAGGTTGGGCAAGCTGCTTCCAAAATCAAGATATGTACGATAACTTCCTTCTTCATCTGAACCCAACTTCAAAAGAAGATCATTAGAAAAATTAGCATCACCCTGTGACGAAGATACAAAAGTTAACGGACCGTTTTGACCATTCATGTCCTTCTGTACGAATCTTCCTGATGAATCTTTCTCAAAAACAGGAAGAGGAAATACATCAATCGTCTCTGAAAGATTGGTATTCCGGAATGTCCAAGTGTTTTCTGTACGTTTATCCGGTATTTCTGTAACTCTAGTGTAGTTCACTGCTTCCACAACATTATTAGCATAAGGATAAACACTGCCTAAAACTAAAGAAAGAACAAGCAAAAGCGAAAAAATGTTGCGATACGCTCCCATCCATGTACCCCAATCTAAAATTTTTGGTTTCACTGAGATTATCATACTTCGTAAAGAACAATCCTGTAAATGGAATTTTATAAGGCTATTTACCCAATATTCTAAAAAACAAAAAGCGGGGGAATCCCCCCGCTTTTTTAAAGCCTCATTATCCAACAACTGCACTATCCCACTTTTTCTCATCCAAAACAAAAAGGATGCCTAGTTCGTGGTGATCACCTTCATACAAAGCCCTTTGTACAAAGCGGATTTGCCCGTTTGTATCAAGGACTTCCAGCTTGCAATGCGCTCTGTTTCGTGACAAAGCCTCATAGAATGTTTGTTCATCACGGACATTCGTTCCGTTGACCTTTGTGATAAGCTCTCCTACGGCTAATGCCATTTTATCAGCAGGGGATTCCGGCAGTATCCCGAGAATCATCACACCATGGTTCTTTTTCGAAAAATAGAACGGCCTGCTCTCCTCCTGCATTCTCTGTGCCAGAGTCAGGGCTTCGCGTCCGATCATCGCAATGGCGACCGCACCGATAGAGGCAATTGGGTACCAGTAGCCCGCAACGGCTATCAGCGTGATCAGGATACCGAGACCCAAGACGCGGCTGCCCAGCTGAGTGACAGCTTCTTTTGGCAGCATACCCTGGACTTGCTGATGCAATCCGATCGCAAATGGAACAAGAATTAGTGAATATGTATTGTCTCCAAGCGTGAATACAGGCCACCACTCAAACGGCATTGTCAGGATGTCGCCTGGAATGAGCATAAACGCCGGTACAACCCAGAGGCGTTTTACCTCATGGACACCAACCGTCTGTCCGCGCTTACTCTTGATTAATTTAGGGGAAGTTCCCTTTTTTCCATTTCGTAAAATAAGGAAGCCTTCGGCGATCGTTAATAATGCTAACAAAATCGCAATCGATGGGTAGATTTTTTCATCAAGACTTGAAAATAAGTCGCCCACTAACGGAAGATTGATTTCTTTTCCAGAAAGGAAAATCAACGCGAAGAATGCGACTCCGACCGTGTATGCAGGCGTAAGCAGCCTGACTCTTGTTAAAAGACTCAACAGCAGTGTTGCTGCAGCAACTAAAACAATTGCTCCGAATGGAATCGCGATGCCCGCTGCAATGGTTATGATTGAGATCATCAGACCGACAAGCAATCCCAGCGGAAACAGCTGTCTGAGTTCAAAGTAAGCATCCTTCGCCCTCACCGTGAAATTCTTACGCTCCCGCTTCACGCGCGAAACACCAAGGACCGCCGCCAAAAATATAGAATAATAGAACACAGGGTGAAGCAGAAGCCTGCCCGTCCCTTTCAAAAGTTCAATGAACCAATCTTGTGCCACCCCTATGTCACCAGCCTTCATAGATTACATGATATTAAGCTTATTCTATCAAATCTGGGTGGTAAAACCTATCAATAGTTGTGGAATATTGATGGGATTTTTTTCTTGCATGACTAAGAATATAGTAAAATCCGAAAAGGACCCATTAATAGAACTCTTTTTTTTGGTCGGGATACTAATCACTACGGAAAAACTAAAAATCACTACGATTTTGAATGTAATCACTACGAAATCTCGAATAATCACTACGGTTTTTCAACTAATCACTACGATTTTTGATGTAATCACTACTTTTTCCAAATAAATGTTAAAAAAAAAACACCGCACCAAGTTTTGGTACGGCGGATAAGATATCTATTTCGCCAACAGCCTCAACGCGGTCTGCAGCTGAAGGTCGTTTTCTTCTTGTTTCATTGCTTCTCTAGCCGCATCCTCAAGTGCGGTGGCAGTTTTTGCGTCAATCACACCCGTAACGTTCATGTCATTTTTCCGTTGGAATGCCTTGACGGCAATTTCAGTCATACCGCTGAAGTAGCCATCCGTACGTCCCGGCTCGAAACCAAGTCCAGCAAGGATTTCCTGAGCGTTTTTGACCTGCTCATTGTTCATATCCAGTTTGAGCGGCTTTTCAACCTGGATTGGATGAGTGTCATACAGTGCCGGCTGATTGACTTCGACTGTTGGCTCGATGCCCTTTTTATGGATCCAGTTGCCGTCAGGTGTCAGCCATTTGAACAATGTCAGCTTGATATTGCTGCCATCTCCCATCGGTACCGCCTGCTGGACGGTCCCCTTGCCGAAGCTCTTCTCGCCAATGACTGGATAGCCTCCTGCTTCTTTCAATGCCCCTGCCAGAATTTCCGATGCTGATGCACTGCCATCGTCTGTCAACACGGCAATCGGATACTGTTTTGCTTTTTCCAGATTGGAAAAATAGCGAGTCTTATCGCCATTGCGCTCTTCAATTTGATAGAGCGGCTTCTCCTTTGAAACCAATTCACGTAAAATTTCTTCTACACTAGAGAGCAGTCCTCCAGGATTGCCGCGCACATCTATCAGCAGCGCATCCATCCCCTTTTTTTCAAAAGCTTTAAGCTCCTTGTTGAACTCTTTGGACGTATCTTCTGAAAACGAGGTAATCTCCATGTAACCAATCTTCTCGCCATTCACCTTTTTCATGTCAGCATGGACGGTAATCTGCGGAATCTCGTCGCGAACCACTTTTACCTTCAGCGGATCCTTTAAGCCCTTGCGCTCGATTTCGAGAACAACAGGCGTCCCCTTTTTGCCGCGAATTTTCAAAGTTGCTTCATATAAGTCCAGTCCAACGATACTTTCGCCATCGACCTTCAAAATCTGATCATTCGGCTTCAAGCCCGCTTTTTCTGCCGGGGAATTTTTAAAAGGCGAAACAATCACGATTTTCCCATCAACTGTACTGACCTCGGCACCAATTCCTTCAAAAGACGACTCCAGCGTCTCATTGAATTGTTTAGCCGTCTCCTTGTCCATATAGACGGAATAGGGATCCTCCAGGGTCGATAGCATCCCCTGGATCGCACCTTCAACGAGCTTTTCTTCCTCTACCTTTTCTACGTAACTGTTAAAAATCAAACTGTATGCCTGCTCGACTTTCTCAAGACTGCCCGGCTCGCCCGATTCCGCTCTCGCATTATCATTGAAAGGGACGATCTGGCGTTCCAGAACCCCCGCCTTGCTCTCGTACCATTGCATGCCGGCGTATGTACTCCCCGCACCTGTCAGCAGCGAGCCCGCCATCAAAAAGGCAATCCACTTACGCTCCATTGCCAAACTCCTCCCCGTTTACCGCATCAACTGCTCCTCCGCCGTAAAATTTTCTATAATTTCAATTATATGACGAAGAGGGACAGGGTATGAAGGATAAATTTTGAGTGGGATAAAGCAAAGAACCTGTTAAAAGCTGTAACTAGCTCTTAACAGGTTCTCTCTCAATTACAGCATCGCATTTAACAATCATTGTGTTTAAAGAAGCCATAAGGTCAATATTGTAAAATTGATTTAATTTACGGCCGTACTGATCTTTAAACACTCTAACTACGGGACGCTGAGGATATCGATTATTGTAGGCAATTACAACACCGCTTTCTCCTGTATTCAGGATGACTGTCACCCCAATTGGATAAATAGCGATCGCATTTTTAAAAGCTTCTACCACCTGATGATCATACCTCGTAAAGGTACGTGCAACAATGACCTCCATGGCCTCGTGCGGCAACAAGCTCTTGCTGTTGATTAAATAGTCGAATGCTTCTGCAACCGCTATAATTTTTGCGTATAAGTGAATATCCTTTCCCTTTAAACCTCTCGGAAATCCAGACCCATCTACATGCTCATGATGCTGGTATGCACAATGAGCTACCAGCAGATGCAGGCTTGATTCTTTCCGGAGAGCCTGGAATGCAAGGTCAGGGTGTCTTTCCCACTCTTTAAGATTCTGCTTTGTCACACCCTCCAATTGAAGCTTCCCTATATCATGGTATAGAGCACCAAGACCTAAAATTTGCAATTCCTTCTCTTTTAGACCAAGATGCCTTCCCATTGTCAAAGAATAAAGACCTGTATTAATAGAATGATCAAACATGGTATCTACAGAGGATTGCATATGGCTCAGTAAATTCAGAAGATGTTTGGATGAATTCATTTCGTTCATGATTTGGCTGAAAACATCAGACATATTTCGAATCGATTTTACCCGTCCCAAAGCTGCATTCTTTCCTGTTTTCCCCTCTTGGAGAGTATTAAAGACTTCACTTAACTTTTGAACCGCTTCAAATCTTAATTTAGGGTTTAAGTCATCATTCACTTCAACATCTTCCGTAATCTCGGATTTAACATAGATATGGTGAACATTCTTATCTTTTAGCCTTTGAATAAAACTATTAGTCATGACACTGCCCGCACTCAACAAAATACGGTTACTTTGGTCAAATATTGGCTTCGCAAGGATAAACCCTTCCTCGCAGTTATGTATGGAAACTAGTCTCAATATGACCACCCCGAATTCTCATAGGAAGATTTACCTACTAAAATTATCAGGTTATGTTTGGGGATTGTCAACACACTCTTTCATTTACATTATTTACAAGTTTTACAGGAGCTTTATTTGGGAAAATGGAAAAGGAAGAGACATAAAGTCTCTTCCTGAAAGTTTATTTAAAAGTGAGGCATTGGATTGATTGCATTGGACTTCGATGCATTCCAAGAACCTTTATGCAATTCGAAGTGCAGGTGCTGGCCGTAAGACTGGCCCGTATTACCCATTGTCCCTATACGCTGACCTCTGGATACTACTTGTCCATTGCTTACCTTGCGATTGCTCATATGTGCATATACTGTTGTATATGTTTGACCATTGATTGAATGGGCAATGAAAATAGCATTCCCGTAGCTTGAAGAATAATAAGAACGGATTACAACACCATCTGCTGCTGCGACAATCGGTACATTAGCTGATCTGTTAGCAATATCGATACCAGCATGGAAAGTTCCCCAGCGCTGTCCGATTCCCGAAGTTATACGGCCATTGGCAGGCATTTGAAGCATTCCGCTTGATGCTGGTGGTTCTGCCGCAACTGGCTCTGGATCAGGAGCTGTAGTCGAGCTTCCGCCCCCGTTATTTTTCTTAGCTGCTGCTGCAGCCGCTGCTGCTTTCCTTTGTCTTTCAAGTTCTGCCTGTCTTGCTCTTTCGGCTTGACGCTTTCTCTCCAGCTCAATTGCCTGAGCCATTGCAGCTTCCTGTGCCGCCAAGACTTCAGCTGCTTCTGCCATTTCAATAGTTTCCGCATGCATTTGCTCTTCTTCATGTTTAAGCGTGCTCATAAGCTTATTCTTTTCTTTGATTTGGCTGTTTAGTTGTACTTTTAATACTTCAAGATCTTTCTTCATTTCTTGTAAGTTATTAAGCTTAGCTTGGACTTGCTGTTGTTTTGTTTCAAGGTCTAGTTTATCCTGCTTGTGCTGTTCAAGGATATCCTTATCAGCTTGGACGATTGTCGTTACTGCGCTTACACGGTCAACGAAGTCGCTGAAGCTTTGTGCACCAAGCAATACATCAATATAGTTAACAGTCCCGCCATTTTCCTGGAAAGAGCGTGCCTTGTCTTTAAGCAATTCATTGCGTTTTTCGATGCGCTCCATCAATACGGCGATTTCTGCTTTTAATTGTTTGATTTCCTCGTTTGTCTGCGCAATTTCCGCGTTCTTTTCTTCGATTTTCTGTTCTGCATCACTTACCGCATGGTCAAGCTTCTTAATTTGGTCATTCAACTTCTGCTGCTCGTTTTGCAGCTCACCGATTTTAGACTTATTCTGATTTATTTCAGCATTGATGCCAGAACGCTGGTTTTTTAGTTCATTTTTCTGTTTTTGCATTTCCGAAATGCTTTCTGCTGTTGCTTGGTCTACTGATATTGGGCTTAACAAAGAACCCAGGCTTAAAGTACTGACTACTGCTAGTGAGAGTATCTGCTTTTTCACTAGATCTTTCCCCTCTCTTACTCATGATAGTTTCGTAACTTTGTCTTTCTATCTATCGTCTATTGGCTATGTAGTGTTTAGGAAGAATTAAATCTTCCTCACACTTTTAAGAACTTTCGGACGGACATGAGACTTCCCCAGATTCCAATTGCAGCTCCCATAATGATTAGGATTGCTGATAATTGGTAAACAAACGGATTGAATTCAAGCAATTTTATAAAATGGTCTTTCAGCTTATCGTTCAAGTAATCGTAAGCATAATAATAGGCTGCGGATACGACCGCAATTGGCACAACCGCTCCCAGGATTCCTAACCAGAGACCTTCAAGGAAGAATGGCCATCTGATAAACCCATTCGTTGCTCCTACGAGTCTCATAATCTCAATCTCTCTTTTACGTGCCATGATCGTTATTTTAATAGTGTTAGAGATTAAGAACATGGCTGTGAAAAGAAGTCCGACAATTAATATGAGTCCAACATTTCGGCTTACTTCTATAAAACTGAATAACTTTTCCACCTTGCCTTGTCCATACTTTACAGTAGAGACATAATTGAATTTCTCAATTTGCTTGGCAACTCTCATTGTATCAGTAGGATTTTTCGTCTTTACGACGAAGACATCGTTTAAAGGATTGTCTTGCTCGAACAACTGAAAGGCTTCCCCTTCATCTCCCAGGCTTTTTATCAAACTCTCAAGTTCTTGTTCCTTGGAAGAATAGGTCACACTTTTAATTCCGGAAACCTGGTTGATTTGCTGCTCCAATACCTCTTTATCTTTGTCGTTCGCTGCTACATCCACATGAACTCGGATTTCTACATCTTCCTCAATCGTGATTGCGACTTTATTTAAATTCATCATAATGACGAAAAAGATACCGACCAAAAGCAAGGTAACTGTTACGGCACTTACGGATGCAAACGTCATCCAGCCGTTTCGTCCTAAGCTTTTAAAGCTCTCGCGTACGTGGCGGCGGAATGTTCTAGCTTTCATATCCGTATTCACCTTTCACTTCGTCACGGGCAATCCTGCCATTCTCGATCGCGATGACGCGATGCTTGATTGTGTTGACGATTTCTTTGTTGTGGGTGGCCATGACAATCGTGGTTCCCCTTAAGTTAATTTCCTCGAAAATGTTCATGATTTCCCATGATGTATCAGGGTCAAGGTTTCCCGTCGGTTCATCAGCGATTACCACTTTTGGTGCGTTCACAATTGAACGAGCGATGGCAACACGCTGCTGCTCCCCACCAGAAAGCTCAGTTGGAAGCGCTCTTGCTTTGTGCTTAAGTCCTACAAGTTCCAAAGTTTCCATGACGCGCTTCTTGATATATTGCGGCTGTTCCTCGATAACTTCCATCGCAAACGCGACATTTTCATAGACTGAAAGAGTATTCAGCAATTTGAAGTCTTGGAACACCACGCCAATATTCCGGCGAAGCAAAGGTACTTTGCTGTCCTTTAGCTTTGCCAGATTGACACCATTTATAATGATAGAACCTTTAGAAGGCTTAACTTCACGGTACATCATTTTTATAAAAGTAGATTTTCCAGCACCGCTGGGTCCCACTACGTATAAAAATTCACCTGCATCTATATGAACATTTATTCCATTTGCAGCAACAATGCCGTTGGAATATGTTTTGTAAACATCCTGCATATCTATCATTTTTGTATCACCTTAGATAGTTAGTCTTATCAAACGGCTAAACTTCGACAATTTGTAACAAACCTATTATAGCATCTCTCACTATCAAAAAAACCCTTTTAAATATTACAGTTTCTTTTCAAATTCGGATTTTTATTCCATTTAATCCCACTATAGGTTATTCCATCTAGTTACTTGCTCGTTGTTTATCCTCCTAAGTTAGCTATTTACCTAGTAAAATCCACCTGTTGTCGAGTTTCTTATTTAGTAGAATTTTTAGTTTTATTACCGTGGTGTAACAAGATTTTTTCATAACTTGTATGTACAAAATGCGAAGCTTGCTGAATTGCTAAATAATTTGGCGATTTTACAGAAATGCATAAAGACAGCATTTCTACCATTAATGCATTGGAAAAAATAGCACAAAAAAACGTCCTGACAATCTCAGGACGTTTCCTTATAACTGTTATTTTTTGTTTGCCAGCCATTCAGCTACAGCTGATGCATCGTCGCCTTCAAGCAGTTTTGGAGGCATTGATCCCTGGCCGTTCGCGATAACACTTTCAATATCTTCCTGAGATAAACGTGAACCTACATCGCTTAGCTTAGGTCCTACGCCACCCTCTAGATCGCCGCCATGGCAGCTTGAGCATTTTTGATTATAGAGCTTTTCTGGATCCGCACCAGCTGTGTCGCCGCCGCCAGCTTCATCACCGCCGCCACCGCAAGCTGCCAGTGCCAAGGAGGTTCCCATTAATAGAGCCAATAATTTCTTCTTCAACTTAACTCCCCCTAAGAAAATTTTGCATACACGACTATTTTATACCAATACTAAGCCCTTTTAAAACCCTCACCCAATACCTCAGAAGCGTCCATTACAATCACAAATGCAGATGGGTCAATGGATTGGACCAATTGTTTCAATTTTGTGAACTCCGTTTGATCCACCACACACATGATAATTGGACGTTCCTGGTCCGTATAGCCGCCGTATGCTGATAGTTTTGTCACTCCACGGTCAATTTTATTCAAAATTGCTTCACGAACTTCATCCTGGCGGTTTGTAATGACCATCGCCATCTTCGAGCGTCCGATGCCGACCTGCACAAGGTCGATTGTTTTACTAGTTACATAAAGCCCGATCAACGCATATAGACCACGTTCAATATCGAATACAATCGCTGCAGATACTACAATCAGTCCATCAATCAACGCCACGCAGGTACCAAGCGATAGCCCAGTGTACTTGTGGATAATCTGCGCCGCCAAATCGGTACCACCAGTTGATGCATTACCTCTAAATACAATGCCAAGACCAAGGCCGACACCAATACCGCCGAACAATGATCCAAGCAAAGGATCAAGAGTCCATGGCTTCACGTCATTTGTCAGAAACACGACAAATGGAAGGAAAATGGTCCCTGCAAGAGTTTTATACCCATATTGTCTCCCTAGTAAAACAACCCCCGCAATGAACAACGGGATGTTAAAAGCCCACTGCACGTAAGCCGGCTCCCAGCCAAGCGTCGCATCCAAAATCGTACTAATCCCGCTCACCCCGCCGGAAGCAACCCGGTTCGGCAGCAAGAACACATTGAACGAAATCGCCACAATTGCAGATCCAATGAGCACATAAACATATTCAAAAAGCTTTTCTAAAGTCGGATTTAATGTATAATTACGCCTTTTCTTCAAAGTCCTATCCCCTTTTTCCTTTAATGCCGTCAGTGAGTATAGCACGTGTCGAATTTCCTGTAAACGCTAATAGTGCGCCGTGTTAAAGGGCAAAAGTTTTGACTCCGTATTTTTTGGTCCTCAGTACTTAATAAAGAATCTTAACCAACTCAAACTCTGGTGTTTACAATCTCGATGTTCTCGATGAGTCTATATTATAGAAACAATTAGTCCAACTATTTTTGCAAGCAAAATTTTATACTAACCACTTGAGTTTGTGAAATTATGAACAAATTTTGACATTTTGCAAAATACCCTTACCCCTAGTCGTACTTTGTGATATATTTCACGTATAAGGAGGCGATCATATTGATTAGTCTTTCCTGTAAAAAAGAAAAATACATTTTTTTAAACTTACCGCATGCTCACCATTACACAATATCCGGGTCCAGCATCTGGCCAGACTGAAGTTTACGGATTGTAACGGCAAAGTGAATTAGTAATTAACCAAAAACAAAATCGAAACTATATAAAATTTTTCAGAAAGAGGGTAATTAATTTGGCTAAAAAAGTTGTTATCGTAGGTGGAGTTGCTGGCGGAGCTACAACAGCTGCGCGTTTAAGAAGACTGGATGAACAAACAGAAATCGTGATGGTCGAACGTGGTGAATATATTTCTTTCGCAAACTGCGGCCTTCCTTATTATATTGGCGGTGCAATTCAGGAACGTGACGCATTGCTTGTCCAGACTGTTGAAGGCATGTCCAAGAAATTCAACATGGACATCCGCAACCTGAGCGAAGTGACTCGCATCGACCGTGGTCGCAAAGTTGTTGAAATCAAGAACCTGAAAACCGGTGAAACTTATGAGGAAAGCTATGATGTGCTTGTTTTATCACCGGGAGCTAGTCCAATCAAGCCTCCAATCCCGGGAATCAACGAAGCAGAAGCATTGTTCACGCTTCGCAATATTCCTGACACTGATAAAATCAAGGCATATGTTGATGAGCAACAGCCTAAGAAGGCAACAGTCATCGGCGGCGGATTCATCGGGGTTGAAATGGCCGAGAACCTTTGGGAACGCGGTGTCGAAGTGACACTCGTGGAGATGGCTGACCAAATCATGGCGCCAATCGACTTTGAGATGGCTTCTATTTTACATCAACACCTCCGTGAAAAAGGCGTGAATCTTGTACTTGAAGATGGCGTTAAATCTTTTGAGAAGAACGGTAAGATCATTAACCTTAACAGCGGTAAGCAACTTGATACTGATCTCGTTATCCTTGCGATTGGTGTTGCTCCTGAAAATAAGTTGGCTAAGGAAGCTGGACTGGAGATAGGCTTGCGCGGTGCGATCCGTGTTAACGAGCGCCTGCAGACGGCTGACGAAAGCATCTATGCCATCGGCGACGCGATTGAAGTAAAAGACTATATCAACGGACAGGCGACTCACATTCCGCTTGCATGGCCGGCTAACCGCCAGGGACGAATCGTCGCTGACCATATCAACGGCATCGATTCCAAATACCAGGGCACGCTTGGCACATCAATCGCGAAAGTTTTTGACATGACTGTAGCAGCAACTGGAAATAACGAGAAGACATTGAAGCGGCTTGGCATCTCTTATGATGTCGTGCACGTACACCCAAGCTCACATGCTGGATACTATCCTGGCGCATTCCCAATCGCGCTAAAATTGATCTTTGACCGTGAGACAGGAAGAATCTTCGGTGCACAGGCTGTATCTTATGATGGCGCAGACAAGCGTATCGACGTTTTGGCTACAGCAATCAAAGGCGGCATGACAATCTTTGACCTGCCAGATCTTGAACTGGCGTATGCACCGCCATACTCTTCTGCAAAAGACCCAGTCAACATGGCTGGCTATGCAGCGAAAAACCTTGCTGAAGGGCTTGTGGAAACAGTTCAATGGCATGAAATCAATGACATCCTTGCTGATGGGGGATACCTGATCGACGTTCGTGAGCCAATCGAACGTGACATGGGAATGATTGAGGGTTCTGTGAATATTCCGCTTGGTGAGCTACGCGACCGTCTTGAAGAAATTCCGACGAAGGAAGTATACGTCTATTGCCAGGTCGGTCTTCGCGGTTACCTTGCTACACGTATCCTGATGCAGGCTGGATTCAAGGTGAAGAACCTTGACGGCGGATACAAGACTTACTCTTGCGTGTATGAGCCAGATGCAAGTGAAAACTGTGGTACACCAATCAGCGATAATGGCGTGGCTCAGCATAATACTGCGTTGGAAGAAATCGCTGCTGGTGCTGCCCAGACTAGCATTGGATTGGCTGTTGAGGCTGCTCCTGTTACTCAGGCACCTGCTGCTCCTGTTGCACCGCCGACTGTAAAAACGACACTTGACGCTTGCGGCCTATCTTGCCCAGGCCCAATCATGAAGGTGTATAAGACAATTGGCGATATGCAGGACGGCGAGGTAATGGAAGTCCATGCAACAGATCCTGGCTTCGCGAAGGATATCAAGGCTTGGTGTGAAAAGACAGGCAACGAGCTGATCAGTAACAAATTTGAAGATAAGAAGTTCAAGGCACAGATCATGAAAGGCAACGTGGTCGTGCCTATGAATACGATGGCAGCTCCTGTTGAGGTTCCAACCGGCGTTCCTGCTAAAAATGGTGCAACGATGGTCGTGTTCAGCGGAGATCTTGATAAGGCAATCGCAACCTTCATCATCGCATCCGGCGCGGCGGCGATGGGCAAAGAAGTAACCTTGTTCTTCACCTTCTGGGGACTGAACATCCTGAAGCGCAACGATGCACCGTCAACCGAGAAAGACATGATGGCGAAGATGTTCAGCATGATGATGCCTAAGGGTGCAAACGACCTGCCATTGTCCAAGATGAACATGGGCGGAATGGGCTCCAAGATGATCAAGACCGTCATGGCCAACAAAAACGTCGACAGCCTTGAAACACTGATGAAAAATGCCATGGACGCCGGCGTCAAGCTAGTAGCCTGCGGCATGAGCATGGACATCATGGGCATCGCAAAAGAAGAACTCATCGACGGAGTCGAAATTGGCGGCGTAGCAGCCTACCTCGGCGATGCAGAGGATTCTGGATTGAATTTGTTTATCTAATATTGAGAGCGGCCTTCTAGTAGAAGTCCGCTTTTTTTACATTCAGTATGAATCTAGGCGGGTGGGGTTGCTGAAAAAAGGTAATTGGACCTTGGGTTGTGTTGATTTTTACCTGTTATATGGAAAAAGTAGTGATTAAGGAGAAAATCGTAGTGATTATTACGATTTTCGTAGTGGTTCGCGGTATTTTCGGAGTGATTCTTACAATTTTCGTAGTGATTGGCACTCATTTCGTAGTGATGGTGTAATGTTCTCTAAATAAATCGAAACCCTGTATGGTAAAAAGCAGGATTTTAACCACTTGTCAGCGAATCCTTATACCTTAATTAAATAGAACGAGAGGACTGAGACCATTTTGATCGTAAAAAGAAGAACATTCCCACTCCGAATCAAAATAAATGATGCAATTCAAAGAAGATTACCTGTTAATCACCCCAAACTCCCTGAAGTGATCCAAGATTCCATGAAAACCAGGGCTGGCCACAAAGGCGAAGAAGCTCTAGACTATTACACCAGCATTCTCCACGAAGATGAATTCCACATATTCCAAGGGCTTCGGCTTAAATCAGGTCAAACTCACTTCCAAATAGACTCGCTGCTGCTCTCTCCCTCATTTGCACTCATTATCGATGCCAAGAACATGGCAGGCACCCTCACCTTCCATTCTCCTTTTAATCAAATGGAACGTACTTATCATGACAAAACAGATACCTATGAAGATCCTATTCTTCAAGTAAAAAGACACCGTCTGCTTTTAATGAAGTGGCTGAACGACCACCATTTCCCCCAGATTCCTATTGAGTACCTTGTCTTCAGCAGCAATCCCTCGACAGCATTACGAAACCCAAACAATGATCAGGAAATCTATCATCGCGTTTGTCCTCCGGGAAAAATCATCTTTAAAATTGAAGAGTTCATATCAAGATATAAAAAAGAGCTACATTCCGTAAAAGAATTTAAAAGACTAAGCAGGCTTTTATTAAAGAGTGATGTTCCTCTAGGCTCCCATCTTCATCAATTTAAGATTGACCCATCTGAATACTTGACCGGTGTTCAATGCCCCTCTTGTTCCCAGTATGCAATGGAGCGATATAGCGGAACCTGGAATTGTACACATTGCGGGACCGCAGCTAAAGATGCTCATCACCAGGCCATCGAGGATTACTTTCTCCTGATCAACGATACTATTACCAACAAGCAGTTTCGGGAATACCTTCACATTCACTCACCTAAGGTGGCAACAAAGCTGCTCGCAAATATGAACTTGAAATGCCAAGGGACTACGCGGAGAAGCTGCTATTATACTTCGAATTAAAAAATCCCCCGCCAACCCGGCGGGGGACCACTAATAATATTACTCACCCAAACTTAATTTCGACCTCAAATAAGCATCAATAAACATATCAATATCCCCGTCCATGACTGCTTGCACGTTGCCGGATTCGGCGCTGGTGCGGTGGTCCTTGACCATGGAGTATGGATGGAATACGTAAGAACGAATCTGGCTGCCCCAGCCGATTTCTTTTTGCTCGCCGCGGATTTCGTCCAGTTCGGCTTGCTGCTGCTCGATTTCGCGCTGGTAAAGCTTGGCTTTCAGCATTTTCATCGACGTTTCGCGGTTCTTGATCTGTGAACGTTCTGCCTGGGATGATACAACGACACCTGTCGGCAAGTGCGTGATCCGGACGGCTGAGTCAGTCGTGTTGATGTGCTGCCCACCGGCGCCGCTTGCACGGTATGTGTCGATTTTCAAGTCTTCTGTACGGATTTCGATCTCGATTTCATTGTTGAATTCTGGCATGACTTCGCAGGATACGAATGAAGTGTGACGTCGGCCTGAAGAGTCGAACGGCGAAATACGTACGAGACGGTGTACACCTTTTTCTGCTTTCAGATAACCGTATGCATTGTGTCCGTTAATCTTTAAAGTGACACTCTTGATTCCAGCTTCGTCTCCTGGCAGGTAATCCAAAGTCTCAACCTTGAAGCCTCGCTTTTCTGCCCAGCGCGTGTACATGCGCAACAGCATGGAGCCCCAGTCCTGGGATTCCGTTCCACCCGCTCCTGGGTGCAATTCAAGAATCGCATTATTTTTATCATGCTCTTCACTCAACAACAATTGGAGCTCAAACTCACTCATGCGCTCTTTGAATTCCACGAGTTCCTTCTCGAGCTCTTCACGAAGATCCGCGTCATTTTCTTCTTTTACAAGCTCATAAGTCAAATCGAGATTTTCGTATGACTCGTTAAGCTCGTTAAATACATTAACCTGTTCCTTAAGCGCATTGGCTTCGTTGATGACGACCTGTGCTTTTTGCTGGTCATCCCAGAAGTTCGGTGCAAGCATGCCATCTTCTAGCTCAGCGATCCGCGCTTCTTTATTTTCGAGGTCAAAGAGACCCCCTGAAGTCCGCTAATTTCTTAGCTGTTTTCTCAAGCTCATTCCTGATATCTGCTAATTCCATATCGTTCACCTCATAGATAAGTTACTTTCCATTATACCGTATTGTATGTTCCAAGGAAAAAGAGAGCCGGATAACCGGACCCTCTTAATGTAAAAAAATTATTCATTACCGCGTGCAATAAAACTTATTCCGCCTTGCCGCAGCAGTTCTTGTATTTCTTGCCGCTGCCGCAGATACATGGGTCATTGCGGCCAACATCCATTGACTTGACGACAGGCTTCTTCTTCACCTTGCCGCCTTCGCCTTCCTTCGGGTTCACCGCGTGGCCTTTCGCAACTTCCTGACGCTCAAGGTTGCTGCGGATTTCAGCCTTCATGATGTATTTCGCAACATCGTCTTCAATGGAAAGTACCATGTTTTCGAACATCGCGAAGCCTTCATGCTGGTACTCGCGCAGCGGATCGATCTGGCCATATGCACGCAGGTGGATACCCTGACGCAGCTGGTCCATCTGGTCGATGTGGTCCATCCACTTCGAGTCAACCGAGCGAAGCACGATGACTTTTTCAAACTCACGCATTTGCTCGTCAGTCAGCATTTCTTCTTTTTCATCATAACGCTCTTTCACCTTCGCCATGATGGCTTCGATAATTTCATCCTGCTCTTTGCCGCGAAGGTCTTCGACAGTGATATCGCCCTCGTGTAGCAGGTTGCCGTTCACGTAGTCAAGAATGCTGTTCAGATCCCATTTCTCCATATCCTCGCCTGCTGGCGTATGGGCAGAAACATTGCGTTCCAATGCAGACCTGATCATTCTTTCAACGATTTCACGGAGGTTTTCAGACTCAAGAACCTCGTCACGCTGCTTGTAGATGATTTCGCGCTGCTGGCGAAGAACATCATCGTACTGAAGCAACTGCTTACGAGCATCGAAGTTGTTGCCCTCAACACGTTTTTGCGCTGATTCAACGGCTCTTGAAACCATTTTGCTCTGAATTGGCTGGGTATCATCCATACCTAGGCGCTCCATCATTGCTTTCATATTGTCGGAACCGAAGCGGCGCATCAATTCATCTTCCATGGAAAGGTAGAACTGCGTCACACCAGGGTCTCCCTGACGTCCAGAACGTCCGCGGAGCTGGTTATCGATACGACGGCTCTCGTGACGCTCTGTACCAATTACCGCAAGACCGCCAACTTCTTTAACACCATCGCCAAGCTTGATATCCGTACCACGGCCCGCCATGTTCGTCGCGATTGTAACCGCGCCTTTTGAACCGGCCTCAGCGATAATTTCCGCTTCACGCTCATGGTTTTTCGCGTTCAGGACATTATGCTTGATGCCTTTCTTAGATAAAAACGCAGAAATGATTTCAGACGTTTCAATCGCAACCGTACCAACAAGGACTGGTTGTCCAGCCTGATGGCGTTCGGCGATATCATCGGCTACTGCCTTGAACTTTCCTTGCATCGTTGCATAAATCAAATCCGGACGGTCGTCACGCGCAATCGGACGGTTCGTCGGAATGACGACAACGTTCATATTGTAGATATTTCGGAATTCCTCTTCCTCAGTCTTAGCTGTACCCGTCATACCGGAAAGCTTTTCATACATACGGAAGTAGTTCTGGAATGTGATCGTCGCAAGCGTCATGCTTTCATTCTGGATCTCAAGGCCTTCTTTTGCCTCGATTGCCTGGTGCAAGCCTTCGCTGTAGCGGCGGCCCTTCATCAGACGTCCAGTGAATTGGTCAACGATAACGATTTCGCCGTCCTGGACGACGTAATCAACATCCTTATGCATGCTCGCCTGGGCTTTCATCGCCTGGTTGATGTGGTGAAGCAATGTCACATGCTTGATGTCAAAAAGGTTCTCGATGCCGAAAGCCTTCTCGGACTTCGTGATTCCTTCCTCAGTCAGCTGGACACCCTTCGTTTTTTCATCATATGTGTAGTCTTCTTCGCGTTTCAATGTGCGAACGAAGGCATTTGCCTGAATGTATAGTGCTGCAGATTTTTGCGCAGAGCCGGAAATGATCAACGGAGTACGCGCTTCATCGATCAGGATGGAGTCAACTTCATCGATAACACAGTAGTGCAGCGGACGCTGAACCTTCTGGTCTGTGTAAAGAACCATGTTGTCGCGCAGATAGTCGAAGCCGAACTCGTTGTTCGTACCATAAGTAATATCGGCACGGTATGCTTCCTGCTTTTCTTCCTTCGTCATGCTGTTCAGGTTCAAGCCAACAGTTAGGCCAAGGAATTCATACAGCTTGCCCATTTCAACGGCGTCACGGCTTGCGAGGTATTCGTTGACCGTGATAACGTGCACGCCACGTCCTGTGATTGCGTTCAAGTAAACCGGCATTGTAGCTGTAAGGGTTTTACCTTCACCAGTTTTCATTTCAGAGATATTCCCTTCGTGGAGGGAAATACCACCCATTAACTGGACTTTATAAGGATACAGACCAAGGACACGCTTCGCACCTTCACGGACGACTGCGAACGCTTCAATCAGCAGGTCATCAGTAGACGCGCCGTTCTGGTAACGGGATTTGAACTCCTCCGTTTTTTCCCTGAGCTGGTCGTCTGACAGCTTTTCCATATCAGCTGCAAGCGCATCGATTTGATCCGCCATTTTCGTCAATCTTTTGATATCGCGTTTATTCTGGTCGAAAATTTTCGTTAAAATCCCCATACAGACGCTCCTTTTATCTATTGAATCTCGTTGTATTTATAAGTTGATAGTCGTAAAAATTGTCCCAAAGAAAAAAGATTCGCTGTAAACGCACCGAATCCCTTTTAGAAAAATTCGATTTATTGCTAAATACTATCTTACCACTTACAGCAAGGGGTGACAACCAATCGAGGTATGCGAAAAGTCCCCCTGCCGGTCGGCAGAGGGACGAGGGATTTATTGATTTTTCATAAACTCCAGCACTTCCAGATCGATTTTGCCTTTCTCCTGCTCTCTTTCTTCAAAGTTTTCGGTGTGGATGTAGGAAGTGAGGGCTTTGTGGAGGTCTTCTTCGTCAGAAGGATTTGCCTTTAGATAATCCAGGCGCTTAAGATGCTGGACGACTGTGTCCTTTACCTCTCCTTCTATTGCGACCACATTCTCCGGTTTTGATTTTGCAAAATAAAGCTGCTGAAGGCCGTAAATGCGGATGAGTTCCGTGATTGGTTCCGGATGGTCGTCGACACGGAGATCGATGTAACGATCGTTGTAACCGCCGTAGCCACCCTTCTCCTTGACGACAAGGAGTGCCGCCGACTGTTGGCCTCTGCTGTCGCCACCTGCTTGCTGGCCGGCGTTGAGAGCCTGCAGCAATCGATGAGCAAGCGAGCCTTCCGTCGACTCAAATGTTTCAGCCATCGCCTTGACTGTATTTTCATCCACTAAAATGTTACCCTGCGCCACGAAATGCTTGCCTGTAACTCCGCCTGCCCAGTCATAACAATATTTACCTGTAAAAGTTGCACCGTTTCCTTCGGCGTCAATCAATCCAACCTGGCGCATTTCCTTGTCAGGGTCATCCTTAGTAAACAATTCCATGGCTTCCTCAGCAGATTTTCCCTGCGCCATCAACTCAAGCGCCTGCGGACCATAAGCGGTATTCGCGTAAGACTGCGTAGCCACAGCACCCACTCCCGCTTTCGCAAACGGTACGACTGCCCCAACTCCAAGAAATTTAGATTGTACCGCAATTCCCCATTCTTTTTCCTGAGCATCATAACCTACGATTGAAAATGTCATATGTATCGCCTCCTATGAAAAATATTTCGGCAATCGGTATAAATTTTCCTTCTTGGGAACAAATTAAAACCCACAGCCAATTTCTGACTGTGGGTAGAGTTTAAGATTATTGAACTTTATTGAGCTTCAATCAAACCATAACGGCCGTCGTTACGCTTGTAAACAACATTTGTTTGGTTTGTTTCAGCGTTTGTGAAGACGTAGAAGCTGTGGCCAAGCATGTTCATCTGCAGGATTGCTTCTTCGCTGTCCATTGGCTTCAAGTCGAAACTCTTAGTACGGACAACTTCGAGGTCTTCATCTTCTTCAACCTGCTCAACTTCTGTGAAAATCGGAGCGTAATCCTTCAGGCTATCCTTTTCACGGAACTTGCGGTTGACCTTTGTTTTATGCTTGCGGATCTGGCGCTCAAGCTTATCAGTGATCAAATCGATCGCAGCATACATATCTTCATGAGTTTCCTCGGCACGAAGCACAAGGTCCTTCATCGGAATCGTAATTTCAACTTTTGCTTTTTTATCCTGGTAAACTTTCAGGTTAACGTTCACATTGGCATTGGGTGACTCGGTAAAATACCGGTCAAGCTTCGCAACCTTCTTCTCTACATACTCTCTGATTGCTGGCGTTACCTCAATGTTTTCTCCACGAATGTTGTAGTTCATAGTGGACTCCTCCTTTGGGATATGACTATGTATTACTAATTCTATTTTACCCCAAAGAACTCCTGCAAAAACAGTCTGAAGATTTGACATTTTTATGTCTGTTTTTACTGTCGGAATAGTAAAAAATTTGGAGTGACTTGTCCAAATATAGAAAAACCGCCCGATTAAAGGCGGTTAGACTTGTATATATGGTTTCATTTCCTGCTCCACAATAAGCTTCCATGCAGAGTATGCTGAATGATTTCTTCCTGCGCGTAAACTGCGCAGACTTTTTATAATACAGGTTGTTCCTGAAAAATTTTCTCCTAAGACAAAGTTCGTATTAATAATCGGGGGAAATGCAATGCGTTTAAAACTCCTATCACCTTCAGAATATGAAGGATTCTTAAAGCTTTCTCTAATATAATCAAACGCCTCTTCGACTATTTCAAGCAAATCGATGTATTGCTTAGCGAGGATGTACTTTTCTTCGCTTAATGCGTTCAATCCATTCACCTATTTTCTTTTATCATAAAACATGCCGTCTGTGGAAAGGTTTTGATATGGATTAATATACTTCGCATTAGACTCTTTCTTTGCCTGGAGCCCTTTTATTTCCTTTTGTATCAAGTCTTTATCAGCTTCTAAAAGCCGGGTAAGCCTGGCATCAAGCTGAATCAACTCTTTGCCCAATTCAGCCTCTTCAGATGTATAAGGAGGGAAAATGCCTTTCATGACGGTTTCTCGCTGGTCTAAAAGGGATTCTGTCTGCGCAATCTTCTGATCCCGATCAGTCTGCGATTTTTCCAGTAGCTCAATTAACTGGTTCGTGAGCCGGTAAAATTGTTTAACCGCACTCACTAGGCTCTGCCGCCCTGGCCGTATTGCTTCAAACGGTTTACCTGGATGACCTGCTTCCATGTGTCACGGAAGTCTGTGACCAGACCTTCAACTTCCTCCAAAATCCCCGTATCATTCTTGATGTTCGCTTCGATCAGGCGTCGGTTCATATAGTCGTATAAGGTCATCATGTTCTGAGAAACCTCTAGGTCCATATTAAGCGTAACCATCAATTCCTGAATGATCGCTTGTGCCTTTTGGATATTCGTATTCTTCATTTCAATATTTTTATTCTCTAGTCCATGCTTTGCCATGTGAATGAATTTCAGGCAACCGTTATACAGCATCAAAGTCAGCTCACCAGGCGTAGCGGTATTGACCGAATTTTGCTGGTATGACTGGTATGGATTATTTAAAGCCATGTTTTCTCTCCTTTTCATGAAAGGGATTTTTTAATAACTGAACTGCTGCATCAGGTATGCAGACTGGCTGTTCGCCTTCTGGATCGCTTTTTCCATTGCAGTGAACTGTCTCCAGTAACGGTCTTCGATCTTAATCAGGCGGTCTTCGAAGCGGTTGATTTGGCTGTCAATAGCTGACAGGTTCCTTCCAAGCGTAAATTGCGCATTAGTGCGCAATGAGTTTCCTGCACGGCCCTCAATCGTTTTTATTGTCTCATCAATCGTGGCCCTCAATTTCCTGGCAAGTCCCTGCTCTTCTTTCACTGCGCTATCATGGGTAAAAAGCTTATAAATTGCATTCGGGTCATTCTTGATTGCTTCCCTGAGCTTATTCTCGTCAAGGACGAGCCTTCCTCCGTCCCTGTAATTCTTAGACGTCGTGATTCCGATTTCGGCAAGCTGGTCATAGTTATCACTTACACCATCTCCACCAATACCCACCCTGCTATACATGTCGGTCCGCATTTTATTCAATGCGCTTGACAGGATTGAATCATTGCGGAGCATGCCGCTTTTTGCTTTTTCATCCCACATTTCCGCTTGCTTCTCACTCATAGCTTCCCTTTCCTCATCAGAAAGCGGCTGATATTTACGGTACCGTTCTTCAGTTATCTCCGAATTGATTTTACCAATTGTTTCATTGTATTTATCGACGAAGTCTTTCACCGATTTAAAAATCGCCTCTTCATCCGTTAAAGAGTTTACTGTTATTGTACCTGTTCCAGTTATTTGCTTTAAGGTATACTCAAATCCATTGATGACAAAGGTGTTGGTCGAACGCTCAGTCTTCAGGCCATTAATTGTAAAAGAAGCATTCACACCTGCTTTTCCCCTTGGCTGCTCACCAGTGGGAACGACTGCGTCTGCAGCAATCTGGTTGTTATCATCCATTTTTAACGCACTCGTCAGTAAATCACCCTTAAGGTTGATTTCAGCTCCACCTGCTATGTCCCCGGTATTTTTAGCAGAAATGGAAAACTTGCCGGTTGCTTTATCGAAGAATGCGACAACTCCTGCCTGGGAGTTGTTAATCTTATTGATTACATCATTAAGAGATTCCTTTGTTGGTTCAAAGGTTATCGGTATTTCTTCTCCCAAAACTCCATCCTTGCCAATCGATTGTATCCTGATTTCATTGCTAGTAAAACCCTGCGCCAGGAAACTTCTTTGACTATCCAGGGTCAAGCTTGGGTCGAAAGTTTCTCCTGTTTTAACAATGCTGCCATTACTTGTCATATATGCAGATTCTGCAAGGCTATGTACCTGGATGCTCGAGCTCAGGTTCGAAGTGGAACTGATATTCCTGACAGAAACCGCACTTTCTTTTGACGTTGTCACTGTCTTTTTTGTAAAAGTTGCCTGGCGGAAAATGCCATCAAACACAAACTTATCAAGATCAGCGAGCAATTTGTTCATTGCCCGGTAATCATCGCGTTGCCATTCGAACAGCTGTTTTTTTTGGTGCAGCTTGTTCAATGGAATCCTTTCTGCTTTCATCAAATCACCGACAAGTGTATCGATGTCCATTCCGCTTGCCAGTCCGCCTATTCTAACCACTTTACTTCACCAGCCCCTAAATTTTTTTGTCTACGATAAAGCCTAGAAATTCAGTCATAGCCGCATAAAAGTCCAGCATTTTCTTTGGAGGGATTTCCCTGACTACTTCCTTTGTTTTTTCATCAATGAGAGTGACATAGTATTCCTGCAGTTTCTCGTGATATTGGAATTTCAATGCTGTATGGCTTGGACTTAAAAATTTATTCAGTTCCTCTATTGTGTTTTGCAGTTTTTCTTTTGGAACCCTTTCAAACCCATCTTGTCCTGAAGTGGCAGCCGGGCCCATTTCATTCTCACCCGCCGTACCTCCTTCAATAGTGTCAATTTTCGTCTTAATCGTTTCATAGATGAATGTACTTGGTGTATCTGAAGAGAGACGGTTAATCATGCTATTGCCTCCTCTAGAGCGCGTATTATATTGATTATATCGGCTATGTATTGTTAACTCTTTACTCTTTTATAAAAATTAAAGCAGAAAAAGGCCCCTCTTTGAGGAGCCTTTTCTTTACTTTACAGTAACGATTTCTGATCCTTTCACTAAATATCCATTTTCCAGGTAAGCGCGCAATTCAAGATTTACCTTCCCCGGTTCCCAGTCGAAATCTTCACGTTCGAATTTAAAGTGTCCTTTCTCAGACTGCTTTTTCAGGCCGTTGTTGGAAAGGACTGGAGCAACTCCATTTAAAGTAACCGTTGAAATCTTAAAGGAAGATTCCGCGAATCCCTCAGGCAGAATGGCCTTTACGGTAAAAATGCCTTTGTTTCCTTTGATTACTTTTGGCAGTACTTCAAGGGTGACCGGAATGTAGACAATGAATTCTTTTTCAAAAGTTGTCGTCCAGCCTGCATGGTCTGTCACCGTTACTTTAAAAGTGTACGCACCTGGCTGGTCAAGGATAATTGAATCGCTATTTTTGTATTTAACTCCATTGATGTCTGCTTCTTCTACAGCCACCCCGGAGTGCTCGTCTTCAGCAGTATAAGAAACTGTGAATGCAGAACCAAGCCTGTATTCTTCGTTCACTTCTACTTTGACAGTTGGAGCAGTTTTATCAACCTTAACTATGATTGTTTTTTGTGCTTCAATATTTCCTGCATAATCAACGCTGTAGTATGAAACTTCATTCAATCCTTCTTCAGAAACTGTAAAGCTTTTACCCTCTGTGAATTCTGAACCGTTAACTGAATAGAATGTTTTTGCAATTCCGCTGAAGTTATCCTCCGTTGTCAGAACAATCTCAGCGTTTTCCTTGTACCATTCTTCAGAGTTATTGGCGGAAGTCTCTGGAGCCTGGCGGTCAATTTTCACTGTTTGTGTTTTGGCTGCTTCGATGTTTCCGGCCGCATCCACACTGTAGTAAGCAACTGTGTATATTCCATCCTTTTCAAGCAACAATTCTGTACTTTCAAAAAAGCGGATGCCATCCAAGGAATAGAACGTCGCTGCCACACCGCTAAGATTATCGTTTGCAGACAACTCCACTTTAATAGCATCTTGATACCATTTGTCTTCGATGTTCGAATCCGTTTCCGGAGCCTTAGTATCAATTTTCACTTTCTCGGCCTGGGCTTCTTCCGCATTACCAGCATGGTCGATACTGTAATACATGATTTCATGAATTCCATCCCCAGTAACAATGAATTCTGTTCCTTCTGTGTATTCAGAGCCATCCACTGAATAGAAGGTTTTAGCAGTGCCGCTCAAAATGTCTTCTGCTGTTAGTTTTACAGCAACATTTTCTTTCGACCACTCGCCTGTTAAATCTGATTCAGTTTGAGGCTTTGTCTGATCGATCTTCACTTCTACTGTTTGGACTTCTTCCTTATTTCCGACTTTATCGATTGAATAGAAGGATATTTCATGAACGCCTTCATTCTCGACCGTAAAAGAAGTACCTTCTAGAAATTTTTTTCCGTCCAATGAGTAGTACGTTGCTGCCACACCTGTTTCATTGTCAGTGGGGGTCAATCTCACCATTGCCGTTTTATTAGTCCAATCCGGTTTCACATCAGACGTTGTTATCGGCGATTCCTCGTCGATGATCAGCTTTGCCAGCACCGTTTCAGAAGGATTAGATTCCCCGAAGGAGTTGCTGTATGATGTTACGTAATAAAGATGGTTTGCGTAAGTCAGATTTGAGAGCGTATAGGATAAGTTGTTCACCTTTTCAGCTACGAGAACCGGTTTGCCATTAATCAGTTCATAAATGTTATAGCCGTTGGCATATGTGACGAAATCCCAGGAGATTCTTGCGATTGTTTCGCTTATAACCTTTAAAGTAGCGATTGGAGCTTCCATAACAGGATAAACAATGGTTTCAGTTATTTGATTTGATGATACAGATTCACCAAAACGAGAACTATAGGCTGTGACCTCAAAGGAATGTGTATCTTCGCTTAGGTTATAGATCTTATAGCTTAAAGCGGTTCCTTTATAGATTAACTCTTTTTTATCATCAGTAATTTTATAAACTCTATATTCATTAGCCCAGGCAACCGACGGCCATGTCAAAGTCATATTATTGACATTAAAAACGGTTCCTGAAACTTTTGGAGGCTGGACGACAGGCCAGGTCAATTTGAAGCTGATTTCACTACTTTTTGGCGATTCACTAAAACGGCTGCTAAAGGAATGCACCTCATAGGTATATTCACCCTCCGGCATATTCGGAAAGCTTGCTACTGTTCCTGTTACTGTCCTCAATAACTCCTTCTGTCCATTAACTACTCCATAAACCTTATAGGCTGTTGCATAAGAAGCAGAATTCCATCTCAGTACAATGTCGTTCCCGTTGCTGGTACTTTGGTTTAAATTGTCTGGAGACTGCATGATCGGAAATATAAGTTCAAAGGAAACCTTTGTTCCTTCAATTGATTCACCAAAACGGCTGCTGAAGGAATGCACCTCAAAGAAATACTCTCCCTCTGGCATATTGGCCAATACAGCCGTTGTACCTGCCACTGTTGTTTTCAAGATCTTTTCTCCATTGATCAATTGGTAGATCTTATAGCTTGTAGCATACAAGGAGGCATCCCATTTAAGAGAGATATCATTTCCATTTACTATTGTTTTGCTTAAATTTTCTGGAGCCTGCATATCTGGAAAAATGACTCCAACTGAAATCTCGCTTTTTTCAGCCGATTCACCAAAACGCGTGCTAATGGTTTCGATACTGTATGAATGCTTTCCTTCCGTAACATTTACGAGTGTTGCAGATGCACTATATACAGTAGTCCTTAAAATCTTTTGTCCGTCGATATTTTCATAGACTTTATAACTTGTTGCATAGTCTGCGGCTTGCCATTTAAGCACAATATCATTTCCATTAATGATCGTATTGGTTAAATTCTTTGGTGCTTGAATTTCCGGGAAAACGATATTGACAGTAACAGAAGTTCCCTCTGGTGATTCACCAAAGCGGTCACTGTGTGAATGAACCTGATATTGGTGATTACCCTCAGTAATGTTGCTGATCGAAGCTGAAGCCCCTGTTACAGTCGCTTTCAGGACTCTCTCTCCATCAATTACTTCATAAATTTTATATCGGTCAACATACAGGGATGCATCCCATTTCAGTGTAAGTGTATTGATATTTGTTAAGCTATCCGTCAGGTTATCCGGCGCTTCCATTGTATACTCATCAATTATCACCGACAGTTTTTTCCCTTCAGGGGACTCGCCAAAACGGCTGCTAAAGGAATGGACGACATAGGAATGTTCCCCAACTGAAAGTTTTGGAATAGTTGTACTTAAAGCCGAGCCAGTATACTTAAGGATCTTTTCATTGTCAACAATTTCATATATCTTGTAGCTTGTTGCATATTGAACAGAGGTCCAGTTCAATGCGAAGTCGTTGCCATTATTAATCTTATAAGTCACTTCCTCAGGTGTTCCCATTTCAGGATACACTAATGAAAACTTCACTTCTGCTCCATTTTCAGATTCCCCAAATAAGGATGAATTACTGTGAACAATATATTGATAGTCACCTTCTGGAAGATTCGAATAAATGATAGAAGTTCCAGTGATTGTATTTTTTAAGACCTTTTCTCCACCAATAACCTGATAAATTTTGTAGTTTGTGGCGTTCTCTGCCGAAGACCAGCTTAGTTTTACATCATTCCCGTTTGTTACTGTGTGAGTAAGGTCTGACGGTGCCAGCATTGTTTTTCCGTTTACAGTCACTGTCAATTTCGCACCTTCTGCTGATTCTCCAAACCTCGACGAATAGGAATGCACAACGTAGCTGTATTCATCCGATGGCAGATTGAAATATGTAACGCTTGTTGCGGTAGTCGTAGTTTTTAAAACTTTTTTGCCGTCAATTATTTGGTAAACTTTATAATTGGTTGCATTATCTGCTATATTCCATGTTAATGTAATATCTTTATCATCTTTTACTGTTCCAGTCATATTTTCAGGGGGCAGCATTACAGGATGAACAACAGGAACAATTACCTTCGTTCCATTTCCCGACTCTCCATAGATATTGGAATAGGAGTGAATCTCATATACATGCTCACCTTCTAGTGCATTTGGGAAAGTGACCGTTGTTCCTGAGACTGTACTCTTTAAAACTTTTTCTCCGTTAACTTGCTGATAAACCTTATAGGTATTCGCATTTTGCACCGTGTTCCATGTAAGGACGATATCATTGACGTTTTGAAGTTTATAGACCAAGCTTCCTGGTGCTTCCATAATGACATCACCTATGACTACTTTCAGTTGGCTGCCTTCAGCAGATTCACCAAACCGGTCGCTGTTGGAGCGGATTTCATAATTATATTCACCCGCAGATAACCCAGTCAATTTAATACTTGTCCCGTTAACCGTGCTTTTTAATGATTTCTCATTATCGGAGAACTCATAAAGATTATAGTTGGTAGCATAAGCTACTGAATTCCATTTCAGAGTGATATCACTGCCATTAGATAAAGAATAAGTAAAATTATTTGGCACAGACATTTCAGGGAGTAAAAGATCAACTGTCACCTGCTGGGAAAGGACAGAATCACCATATAAGGAATTCGAAGCTGAAATCGCAAAACTATATTTCCCTTCCGGCATATTGGTGATTTTATATGTCCTGGCTGCTAGTGACGAAATAAGCGTTTGTTCTCCATCTTCCGAGATTTGATAAAGGTTGTATTTTTCTGCATATTGAACTGCTGCCCAAGTAAGGGTCAGATCATTTCCGTTGGTAACCGAGTATGTTGGCGCGGAAGGCTCGGACATACTTGGATATACGACTTCAACAGAAACAGGTGCACTCGGGCCTGATTCCCCTTCAGAAGTTAGCGTTGAAACTACATAGCGGTATGAACCCTCAGCTAGATTGTTCAGAGTATAACTAGGAGCAGTCGTTTTGTCACGAAGCAGCAGCTGACCTTCGGTAATTTCATAAACGTTGTAGCCAGTTGCCCCATAAACCGCCGACCACGTTAGCTTAACATCGTCCGGAGTGACATATTGTGCTGCGAGATTACTTGGAGGCAGAGCGGTTGAGGCAGCAAATGCATTTACAAGCGGAAAGAAGCTTTGAGACACGATAAGGATTACTGCCAGCAAAGTCAACTTCCTTGAAAATAAACCTTTCATTCCATAGTCCCACCTTTGGACAGACTCCAAATAAAAAAGAACCTCAAACAAGGTTCATAGGTAAATAGACCATGATTCCTTGCGGCAACCGGCTGCCATCCACTAATAAAGCGGAACAGGCCCCTGGCTTTGCGTCCTACAGTTTCCCATAGTTTGCCTTTTTCACTTTGGATTTCTGTGAGTTTAGTCTATTATACATTTTTAAAAAACTTTAATTAATAGGTATAAGTAACTATATTTTGTATGTTGAATATTCAAATACCCCCTGCAACAGGACGCTATCCAGGGTAGGATCCAACCAAAGAACCTAATTTACCTTGTTGTTTTTAACTAGGAATTGATTTGGCTTCTTAGATAAACCATCTATAATTTTCTTGTTATATTAATTTAATACATTCCTACGAAACTAAATCATGTTGTTAGTTCCTCAATGCTTCTATCCTTTTCCGAGCAGGTTGATACATATATTCCCATGACTTTTTATAGCAATCGATTGCCTTACTAATATTACCAGTAGATTCGTATAAAGTACCGAGATTATAAAGGGCTAAAAAACTTCCTGTACCCATAACCATCTCTTGTTTTTTGTTTTTATCTATATTTAGACATGTCAAATACTCACGTTCGATATAAGGAAAGAAGTTTATGTATTTATTTACATTACTAAATACTAACTCCATATAAAACACACCACATATAAAGTGAAAGTCTGTAGAAAACAATAAGTTGTTTTTTTCTTCCTCAATAATCTGCAAACCAAGTTCAAAATTCCCACTTTTGATCAAGCTATAAATATAATCAATTACCATTTTATTTTTATAATTAACATTATTGCTTATTTTTTTATATGAAAGATCAAAGTAAGAGTTTGCTTTAATATATTCTTGCTTCAAATAATATTGCTTACCAATTTGATAGAGTATGTAATCATCATTTGGAGATACACTTAACTCATCTAATAGTAACGGTAGGTTCCTTTCTGTTTTATCAGTTTGATAATAACCATCATGTGAAACTTCAACAGGGATATTAACTCTCGGCAAATCGGTGTCTAGCTGTTCATGAACCCTTCCCGTAAAAAAAATTCCGTTATTAGGAAAAACTCTAGAAACATAGGATGACTCAATTTGTTCTTGTTCATTAACTAAATATTTACTCAAAATATTAATCCTACCGATTTCATTGTCACTTTTGTTTATAAAATCGTTTAAGAGATGATGACCAGATAAGATATACTCATCAGCATCTAAGACTAAGTTCCAATCACAAGTGGATTTGCTTATACTAAAGTTTCTCGCATTGGAAAAATTATGATTCCACTCATATTCAAATACATTCGCGCCTTTCTCTAATGCTATATCTCGTGTATTATCTGTGGAACCTGTATCAACGATAATTATCTCACTTACAAAGTCTTTTACACTATCAATACATCTTTTGATTTTTTTTTGTTCATTTTTCACTATCATTATTAAAGCTAAAGTTTTCAATCATTTATCTCCTTGGCCTTTTTTTAATAAAAGGACCTTAGAATATCTAAGGTCCTTTTCGCTAAAATTAACGTAATAATTGTAATACACCTTGTGGCTGTTGGTTAGCTTGTGCCAACATAGCTTGAGCAGCTTGAGAAAGGATAGAGTTCTTAGTTTGATCCATCATTTCTTTCGCCATGTCAACATCACGAATACGTGATTCCGCAGCAGTCAGGTTTTCAGAAGAAGTGTTCAAGTTGTTGATAGTGTGTTCTAAACGATTTTGAGTAGCACCTAAGTCAGAGCGTACAGTGGAAACTTTTGCAATCGCTGTGTCTAATGCTCCAATAGCTGTTTGTGCGTTAGCCTTAGAGGTTAAATCTCCAATCCCACCTGTGATTGTTGCAGCATCCATGTCCTCAAAAGTAAATGAGATTTTTTGCGCAGCATTTGGTCCAACTTGAAAATCAACTAAAGTAGTAGTTCCATCCCAAAGTTTTTGTTTATTAAACTCAGTATCGTCAGAAATACGAGTAATTTCAGTCGCTAAAGCTTGATACTCTTTATCAATTGCCGCACGATCTTCAGTTACATTCGTATCGTTGGATGATTGTACAGCAAGTTCACGCATACGTTGAAGAATAGAATGCGTTTCATTTAACGCTCCTTCAGCAGTTTGAAGCATTGAAATTCCATCTTGGGCATTTCTTGAACCTTGTTCCAAGCCGCGAATTTGCCCACGCATTTTTTCAGAAATTGCTAGACCTGCTGCATCATCTCCAGCACGGTTAATACGTAGACCTGAAGATAACTTCTCCATATTCTTTCCTTGTGCATTAGAAGCACTAGATAACTGACGGTGCGTGTTAAGAGCCGCGATATTGTGGTTAATTCTCATTGTTTGTTTCCTCCTTGAATTTGGTGTTCACATCCATGTGAACAAGATTTTATTTTGTCTGAGCTACAAGGTCGGCCGCCCTTATTTCTCTTACACTAGTTTTATCGTCAGGAGGAAAAATTGTTTAATAGTTTTTTATAATTTTTCTTTTTTTATTTCTTTTTCATAAAGTCGAGTACAGTGGAAATATCCTTTGCCGCTTCTTCATTTTCACTCTGGATTTGATCGAGTATTTCTTTTCGGAATACTTCTATATTCTTTGGGGCGTTTATGCCTATTTTGACTTGATCATTTTTTGAGGAAATCACTGTGATTTCGATGTCATCGCCAATTTTTATCGTCTCTCCATTTTTTCTTGTCAGCACTAGCATCTTTCATCACCCTTTCACTTTTGATTTTTCAAAGATTGGGTGCTTTGTAGAGTATTGCTCATTATGCAGGATTACTTGTTTTGCTTTATTATTTTTAATATTGATTATTATCGGGCCTTGAAGGTTTGCTGTTGTTTTTTCAAACGGATCTTGAACAGTTAATATGGAGTATACCTGGACATTCTTTTCTGATTCTAGGCCTAGCTCCTCTACAACTGTATCTTCTAATTTAAAATCATATTCTTTAAAGAAATTAAAAGGATTTGATAAAATAAAGGCCAGAGCAGGAGTAGCCACCGACTGCATCACATAAAAAATATTGTCTTCGGATAAAGGAAGCAGCACAAACTGCTTTTCATCCAAAAAACCCGGTACTCCTTTGTCAAAGGCAAGCACTTCATTATTTTTAATTTCTACATCGCCATGATATTTTGTTCCAATTTTCATATTTCACCATTCCTTTAGCTAAAATCCTTTACCCTTCAAAGTCAATTTTTAACGATGGATATTGCTTCATTGTAATTTCCGCTTTTCCAGGGGTATAGTTGATGATTGGTTTATTCGTCTGGCTGTTGATAACAGGCTTATTTACCTTCCAGTTAAAATCTACTTTCCCAGGGGAATAATTAATTTTCACTGAGCCAGCTGATGGAATCCAGCCAATATTAAGGTCAAGCATTGGAGACTCGCTGTTCCGCTTAGCCTGCTCAGCTATCACGTCCCCACCATTCTCAATCATCATCAACTCATCGCCATCCTGTGATACGCGGGCGATTCCCGCCAACAAATCCTGATATCCCTGGTTAGCTGCATCTTCAATTCTTCTGGATATACTCTTTAAATCCATGTCCTCGCGGGCTTTTGATTGGTCGATTGTTAGTCTGGAAGGAGTACTGTTGATTGTAAGTTCTGCTTTTGGCTGCTCAATGCCTAATTCCGCCTTTGGCTGCTCCATCTCTAAATTAGCCTTAATCGTGTTGATTTCAATTTTCCCAGGTGTTGACTGGATACGAATTTGCGGGACTTGCATTTCCTCTTCCTCCCTCATAGTAAAAAAAGCTATTCCCAGTGAGAATAGCTTATCTTAAAAAGTCTAAAAGTGTCGGCTGAAGAATCCGGGCGCCCACTCCTAAAGCTGCTCGATGCACACTTTCCTGTGTTTTTAAATCTGTAATGACCCTTTCAATATCAGCATCTTCATTATCAGACAGAACCCTATTTGCCATGACTTCCTGTTGGCCTAGTCGAGAGTCGATTACTTCGAGCCTATTATAACGTGCTCCTAATTCCGCACGTTCTGAGGATAAAGTATCCATTGTTTTATCTAAACGTCCCAACAAACCGTCCAAATCCGCAGGCTTGTCATTCTTCAATGCAGTTTGAATTTCCTGAACTACATTGAACAAATCCTGATTGAAAACATTCGCTGGATTGATATTAGCTCTCAGGGATACCCCCGGTGAAACTTCAACTTTATAATTATTGAGAGAAGGATCGGATAAGTTCACTGCTACTGTCGGCGGGTTTTCCACCGGTACAGGCGGATTATCCGTATCCGTACCATGGAAGATATACCGGCCAGAAACCTTTGTATTCGCTACTTGCACTAGATCCGCTTTAATCTGATCAACTTCCCTGGCAACAGCTTCCCGGTCACTTGGACTTAGTGCGCCGTTCTTTCCCTGAATGACCAGCTCACGAACACGCTGCAGCCCATTGTTCGCCTGGTCAATCCCTGCCTCAGAATTATCCATCCACAAATAGAGTTCAGAAAGGTTTCGCTTATACTGCTCCACTTCAGTCAATCCAGAACGATAAAACATCCCTTTCATCGCCACAACCGGATCATCGGAAGGTTTTGTAATTTTTTTGCCTGTCGCCAGCTGATCCTGGTACTGTCCCATTCGGCGATAGCTCTCGCTAAGATTCCGTAATGAATTGGAAGAAAGCATTGATTGTGTTATTCGCATTTTATTTCACCTATCTCCCTACGGTTCCCATGCCGTTGATGATTTTATCGAGCATTTCGTCCTGGAGGGTAATCATCCGGGCTGATGCGTTGTAGGCATGTTGGAACTGGATCATATTTGTCATTTCTTCATCTAGTGATACAGAGCTGACTGACTTTCTTCTATTCTCAACTGTTTCCCTAAGGGAACCGCTGTTTTGCGTTAGACGGACTGACTCTTGAGATTTAACGGCCATACCCCCTATTACACCTTCATAGTAATTGCGGAAGTTTGCTTGTTCGTTGTCGCCGCCATAATCAAATTTATCGTTAATGATGTTCGCAAGTTTTAAGATATTAGTAGAATCACCGATTGTTGCATTCGCAATATCTGATCCATCAGCAGTTGCGATATTATCTAAGCTCTGATCGATAGCATCTGCTAATTGAATTCTGCTTGCATACCCTTTACGCTGAAGGTCAGCATTCTCGGAATCAGCAAAAAATGCGTTGCCAGCCTTCGTCTGATTAGCGATGTCATTCGGGCTCATTCCATCTTTGTGCACATTGTTGAACTCTGTCGCAAAAGTAAAGGCAAGGTTGTCCAATTCCTTCATCATGTCAGGATAAACGCCCACTAGTTTTCCGTTCTCTTCATAACCATATGAATCTACTAAGGCTTTAAGTTTTCCTGTCGATTTTAATTCTGTAAAATTAAAACTGGATTGCCCAATTGAAACCGACTTAACGGACTCATCCGCTCCATCGAAGTTTACAGTTACATTGTTATTACGTTCGCCGCTGACAAGGATTCCAAGCTCTTTCCCGCTGTCGCTTACCATCTTGATGACAGCCTGTCCATCGGCCATTTTAAGTGAGCCGCCACCTGAGTTTGTATAATCAACTTTAATGTTCACTATTGAAGCCAGTTGATCAATCAAACGGTCGCGCTCATCATATAAATCATTCGGCAAATAGCCATGTGGCTCTACGTCTGCAATCTGACCGTTAATCTTACTAATCTGGTAAGTTAAAGAATTGATTTCTTTTTCAGAAACAGAGATCTCGTTCTTTAAATCTCTTTGAATTGATGAAAGAGAATTGTGCAGATAGTTAAAAGTCTCAGCCACGGCAATTCCACGCTGGCGAACAACTGAGCGAGCACCAGGATTTGTCGGGTTTACAGCTAAATCCTGCAGCGACTGCCAAAACTGGTCCATCGTCTTCGCGAGGCCAGATTCTGAAGGCTCATTCAAAACTTCTTCAAGCTTCGTATATGCCTCTGCCCTAGTTTCCCAGTAACCTAGCTTATTATTTTCACTGCGGTACTGGATATCCAGAAAGCTTTCCCTCACCCGTTGAATCGACCCAGCCTTTACACCAGTACCAACCTGCCCCGGAATCTGGGGGCGGTTAAGTGATGCGTTTGGATATGGCTCAGTCTGCTCAAAGTTAATGCGCTGACGAGTGTAACCAGGCGTATTGGCATTGGCAATATTATGTCCGGTTGTATGTAAAGCGCTCTGCTGCGTGAACATACCGCGGCGCGCTGTTTCTAATCCCATAAAGGTTGAACGCATTTTCGTTCCTCCATTTGTTATGCTTTTGAGTTGAACATCCCCGGCGATTGGCTAGGCTTTGCTTTCTTGCCGGCAGGTGGTCCGTAGTTGATTTCCTTTTCCTGTGGCATCACAAGGCTTTTAGAAAAGTTAATGAATTGCAGTGACTGATGGATCAATTGCTGATTCAGTTCATTTCGTGCCTTTATTTCCGAGATGACTCCCACCAGTTCTTCTTTGATGGTTAGAAGTTGATCTTTTCCCGAAGGATTTGCCTCTGCTATTTCCTGTAAAGACGCAGCAGGTATTATTTCATTAGATACTGCCAGCCGCTCTTGCTCCAGCTTATTAATCGCCGCTATATGCGACTGTTCATCCTTCAGAAGCTGATCGAGGGCAGCTGTGTCTCCTTTTTTCACGATGTCCGTCTTCTTCACGGTTAGTTCGTAAAGGCTTTTATGCAATTTGAGCATTTTGTTCATGATGACAACAAGTGATTCAGCAGACATAGACTGCCCCCCCTTCTAGGCATAAAGAAACACTCGCCAGGAAGACGAGTATTTACTCTATTTATTATGATAAAAATTAATGATGCTTTTAGCTGTTTCTTTATGATTCAATTTATAAGTACCGTTTTCAACCTGAAGTTTCAGTTCTTCCACCTTTTGCTGGCGCTGGACGGATACTTGAGAAAGCTGCTGCATTTCCTTTGCCGTAGAAGAAATCTCTACTTTATCAGCTTTCTTGTTTTGCGTACTTGCTGCTGCATCTAGTTTGTTCATCTGGCGTTTATATGGATTGATCCCTGATGGGCCTATATTATTTATTTTCATGTCTAACCCTCGCTTTCAGAACGATTCTATTTTTATTATCGGCAAGCAAAAGAGTTTTTTAATAAATCTTTTTGCCTAATCTCTATGAGTGAAAAAAGTCGCAGTACGGTTATTGATTTCCCGCTTCCTCTGTTCCTCATGTTCATGAACCTGCAAGTCGGACTTGATTGCGCCGGCACAAGATTCACAAAGTCTCCCTGTTCTTATAATTGCTCCGCATTTATCACACGGGTAACCAAGATTCGGAAGCTGGGCAATTTGCAGCTTGCCATTTTTAATGAATTTTAAAATCAGTTTTTCCGAAACTCCAGTTGCTTCTACAACCTGGAGCATCGTCGCTGCGCGATTTTCACGTTTTTTCATGAACTTTGACACAGTATCATATGCGTTCTGTTCTGCTTTCAAGCACTTGTCACAAATATCTCTAAATTTATTTTTAACGAAGATCTCTCCGCAATCAGGACAATTTACAAGTTCCAATGTCCTTCCTCCTCTAATCTTATCATATCTGCTCAACGCGCCAAAGTTAACGAGTACACCTTGTCTGCTCCATTTTCCTTCAATAGCCTGGATGCATGCCGTAGTGTTGAGCCTGTAGTATATATATCGTCAACAATCAAGATTTTTTTACCCCTTAAATCATGAACTGAATCCACTCTGAAAACCTGGTTAAGATGGATTCTTTCTGTTCTTGATTTCTTTGATTGTTTTTCAGTATGAACCCTTGACAATAAGTATGCGGGTTCCAGTCCTGCCACCCTAATAATTGCCTCGGACTGGTTGAATCCACGTTCATATAGTCGTTCTTCACTTAATGGTATCGGAACAAGGTAATCGTATTGGAAAGCTTGCAAAGTTTTTAAAAAGTCCGCAGTAAAAATCTTTGCCAGCACATAGTCTCCTCTAAATTTAAATTTAGCAATGACTTCTTTCGTAAAATCTGAATAGCTATACAGAGAGGTATTCTTGTCCAAACTCCCTCTCCAGAACTCATCTTCCTCCCAACGTCTGCAATCTAAGCATAATTCCCCGCTCCGATACTCCGCGTCCAATAAAGCAAACGGCCTTCCACAAATATTGCATGTCTCACCACTAATACGCTCGAATTTCTCATAACATTTCTGACAGAGCCTGCTATGCTGCTCATGAGTAAATATACTTCTCCAAGTAAACTCTGATTCTATTTCTCCATCACATAACAAACAAAAAATCTTCATACATCAAGCGGCCCTTTCTTGATTCCTTCCTTATTCATCTTGATGATTTGATTTTTCGCATTGACCATCGCTTCAGTTTTTCCATAATGAAAAAAAGTGACATCACCTGTCGGGAACTCAGTACTCCTTCCAGCACGTCCTGCAATCTGGACAAGGGCACTTTCAGTAAAGATCCTATCCTCTGACCCAATCACAGCGACATCGACATTCGGGATGGTTACGCCACGTTCGAGTATGGTTGTAGTGAGCAGAACGGGAATTTCTTTTTGGCGCATTTTTATTACTTTTTCTTTTCGTATGGGATCTTCAGCATGGACGGATTCGATTAGGGGATGTATGTGTCGGAGAAGTAAAAGGATTTTTTCCATAGACACTATTTTTGGAACAAACACTAAGGCTGGGTTACCACTTACAAGTCGAGTTTCAATCCATTTAACGAAATTTGCCGGAAGTTTACCCTTCGAAAGCTTTTTCTCCCAGTTCCCAGCCCATTCAAAGCTCGGTACTGGTAGTGGTTTTCCGTGAAATCGCGCTGGGATAGTGACATACTCTCTTTTTCCAAGACGGCATTCCCGCTGCCATTTCTGGCTAGGTGTTGCTGTAAGATAAATGAGTGTGAATTGTGGTTTTCTCGACTGTTCAACTGCATATTGAAGGGTTTCATCAACGGAGTAAGGGAAAGCATCCACTTCATCAACAATGATTAAATCGAATGCCTTATAAAAGCGGATTAATTGGTGGGTTGTTGCGATGGTTAGTTGGGTGTATTCGTGCCGGTCATCACTACCACCATACAATGAGGTTATTTTCACCTTCGGGAATACCTTTTCCAGCCGAGGAGCTAGTTCCAGAACAACGTCAGTTCGAGGAGTCGCCAGACACACTCGCTTTCCTGTGGATAACGCCCTATCAATCCCGGCGAATAATACTTCAGTCTTACCTGCTCCTGCCACAGCCCAAATAAGAAGCTCAGAAAAGTTTTCAACAGCTTCAACCACTCGCTCAGAGGCTAACTTTTGACCTTCTGATAACTGGCCATCCCATTCCAGCCGGCCTGGTGGCGCTGTGATTTCAGGAGCAGGTCCCGACCAACTAATCAACGGGGTACATCCGCTCACCCTCCCCCTCATCAAACACTTCCTGCAATACAAATCCGTTTCGCCACAATGTGAACAAGGCATATCGGCAAAATAAGCTGGATCAGTCGCTCCGCACCTTTCACACTTCAGCTTTTTATCATTAATCTCCAGCCCTTTACGGTAAACTAAATGCCCATTTTCATAATGCTCGTGGATTTCTTCTAAAGAAAAGGGAATTTCATCAACAAGAAGTTGCTTCCCTGCCAGCATCTTTTGCAAGGCAGGATTAGCAATAAACGAAAGATTCCTCGGGACTGATGGAATGTCTGGAAGCTTGGAGATAATATGATACCTGTCATCTGAATGGGGCTTTACTGTGGGGATAATCTTACCGTCTTCCAATAAAAATTTCATAGTTAATCACAGCCTTTGTGAATTGTTATGTGGATAATATGATATTTCTGTTGATAATGTGAGTTATTTTGTTGATAAGTATTTTTCAATTGAGGAATAAGAGAATGATAACGCTTTTTTCTGTGGATAAAATAAATTCGAGGAGGATTGTGTTGTTAATAACTCGGATGTTTTGTGGGTAAGTGGATGGTTTTGTGGATAATATAAAACGCCATTCCAAATAGCCCAAGGAATGACGTCAATCTCTGATGTATTATCTCTCCGCAATTACTTCTTGTACCAGCCCATGCCCAGAGCACCTTCACCTAAGTGTGTGCCAATGACAGGCCCAAAGTAGCTAAACATAAATTCAACATTAGGAAATTTTGCTTCAAGCTCACTCTTCCATTCAAGCGCTTCACTTTCACGATTGGCATGAATGATGACTGCCCGATATTCTCCGCCTCTTCCGGCATCCTCAGCAAGCAGATCGACGACTCGATTCAAAGCTTTTTTCTTCGTGCGAATTTTTTCAAACGGAACAATCATCTTATCCACAAAATGCAGAAGCGGTTTAACCTGCAAAAGACTGCCGATCAATGCCTGGGCACTGGACAGCCGACCTCCGCGCTGCAAGTGGCTTAGATCGTCCACCATGAAATATGCCCGAGCTGACCTCTTTACTGCTTCTAGTCGCTCAATGATTTCTTCAGGCGTTTTACCTTGCTCAGCCATTTCAGCAGCTTCTAAGGCATAAAAACCCTGAACCATCGCACTAATTTCCGAATCAAAGGCAAACAATTTTATACCCTCCACCATTTCACCAGCAGAAACCGCTCCCTGATAAGTGCCGCTTATTCCACTGGATAAATGAATGCTGATAACAGAATCATAATCCTTTGCCAATTTCTCAAAAAGCTTTACGAACTCACCAATCGGCGGCATTGACGTAGTCGGCAGCTCCCGATGCTTTACTTCTTCGTAAAACTCTTCTGCAGTAATATCTATATCTTCCCTATATGTTTCAGTATCAAAAATCACGCTTAACGGAATCATGTGGATATTCCATTTCTCTCGCAATTCCTTCGGGATGTACGCCGTACTATCCGTGACAACTGCTGTTTTCATTATTATTTTACCATCCTTATGTTTTTCTCTACGACTTGTACAATCCCATTTTATATGAACTTCATGTAAAATGCATTCTTTCAGAAAAACTATTTTAGGAAAGGGTTAATAAAGTAGAACAGTACATGAGGAAATGGAGTTATAGTGAGATTTTTAAATCTTGTAGAAAATTTCTATGGTGTTCCAAACCCCATTTCAGACATATAGAACTTCACCATGTGATTTTCCGCCAGTCCCCTAACTTATTTCCAGCAGATAAAATTTCCTCGCTAATGATTTAAATTAGCTAAAATAAAAAAACGCTGGCAATCGGTTGCACAGCGTTCAAACTTAAGATACATGTGAATGAATTTTAATCTCAAGACCTCTGGTATCTATCTCTTCTATTAGCATTTCAATAAAGGTTTCATCTAAATTCATTAGAGTAGCCTGTTGGTATGCTTCGAGTAATTTTTCATCTGATAGTTCCCATAGTAATGAAATTGTGACCACCCCTTCTGGATTACTTTCCCTAATTATATCGAATATTATTAAGTTTTTGTAAAAGTCCAGTGGATTTTCTGTCGTATTTTTCCAACATATTCATACAGTTATCGACAAAAAACCACATCTGTCGATTCGACAAATGTGGTTTCTTAAAGATTATCTTACTTCAACCCAGCCGTTCTTGATCGCTACGACTACTGCCTGGGTACGGTCGTTTACATTCATTTTTTGCAGGATGTTACTTACGTGGTTCTTGACTGTCTTCTCACTAATAAACAGTGCTTCACCAATACCTCTGTTGCTCTTGCCATCTGCAAGTAGCTGAAGGACTTCGCACTCACGGCGTGTCAGCAGGTGAAGAGGGCGGCGAATTTCAACAGGTGATATGTACTTATCTGATCCGCCTTCATCAGCGGATAAGCGTCGGTATTCTTTTACCAGATTGTGTGTTACTCGCGGATGTAGGTATGATCCGCCGTCTGCAACGACTTTAACCGCTTCAACCAGTGCATCGGCATCCATTTCTTTCAATAGATAACCTGTTGCTCCTGTTTTAAGTGCGTGCGTGACATAGTTCTCGTCATCGTGGATGGATAGGATAATAACTTTTGATTCTGGATAGTGTTCAATCAATCCAGATGTTGCTTCCACACCGTTTGTGTTAGGCATATTGATATCCATAATAATGACATCAGGCTGGTACTTTTCCACAAGCTCGATGGCTTCACTGCCGTCGTCTCCTTCTGCAACCACTTCGAATGATGGTTCAAAATCCAGGATCCGTTTTACCCCTTCTCTGAAAAGTTGATGGTCGTCAATAATGACAATCTTTGTTGTCATAGCATTCGCCTCCCTTACGGCTTCTATCTCTTTTTATCTATCTATTTTTTATATTTCTATAAATTCATTGGTATTTGGATGATGACCAGCGTTCCAGTGCCAATTTTTGAGTGGATAGTCAACTCACCTTCCAGCAGTTCGACTCTTTCCCTTATCCCAAGAAGTCCAAAGGATTCTGGCTTGCTTTCGCTAATATCAAAACCTTTGCCATCATCCTTTATTACAGCCATAATGTGGTCTTGCTTGATTTCAAGCTTCACCTGTACCGTTATGGCGTCCGCATGCTTCAGCGCATTTTGTACTGATTCCTGGATGATACGGAATAAGGCAACTTCGTAATTGGATGGCAGTCTCCTGTCATCACCAATATTAGTGAATTGAATTCTAGTAGACCTATGATACTCTTCGATTGTCTGCAGGTACTTTTTGAGGGTAGGAACTAGGCCGAGATCGTCAAGTGCCATTGGCCTCAAATCATAAATGATTCTTCGGACCTCATACAAAGCAGAACGGACCATCTTTTTCATGCTTCTGATTTCCTGGATTGCCTCGTCCGCACCCTGCTCCTTATAAACCCTTTCAATTAAATCTGAACGCATCATGACATTAGCCATCATCTGGGCAGGACCATCATGAATTTCACGAGACAGTCTTTTTCGCTCATCTTCCTGGGCTTGGATGATTTTCAGCCCGAAATCCTGCTTTTGCTTCGCTGTCTCAAGCGCTTCACCCATTTGGCGGATATCGCTCATCATATAGTTCATCACTACTGAAATTTGCGAAACAAGATGGTCGGCGCGTTCAATTGTTTCATTTAACCCTACAAGCCTTCGCTCAAGATCATCGCGTTTTTCCCTCAGCTGCTTTTCCGATTGCCTATTCATCGTCAGGTCCATTTGAAGCTTGTGAGCCACTTCATACGCCTCGCGAACCTGAGCTTCGGAATAATCCTTAAAATGCTTACTTACTTCCGATAACCTCAGCCTTGCCCTCCTTACCTGGGCATCCAGCTTGTCGCCATCATTGATGATTTGAGCGACCTTCCTCTTAATCTCTTTTAATTCGTCGGTGATAGACTCATAATCCGTTCGGCATTGCTCACCTATTCGGAAGATTTCGTCTTTGCTGTCTCCAACGGTTTCGATCATTTTTTCTAAAATCAGATCGAGGGCTTTTGTGTCGAATTTTTTTATCGCCATGTAAAATTCCCCCACGGGCGGCACTAGAAATATTTTAACTTGAAAACTATCTCGTTACTAATTTCAACAAGAAAATCATGCCAATTTTGCTGAAAATCGATACAAAGACTTAGAAGTCATTTCCTATTCTAAGCCTAATATCCTATAATTTTAGGAGATAAACTCCTTTTTTAAAATAAAAACATTTTTCCAAAATATTTTTATACCTGTCAGACCACTAATTATTATAACATCCAAAGCTATTTACTGTATTAAAGTTATATTACAATCATGAGACATCATTGTTCCCCGATTGCCGTCAACTTATAATGAATTGTAGCACTAAGTACCAGTGTCGAACATAAAAACGATGTCGAAGAATTAATAGATGGGGTTGGGAAATTTTTCGTCCGAGAGGAGAGACAGAATTGTTACCGAGTTACTATACAGTCAAAGGATACGGCGAACATGAAATCGAGATACAAAAGTCGCGTTTCATCGCATATGTACAGAGAGCGGAAACCGAGGAAGAAGCCCAGGACTTCATTCAAACAATAAAAAAGAAACATTGGAACGCAAATCACAATTGTTCAGCATACATCATAGGAGAGCACGACCAAATCCAAAAAGCAAATGACGATGGTGAACCGAGCGGTACAGCAGGAGTCCCGATCCTGGAGGTTTTAAAAAAGAAACATCTAAAAGATACTGTAGTTGTCATTACTCGATTCTTCGGAGGAATTAAACTCGGGGCCGGCGGACTCATTAGGGCATACGGCAAGGCAACCACAGAGGGCCTGACAGCAACGGGCATAGTTGAACGTAAGCTAATGAAAATCATCCATACGACCATAGATTACACCTGGCTGGGAAAAATCGAAAGTGAATTAAGATCTTCAGAATATCAGATTAAAGATATTCACTATCTTGATAATGTAAAAATTGAAACATATGTGGATGAAGCTAAGACAGATGACTTTACGCAGTGGATGGTGGACTTAACGAATGGACAGGCTTCCTTTCATTCCGGCAACAATTTATATCTGGAATCTGAATATACATCCTAAAGTTACTTAAAATGGAATTGCTCTATTTTCAGTAAGGCGATATAATTGCTTATTGAGCATTTACTTATAATCTGGGAGGAAACAAGAGTATGGACCGCTCTACCCTAAAAAAGAGAAAAAAGAAACGAAGTATATTAAAGAAAATCGTCCTAATGTTTATTAGCATGTTAATCATAATTGGATCATATTTCGGATTTGTAGCTTACAAAGCATATGATGCAGCCTCTTCATCCTTTAACCAGCTGGAGCGTGGCAGCAAATCAAAACTCAGGGCCAAAGAAATCACTGTAATGGAAGATCCCTTTTCCGTCCTTTTAATGGGAATTGAAACTTATTCCAGCGGAGGTAAAGGCGGTCGTGCTGATTCACTAATTGTCGCAACCATTAACCCTCAAAGTAAATCTATTAAACTATTGAGCATCCCGCGAGATTCATTGGTAATGGTTCCAAACAAGGGTTCACAGGATAAAATCAATCATTCCTATAACTATGGTGGAAAAGAATCTACAATTGAAACGGTTGAAACGCTGTTAAATATACCTATTGACTATTATGCGACAGTTAACTTCAAAGGTTTCAAACAAATTATTGATGAAATTGGCGGAGTAGACGTCAATGTTCCGTTTGATTTTTGGGAAAAAAGTGACGTAGGCGGAAAGAAGCTTTATTTTTATGAAGGCCCAATGCACCTTGACGGTGAAGAAGCTCTTGCATATGCAAGAATGAGAAAACAGGATCCAAGAGGCGACTTTGGAAGAAATGACAGACAGAAAGAAATCATTGAAGCATCTGTAAAGGAAATGGTTTCTGTGAAGAACCTTCTAAGTTTGGATGACATTGCCGAACATGTTGGTAATAACATTGAAACGAACTTGAAGATTTCTGAAGGATTAGGTGTTCAAAAAGCCTTTATTGGGTTCGATACTTCTAATATTGAAAAATTGGCACTAAAAGGAACAGACGCCTACTATGATAACGTTTATTATTTCGAACTTGATGAAATCGAGTTGGAAAATATTAAAGAGCAACTTCAAGCCCATCTTAACCATACTAATTAGTACAACTAAAGGGGGTCAAAATTTTGAAGGACCCAAATAATATAATTATTTATCGTGATTCGTTATTGCCAAGATCAGAAACATTTGTCGCAAACCAAGCTTTGTCTTTACAAAGTTTCAACCCCTATTTTTTGGGATATAAAAAAGTACAAGGAGGCATTGATCTTCCTGAGGAGAAAACATGTCTCTACAGTCAAAAAATATCTTCCAGAAACAACCCTGACGAAATATTATGGAAAAAGCTTGGAACAAATCCAAAGTTCAACCGTTTTATCAGGGATGTGAACCCAATTTTGATTCACGCGCATTTTGGCCCAGATGGCTTAATTGCCCAGCCTTATGCGAAGCGCCATAACAAACCGTTGTTGGTTACCTTCCATGGATATGACGTAACAGTTAAAGACGAATACCTTTTAAAACAGTCTTACAATATAAGACAGTATGCGAAAAATCAGCAGTTGCTAAAAAATGATCCTAATGCATCCTTTGTAGCCGTATCATCTTTTATAAGAAAAAAACTTATAGATAAAGGTTTTCCCGAAGAGAGGATTTTTACGCATTATATCGGAGTGGATTTGCAAAAACTCCAAATTTCTCAAAGCGTTAAACGTGAAAATGCTGTATTGTTTGTAGGCAGGCTAATTGAAAATAAAGGATGCGAATTTTTATTAGAGGCGTTCAAAGAGATTTCAACTCACTCCCCTGAAACAGAGTTGTGGATTGTAGGCGATGGCCCTGAAAAAAGGTCACTTGAAGAAAAGGCAAAAACCATTTCCAGCAAAATTACTTTTTTTGGTGTGAAACCTTATGACGAAGTAATACGTCTAATGAATCGTGCAAAGATTTTTTCAGTACCTAGTATAGAAATTGAAACTGGCGCTTCAGAAGGATTAGGAATGGTTTTTGTAGAGGCACATGCAATGGGACTACCGGTTGTAAGCTTCAAAACGGGCGGGATTCCTGAAGCAGTGATCAATAATGAAACAGGACTTTTAGTTAACCAACGGGACATTAAAGGACTTGCTGATTCTTTATTAAGTTTATTACAGAACCCGGCTCTCATTGAAAAAATGTCACACAACGCTATAGACCATGCAAGAAAAAACTTTGATATTGAAAGGCAGACAGACAAATTAGAGGATATCTACAGATCAGTAATTAAACAAGATACGACAAAAAATTGATTGCTTTTTTCTATTGATTTGTTATCCTAACAACAGATGCATGTCTTGAGGTGAATTTATGTATACAATAATTGATTACATTATAGCATTTGTCCTTTCTCTTGTTGTTTCAATTGCAATAACACCATTTACAATTAAATTTGCCAAGAAATTTGGCTTTGTAGATAAACCTGATTACAGGAAAGTCCATAAAGAACTGATGCCCCGGATTGGCGGTTTATCAATTTTAATTGGTGCAACAGCAGGACTGCTTTACCTTAATAAATTGATTCCACTGCTTTGGCCCGTTCTCCTCGGAGGCGCAGTGATAATAATTATTGGTATTTTTGACGATAAATATACATTATCTGCAAAAGTAAAATTTTTAGGCCAGATTGTTGCTGCATCAATTGTAGTCGCATTTGACTTTAATATCGATTTCATTACTCTTCCATTCATGGAAGAAAGGATTTACCTGGGCCCATTCAGCTATGTCATCGGTGTCTTCTGGATCGTGGCGATTACAAATGCAATCAACTTGATTGATGGCCTTGATGGACTCGCATCTGGCGTTTCAGTTATAGCCATGACATCAATCATGTCACTGGCAGCATTAAATGGACACTTTATAGTTGTTTCCCTTACTGTCATCCTGATCGGAAGTACCATTGGTTTCATGTTCTTCAACTTCCATCCAGCAAAAATTTTCATGGGTGACACAGGAGCATTGTTCCTGGGTTATTGTATCTCGATTATTTCATTAATGGGGCTATATAAAAGCGTTACGATCTTTAGCCTGATCGTTCCAATCATCATCCTTGCAGTCCCAATTTTCGATACACTGTTCGCGATAATCAGACGATTACTCAACAAACAAAAGATTTCAGCACCGGATAAATCCCACCTTCACCACTGTCTGATTTCAATGGGGTTTTCACATCGGGAAACTGTATTAACAATATATGCAATTAGCGCCTTTTTCGGACTTGCGGCGATTATCTTCACAAGATCAACATTATGGGGATCAATTGCGGTCATTACAGTAGTATTGCTCCTGATTCAGGTGATAGCAGAACTGGTTGGCCTGATCGGAAGCCATAAACCATTGTTAAATGCTTATAAGAAGATGCGAGCTAATATGAACCAAAGCTATAAATAGAAAGAACCCTGTATCCTTAATCAGATACAGGGTTCTATTTTGATTATGCGTTTTTAGCTTTACGTTTTAATACCATACTAATTACTTTATTGAAAAGACTTTTATCAAATTGGGCTGCCAGAAATACATAAGAAAGTGCACCTATAAGGACTAAAACAATCAGCAGCACCCAACTTGGCTGCAGTCCAATCTGAACTGATAACAGCACAAGCAGATAAACAATTATGGCCATCAATATGGAGATAATGGCTGGAACCCTCAGTGAGCGGAAATAATCCCCTGCTTTTAGCTTTGTTACATGATGGAGGAGCTTTCTGCCCAATATAAAGTTAATGAAACTTACCGCTACATAAGCGATTGCTACCGCTAAAACGCCCTGGTTGACTACCAAGTAGATGGCAAGGCCATTAATAATTGCTACACCCAAGTCCCACATGAAACCCAGGTCAGCTCTCCCCTTTGCAAGCAATACCGAACCGTTAGGATTCATCAGAACCCTTAGTAACCCTAATACAGCTAAAATTTGAATGACCGGAACAGCATCAATCCACTTAGCGCCAAAAACTACTGGGACAAGAATATCGGAAACTGCAATCAATCCGATCAATATTGGGAACGTCACGAATGACAGCATTTTGGTCATTTGAATGAAACCCTGATTAATAATCTCATCATTTTTCTGGTTTAATGAGAAAACCGGGAAGGCTACTTTCGTAATAACAGGGTTAATCTTGGTTACTGGTATGACAATAAGCTGGTAAGCCAAGCTATATATACCAAGTGCTTCTGTTCCTAAAAACCTACCGATAAGGATATAATCGATATTGGAAGCAAAATAGTTAACAGAGCGTGACCCCATTTGGTACGCACCAAAACTGATATACCCCTTTAAATCCTCTCCTTTAAACCTAAGAGCTGGTCTCCATGTCTTCCAACCATACGTCATTAGAAGCAATGACTTTACCGAGTTGGTTATGATTTGCCCCCATACCAATGACCAAACTCCATAGTCAAGTATCGCGAGGAGGACGGCAGAAGTGCTACCAAGTACAACCGATACAATTTCAATTTTGGCTAGACTGTTGAACTTAAGTTCCTTTTGCATCAAAAATTGAAATTGCTGTCCTAATGGTGTAATTAAAAAGATAAAAGCTATATAAAATAAAAGTTCCTTTAGTTTGGGCTCATTATAAAAATCAGCAATATAAGGGATTATGAGCAGTAAGATTGCAAAGACTGCTATTCCCGCCAATATATTCAGCCAGTAAAGACTGGAGAGGTGTTTTTTATTCAAATCCTGGCGATGGACTATAGCGCTGCTAATCCCCATATCGGTAAAAACCTGCGAAAAAACAATAACGACCATAATCATACCCATCAAACCAAAGTCTTCTTTAGATAGTAGTCTCGCAAGCAAGGCAAATTGCAGCAATTGGACAACTGTAACCACAATCGTCGATAGACCAGTCCATTTCATGCCACCCAAAAAGAGTTTTGTTACATTATTCATTGTCATTTACACCGTCCAATTAGAAATTAACGACAGTTGTCTCCGGGATTCTAAAAAATGCGCAAACAAGGTGAAAGCAACAAAGTTTACGAAAGATCCTCCATATAAAATAACAGAAAAGCCCCCTAAAACGTCAGCCTTTGTTTTAGAGGGGCACAGTACCTATCTCGATGTAGGTTTCCATGTTGCCTGCCTTTTGCCTGTCATAGCTCTCATTGTACCCAACAGGGCAGCATAGTTAACTAAACAGAAATAGTATGGAATATAGGTGATTTTGTGTTTCACCCAAATTCCAAGTAAGGCGAGACCATAGAAAAGAAGCTGAGCAGCAAAGACCCATTTGTATAGTTCATGGTCAAGTAAAAAAAGATTCATAATAAATACGGCAATCATGTAATAAGGTACTAGCCATCTCAGGAATTTATGGGACATATACTTATAAAAGAAATCAAAGTTTTTAAAGGGATTAAGGACTTTTTTATAGGCCATTATTCCAGTAAAACTTCTAGTGACAATCCTGACTTTTCGTCCGAATTCTTCTTTTTCTTTAGTCGATGTCTCTTCTTTTGTAATAGCATTGGGCTCATAGACAAATCTTTTTCCCTGGCTAATGATGATTAATGGATTTTGCATGTCATCCCCAACATTAGGATTCATCTCTTTAAATAATTCTCTCCTGATCGCATAGATTGAACCATTCGCAACAATGCTTGTCCCCGTTTGGGTTTCCAACGTTTTAAGGAGTTTTTCGTATTTCCAATAAGCGCCTTCTGATTCACCTATAGATGAATTTGTAGAGTTAAGAAGTTTTAGTTCACCGCATACACCGCCAATGGATGGCTCGCTAAAATGCTTTACCAGATACAGCAGCGCATCCTTTTCATACATGGAATTCGCATCCGAGAAGACTAATACATCACCTTTTGCTAAAGGAACAGACTTATTAAGCGCCTCCGTCTTTCCTTTACGCCCCTTGACAACATTCAAGGTGATAAAAGGGTACTTCGCTGAGTATTCCTCGACAATTTCATTTGTCCTGTCTGATGAGTCATCAGATACGACAATTATTTCTAATAATTCCTTCGGATAGTTTAAGTCTGCTGCGTTTTGAAGTTTCTCTCCAATTACTTTCTCTTCATTATATGCAGCGATAAAGAATGTAACTTTTGGCTTGTAGGCCTGGTCTTCGTTTACAGGAACTTTTTTGAACGAAGAAATAATTTTGAGCAATACCGGATACCCAAAATAAATGTATACTATTAAAAAAATCAAAAACCAAAAAGCGACTTGCAATACCATCATTATCTTCTTCCTTTCAGTAAAAAAGGATGAAAACCTTGCCTGTCAGACAAGGTTTATCATTACTAATATTATTCATTATCCATTAACCATTACTAATATTATTTATTATCCATTAACCAATGGAATTTTATTATTCCCTGCCGTCAACAAGCGGGCGACCAATAGAGGAATAATAATAACCTAATTCCTTCATTGTTTCAGGTTCAAACATATTCCGCCCGTCAATGATGATTGGCTGGTTAATAGTTTCTTTTAATTGGACCAAATCCATTTCTTTAAATTCCGGCCAATCCGTTAAAATGACTACCGCATCAGCGTTATCAACTGCTTTTTGCAGGCTTTCCACCGCATTTAAACCAGGAATTACCTTTTGAGCATTTTCAGTAGCTACAGGATCAAATGCGAAAACATCTGCTCCCTTTTCTTGAAGCAGTGGAATTAAATCAATAGATGGAGCATCTCTCATGTCATCTGTATTTGGTTTAAAGGCCAATCCGAGGACAGCAATTTTGCGGCCGGATAAATCATTGTTAAATACAGCTTCTAGTTTATCAATGATTTTGAATCTCTGGTTCTGGTTGACTTCCTCGACATTTCGTACAATCTTGAAATCATAGCCCGCTTTACCAGCAATCTGAACAAGAGCACTTGTATCTTTCGGGAAGCAAGAACCACCATAACCGATTCCAGCTTGCAAGAATGCTTTACCTATTCGGTTATCAAATCCCATACCTTCTGCTACCTTAGTGACATCAGCACCAACTAGTTCACAAACATTCGCTACTTCATTTATGAAGCTGATTTTAGTAGCCAAAAAGGCATTAGAAGCATATTTAATCATTTCTGCAGTCTCAACGTCCGTTAAGACAATATTGGTATTAAACGGTTTGTGAAGCTCCGTCAAAACCTCGCTCGCCTTGTCGCTTTCAATACCGATGACAGCTCTTTCCATGTTCATCGTATCATAGATCGCCGAACCTTCACGCAAGAATTCAGGATTCGAGGCAATATCGAAATTTGTGTGGCCTGAAACAGAAGCGATAATTTCTTTAACTCGCTTCCCGGTGCCAACTGGTACTGTACTCTTGGTAACAATCACTTTATAGCTATCCAGATGCTCACCGATTGACTTTGCAACAGCTTCTACATATTGCAAGTCTGCCTCACCATTCTCTTTTGGCGGAGTACCAACTGCAATAAATACAACATCAGCATCTTTCAATCCTTCCGCCAAATCAGTGGAAAAGAAAAGTCGGTTTTCATTTATATTCTTTAAGACAAGATCAGATAGACCTGGTTCATAAATGGGAATAATTCCTTGTTTTAGCTTGTCAATTTTATTATGATCTAAATCGATACAAGTAACTTTGTTACCTATATCACTAAAACAAACTCCTGATACCAATCCCACATAGCCCGTACCTACAACACAAACATTCATGATGTTTCTCCTTTATTGTTACTTAATAATTTCTTTTAACCAATTCTTTAGAGGATCCTTCAAATCGTCCCTCATCAGGGCAAATTCTACTGTAGCTTGTACAAACCCATATTTATCGCCGATATCATATCTTCTGCCGCTAAATAAATACCCATACATATCTTGCTTTTCTGTTAACGCTTGAAGCGCATCAGTAAGCTGTATTTCATTCCCTCTGCCTGGTTCTGTATTTTCTAAGATATCCAATATTTCTGGTGTTAACACATATCGACCCATAATAGCTAAGTTCGATGGAGCTTCTTCCTTTGCAGGCTTTTCCACCAGGTTCCTGATTTTATATAAATCACCATCTGTTTGCTTGGAGATAGGATCAATAACACCATACTTAGAAATGTCATTTTCCTCGACCTCTTGTACACCAATGATGGAGGCATTTTTCTCTTCAAATTGATCTATAAGCTGCTTGAGGCATGGGGTCTCAGATACTACAATGTCATCACCCAACATAACAGCAAACGGATCATTGCCAATGAACTTTCTTGCACACCAAATAGCATGCCCTAGTCCCATTGGTTCTTTTTGGCGGATATAATGGATATCTGCTAAGTTCGAGATTTGTTTAATCTTTTCGAGCTCTTCATACTTGCCCTTAGCTGCAAGTGATTCTTCAAGTTCCATTGCTTTATCAAAATGATCTTCTATCGCTCTTTTTCCTCGACCTGTTACAATCAGAATATCTTCGATTCCTGAAGAAACGGCTTCTTCAATAATGTATTGAATAGTAGGTGTGTCAACGATAGGAAGCATCTCTTTAGGCTGAGCTTTTGTGGCAGGTAAGAATCTTGTGCCCAGACCAGCCGCAGGGATGATTGCTTTTTTAACTTTTACCATTATTACACTCCTCAATTTACTTTTTTAACATGTGTATTATATCATAAGCACATAAAAAAAAGCTTTTGGTATAACTATACACTAGAATACCATAAATGTTATTCCTTAAAAGCTGGTGACCTAAACATTTAACACAATTGAAAAAAATGAAAGAGACGAGGGAATACCCCGTCTCTCTCATCTTGTTATTTGGTAATTACTGAACCCGGATAATAATGGCCTAGTATTTCCTGGTATGATTTTCCTAGTTCCGCCATTTTCTTGGCTCCATACTGGCTCATGCCGACTCCATGACCAAATCCTTTACCATTTATAGCAAACTGTGTTGATGTTTCAGCAACATTGTCAATATGGTAGCTCTTAAATAAAGTTCCACCCATCATCGCCCTTAGGACACCAATTCCTACATTGTCCTTCTTCATTACATGTACCTTAATGTCTCCGATTAAAGCATTTTTAATTTCTTGTCTTGCTGTTTCAGAGATAGCTGCTTCACTGCCTAAATAAACAACACTCGGTCTAATACCCAGGCTCTTGATCCACTTCTCTGCATCATATGACAAGGAATCCTTTTCAGTCAAGATGACTGGTGCATTGGATTTTGATGCTAATACAGCACCAGGAAGAGCATCGATGAAAGTCTGCCCTTGTGCGAAATAAAGGGTACTTGTATCAAATGAAAGTCTTTTGGCAATCTCAATACTTGTATGATAGCGTGATGGTCCTTCAATTCGGCTGACATCACCAATTCCCAATGACTTCAATTGATTCACTATTCCTGTTGAAACTGCACTCTCGCCACCAATGATCGTGACTTTATTTACTTGATGCTTTTTCAACGTATCTAACGTGCTTTGGAGGAGCTTGTCCTGTGCAGTAAGGATGATAGGGATTTGCTTACTTGCTGCATAGGATGCAATAGACAAAGCATCAGGTGAATTTTGGTCACCACTTGTAATGAATACTTCTGAGAATGCTCCAATTTGATCTGCAATTTTCAAAGCAGTATGGTAACGGGAAGCTCCATTAATCCGCTCCACGTTGTATCCCATTGTCTTCAGCTGATTTTCCGAAGAGCTATCGATTGCTGATTCTCCTCCAAGCAGGTAAACAGTACTTGGCTGCAGCTCCTTAATTCGCTCTAGAACCACGGATGGAACTTCATCAGATTTTGTCAAAAGTAACGGCGAATTTAGCTTTTTTGCAAGCACCGTTCCCGTAATGGCATCCACATGGATGTCACCTCTTCCCAGCACCACGGCAGTAGCAGTACCTGGCCATCCCTTTTCAGAAATATCAACACTAGTGTGATACCTTGAAGGCCCTCCAAGTGTTGTAGAATAATTATCAGGAAGGTTGCCTGGCAAGTCTCGTACATAGTTACCACTTGAATCCTTCATGATATATTCTACATGCAGGGTACCTGTTGTCCTTTTTCCTGTTGTAGTGCCGCTATCCGCTAAAGTATAACCACTTCCTACACCAACTTTTGGAATGCCAGTAACCTTGATTTCAGTATTCGGATGATAGTTATTCCTTATATAGGATTTGATATAGTTAATATTCAGCAATTCATTGCCTTGTGCCTTTTCCCTCACCTGTCCCCACCACAATTGAGGCTGACTTAAATCCAGGCCTGATAGACTGATTTGCTCTTTATTTAATGTAATGTTCCATTCAATTTTAGGATCGTATGGGTCCGGCTTTGAAGGGAGGTATGGTAACTTTGCAGAACCCCAATAATTTGAATTGGATTCTGTATGTCCTCCATTGCTTGATGAATAAACAGCTGATATCAATCTGCCATTATGAGTGAGAACTTGCCCTGCAGTGTCGTTGACTGCTTGATTTGTCTTAGCATAATAAGAGCTGTTCCATGTATAGCCAGAATATGCTTGATACTTAACTGTATCATCAATTACTTGGGAGATTCTTGCCTTAATATATGTTCTAGCTGCTATAGCCTGTGACTTTAATGCTTCAAGCGACCATGATGCAGGCATTTCAGCAGGAACAACGCCTTTCAAATAGTCTTCCATCGAAAGTTCGTTTACTGGCCGGACATAACTCCCTTCCTTAGTAAACCTCATAGTACCAAGATAGTTTCTTCCATTTATATTGGCATAATGGGATTGCCCGTACTCTTTTGGAGTAATCGTTAATGGCATGTCCGAACTTTTCAATAGCTTTGAACCATGGTAGATTGCTATCTTTCCATTTTCATTCTTTACATAATATTGATTGCCAGAGGTTAGGGATGTTCCATCAAGCAAGTATTCCCCAGTTATTTTTAATGGAATACTAGTCTTGTTCCCTAAATAGTTTACTAGTTTAACTTTCACAATTGGTTCTGAATTGGCTAAAGTACTTTTACCCGAAAACGTACTTGCAAGCAAAAAGACAGCTATAAGCAAAATCAATTGCTTGTATATTTGTTTCATTTAAATATTCCCCCGTAAATGTTTTTCACATGACCAGATCAACAGTCGACTTATAGCCACCTTCTCCAGTAACCTCAACTTCTTCCCTTACCATTCCATGTTCAGGTGCGTAATAACGTGTTTTGATTGTTTCTGCCCCAACTACTTCTTCCGTCACTAGCTTAATGGCATAGACATTTTGAAGAACCTGATTCCCAATCTTGACCGTAGTTTCTCTTGCTACCAATTCCCAGTCGCTATCGCTACCCAGCAATACCTCTGGGCCCATTTCCGGCTCAAAGGTGCCAAGGATACTAGCATTATGATCATCCAGACTAGTATTCTGGTAGACTAAAGCTACCTTATCCTTAGTCCAGAGATAAACCTCTGTTGTAACAGATGAACCGAGAGTAACTTTCATTTGCAGATACTGGTCATTTTGATCAACTACTTCTTCTGTAAAAAGCATTGCACCTTTTTCCACAAACTCCCTTACTTCTCCTGTACTAGGCCTATACTTCAGAAAACCACTATCCTGGGTTATTTCATCACCGTTTTCTTCTTTATTACTATCGGTATTTTGGCCTTCATCTTTAGACGCTTCATCATTTTGTTTAGACGATGCTTGGTCATGTTCTTCTGTTTTTTTATCATCTTGCTCTGGCTTGCTTTCGTCATTGGAACAAGCAAAAAGCAATGAGAGTATTAAAAAGAAAGGAACTAGTAATCTCTTAAACATAAGCTTCCTCCATAGATGAAAGACTCGGTAAAACCGAGTCTTTATTTAACTTTATTAGTCACTTCCGTAACGGCATCCTTGCTTAGAGTTCCACCGATGACCAATACTTCTTTAATTGATTGGTTTTCACCATGCTCAAGCAAGAAGGATTCGAGATTAACCTTTACTGATCCATTGATTAGTATCAGTGGAGCAGGATTGTTCACAGCAAGAGGTGCAGCTGCAAGAGCATCAGGGAAGTTCTCACCTGTCGTCAGCAACACAGTTTCAGACTCAAGCTTGTCGCCAAATGCCCACAGTACTTTAGCCAATGTATCGTAACGATTAGAACCAGCAAGACGGACTAAATTGCTAGTCTTCTCTTTAATCTTAGCTTCTACTGCAGAACCAACGACTTTGTCTCCTCCAACAATCCTTACTGGTTTTCCTGCCATTAAATTAACTGACACATCTGACACTTTATCCAAATCGGTCAGAACAATGCCCCAATTTTGTGATGCAGCAATCGGCGCGACTGCTAATGCATCTGCGTACTGCTTTCCTGATGCAACAAAATAGCCATTTACATTCCCAAGTTTGGCGAGGATCTTCCTGTTGGTATCATAACGGTTGCTTCCATTGATTCTATCAACCTGAATACCAAGTCCTTTGATTTGATTTTCAACAACAGTATCTATCGCGGCTGGACCACCAATGATGACAACCTTGGATGCTTTTAAACGTTTTAACTCTGTCTTTACACTTTCAACAAGAACATCAGCTTCTGACAGTATGATTGGTGCTTTACCATACAATCCGGATAGCGGACCAGCAGATAGTGCATCTGCAGGATCAACACCTGTTGTAAGAAGGACAATCTTTTCTGCCTTATCTGCCGCAAATCCATTAGGGTACATTTTCTTAGAAATTTCAATTGATGTTTGAATTCTTCCAGATCCGGCTATATATGTAGGAGATGCAGATCGTTCTACTTTAACAGCATCTGATTTAGACCAGATAACCTCTCCAGTGTCATTGCGGACAATATAGCTATTTTCCAGCTCGTTTGCTTTTGTAACTGCTTGGTTGTAGTCAAACAACTCTTCCTTCACAGTTTCACTTTGTTTGACAGCATACTTTTTCGTTAGGTAGTTGGACCAAACAGTCCATCTGTTGTACTTATCATAAATTCTTGTTTCTCCATTATTGCTGGCAAATTTAATTGCTTCATCAATAGAGTAGAATTCTTTTAGATAGCCATTTTCTTTGTGAACAACGATAAATTTACCATTTTCAAAAACAAACTTTTGTTGAGTTTTGTCAAAAACTTTCGCTAACTTTGTTTGCTTTGATACATAGGTTTTAGCTTCTTCTAATGTTGTAAAAGTAGCAAGTCGCTTATTATTTTCATCGAACACTTCAAAAACCTTATAGTAATTAACGACACCTTCTGCAATTGCTTTAGCAGCTGCCCACTGATAACTGCTTGTTTTGATTCTGCTTTCTTCTTCCCTGTTCGTCATAAAACCTAGCTCAAGTAATACGGCCGGCATTTTTGCATTTCTAATCACATAAAAACTTTGATTATTCCGAACACCTCTATCAAGAGTTCCTAAGCTTGGGATTAGCTTAGAGTGTATGTTAGTAGCAAGACGTTTGTTGTCTGGCAGGTATTTAATCTGAAGTGGGTCATGTGGGTATTCAGACTGGTAGTGATTCACTCCATCATAATAATATGTTTCGATTCCTTTAACGTAGGGATCTCGTGGGTGTGCATTATGATGAACGGAAATAAAAACAGTGTTATCATTATTATTCGTTGCAAAGCCATTGGCTACCTGAGTTCTTTTATCCAGGTCTCCGCCTTCCCCACTTAAATATGTCGAAAAGTGCCTGTCATCGGAGCGTGTCATTTTCACAGTGATACCACGGCTCTCCAATAATGACTTTAACTTTAATGCCACGTTAAGATTATTATTTTCTTCACAGATCCCTGTACTACTTCCAGTAAGTCCACAAGTACCAGAAAATCTCCCTCCGTGTCCTGGGTCAATTACTACTACCTTCTCCGCACCAGCGAAAGACGGTGCTGCAAATAGAAAAATCCCTATTAACGCAGCCATAAATCCATACAGTTTGATCCTCATTGTTGCCCTCCCTAGAATATTGTCAAATTTTCTGTATCTGTGTAGTATTATAGCAATCTATTTAGCTATAAAAAATAAAAAAATTGGAAAATAGTCCAAATTAGCTGTTGGTACTTTTATCCAATGGGTAAAATCGAGTGCAAATTATTTGACATAGTTTATTATTATTCTCACAAAAAAAAGGTTAAAGCTAGATTAGCTTTAACCTTTAAACTATTAAAATACTCTTTTTGCACCAAGGTATCTAGGCTTGAAGTAAACATTGTCCATACTTGTGATCGTTACTCCGTAGGAACTACTTGCATGAATGAAAGAATTATTCCCAATATAAATTCCAGCATGGGAAGGGCCAGGTTGATACGTTTCGAAAAAGACGATATCTCCCACTTCCGGCTTGTCCACTTTTACACCGCTATTCCAAATATCAGCAGTTGTCCGAGGAAGATTTATACCATGTGCATCATATACATAATTCAGATATCCACTGCAGTCGAACCCCTGTGTCGTTGTTCCACCCCATACATACTTGGTTCCTTGTAAGGATTTTGCAGTTTCTATTATTTTGTCCACATTTAAATTCAATTTACTAAGTGCGGCATCAGATACCACACCTGCCCCTCCAATAACCGTAAGCCTTTCAACATTTTTCTTTTGTATCAGGTCATACGCTGAAGAGGATAAATTAGAAGAACGTGTCAGAATCATTGGCCGATTATATTTAGCAGCCAATACTGACCCTGTCAGAGCGTCCGCAAAGCTTTCGCCTGTTGCCATGAAGGACTTTTCCAAAGTTGGTTCAAATAATGATTCAACAATTTTTGCAGCTGTATCATATCGATCAGACCCGGAAATTCTTTCTGGATTCGGCAAATCCCCAAGGACGTTATCCCTTACTACCGCACTTCCGCCAATAACCAGCGTATCCTTAAAGTTTCCTATTACTTCTTTTGTTTCTTGTGGCAAATTATCTTTATTCGTTAACAAAATCGGGATTTGATTATTTGCTGCATAAGAAGCAATCGCAAGGCTATCAGGAAAAGAATACCCATTTGCTATAACAGCCTTTCCATTGCCTACTTCCTTAGCTATTTGAGCAGCTGTTTCGAAGCGATTTTTCCCCGCATAACGGGTGACTGAAAGTCCAAGAGCATCAAGTTCTGCCTCAACCTTGGAAGAAATGACCTGTGATCCACCAAGTAAAATTGCCTTCTTAGCGTTTAATCGACCAATTTCTTTTTTTACACTGACAGGCAAGTAATCTTTATCCGTCAGCAACATCGGAGCGTTTAACTTATGTGCAAGCGGTACTCCTGCAAGAGCGTCCGGAAAGTTATTTCCTACAGCAAAAATTACTGTCTCTGCCCCTTCCGACCATCCCTTCTGTGATATATGTATAGAAGTTTCATATCTGTTTTGTCCATAAATCCTATCTATTTCGACAGCATGTCCACGGTCAGTATCCAAAAAAACAAATCCTAATGTAACAAGAAAGGTCAAAAAACCTAATTGCAAGCCCTTACGCATAAAATTCAAAGTCATTATGGGACTCCCTTCGATGTTTCTTTCGTCCATTCTATCATTTATCCCCTTCCTACAATTTTACAAAAATATTACATTTGCGACATTAAACCTCTTTTTGTTTGTTAATTATTAACAGAAAACTATAAAACATTTCATTAAATGTAAAATGGTAGTATAATTGCCAAGGAAATTCAGTCGAAAGGTGAAACATAAGCTATGAAAAAAATTTCGTTAATTCTATTACTTTTGCCATTGGTATTCGCTTCGTATTCACATAATAATAGATTTGCCTCTGCAGAGGAACTTCTAATTCCCGATCCAAATTTAAGATTGACTCTAGCTGAAATAAATGAACGCAACCCAGAATTTACAGCCAATTGGATTAGTACGCTGACAGACCTCGATGCCAGTTGGATAGGGGTCGCCAATATAGCCGGACTTGAAAACCTGACAATGGCCACTGAATTATATCTCTCAGATAATTTCATATCGGACCTTGCCCCTATCAGCAATCTCAATCAGATAGAGATTCTGGATCTATCCAGAAATTCAATACAGGATATAGGTTCACTGGCCAAATTGAATAATATTCAAGATTTAAGACTTAACCAAAATCTATTAACTGATATTTCACCTCTTCAAAGCCTGAGGTTTAATTGTCATTCGTGCAACCTTAACTTGAGCAACAATAAAATACAAAGCATTCTTTCTCTATTGAATGTAGAAATTACAGAAATAAACAACAGCTTCTCTCTGGATATTAGCAATAATCTAGTAAACTCCCTTAAGGGTCTTGAATCTATTAGTAAATTGTCGACACTTGAGGCTGCAAATAACACAATTGGAAGTCTTGCACCTTTATCAGGACTCACCAATTTAAGAAAGTTGAACATTAACAGTAATAAGGTTTCAAGCCTTTCATCACTTGCACAGTTAACCCAGTTAACTGATATAGAAGCGAGTAATAATTTAATTTCATCTCTGAAGGGATTAAACCTGAACCCAGAGGATGTTCATTATTTAAACTTGATGAACAATAGAATTATCGATATTAACGCACTAACTAATGTAACCGGGGGATACATAGACTTAAGCAATAATAAGATTACAGATATAAGAGCATTAAGGAACATACAGCACGGATCAGTAAATTTGAAGGGAAATCCACTGTTCCCTGATGCCCTTGATACTATTAATCTTCTGGAATCCCGAGGAGTTGAAGTTCAGTACGACGAGATTTCATACCTTACGTTTGACGAAAATAGAATAGCAGGAAACAGCAGATACCATACAGCAGTCGAAATCTCCCGTTCAGGATGGTCCCAGGCTAATACGGTGTTTATCGCCAAAGGAGATTCATTTCCGGATGCATTGGCAGGAGTACCTCTTGCATACAAAATGGGGTCGCCAATTCTTTTAACCGAGAAAGAAAAGTTAACTCCAATTACAAAAGAAGAGATTATAAGGCTGGGGGCAAAAAAAGTAGTGATCCTTGGAGGATCCGGGGCAATCTCTCCTCAGGTGGAGCAATCACTCAAAGAAGTGGTTGAAAGTGTTGAACGTATAGCCGGTAACAGCCGTTTTGAAACGGCATATAAAATATCTGAAAAAATTACAGGCAATCCCGAAAAAGCTATCATAGCATTTGCGCATAACTTTCCAGATGCGCTATCAATCGCATCCTATGCTGCTCAAAAAGGCTACCCTATACTGCTGACAGAAAAGGAAAGTCTGCCCTTCTATACTAAAAAAGGATTAGAGGGTAAGACAGAGACTTTGGTGATTGGCGGAGAATCCGTTATCGGGAAGGATGTGTTTTCGGAGCTCAACAGGTACAATCCTGTCAGAATTGGCGGGAATAACCGTTTCGATACCGCAGCAAAAATCGTCTCCAAGCTAAAATTAAATACGGAAAATGTATATGTTGCAAACGGATTTGGGTTTGCCGATGCTTTAACAGGATCAGTGCTCGCGGCCAAGCAAGGTTCTCCTTTACTGTTAGTAGGGCCGGATAAAGTTCCGGCTGAAACCGGGAAGACTTTTGAAACCTATCCGATCAATAACTTCACAGTGTTCGGCGGTAGTGCCGTGGTTAATGATTCTGTTATCTATAATCTAAATGAGTATTTAAAATAATGAGGTATTAAAATGTTACTAAAAAACAAACTAATGATTGTTATTATGTTGCTGCTCTGTTTTTTACCAAACCATGCAGCACTCGCTGAAGAACTAAATGAGAGTAAAACTGTTATCTTCTATGTCTCTCACCAGGATGACGAGCTTCTGACAATGGGAAGCTCAATCGTTCACTATGTGCAACGAGGGTATGAAGTTCACCTTGTTCTTTTAACAGACGGCGCATCTTCAAAAGCGATTAACACGGTTAATAAACGGTTGAATGAAGAAGCATATTCACCATTAACAGTAAAGGACTTTTCCAGGGCTCGTTTTCGTGAATTTGTAGAGTCCGCTAAAGCCCTGGGCATTAAACGGAGAAATATGCATTTCGAATATATGCGTGATGGAGCCACCAATGCAGGAGAAATTGAAAAAGTCATTCGCCGTTTCAAGGCCGAATTCCCATCCGCTGAACATACAGCCTTTAGCTATCATGACGACCACATTGACCACCGGAATTCCGGTCTTGCTCTTCTGAATTTGTATAACCTCGGTATGCTGAGCGAGACAAAGTTCTATATACAAAATGTTGAACGCCATTTGTGGCCAGGTGAATATGAGGATTATCACTCTAGTTACGATACTTTTATCGAAAGAGCCATCCTGGCTTATTCTTTATGGGACCCTGCTTATAAAAGATACGCTATTGGCAATACATCTGTAAGCTATGATTTCAAAAAACTGCTAGAAGATCCAAGAGGTAAATACCACTATCCCAACCAATAAAATATTAAATCACCCGGTCAATTAACAGGTTCTTTTATGTTGATTGGCCGGGTGTTTTCGTTATGATTTTTATTATTTGAAACTCAGGAACCATCATTAAAAATTGTAACGTTAATTTCTCTTTACAAATTACTTAAAAACGAATCATAAACAATAAGTATGTTATAATACTTTTTGTTTCAAATTAAGATATCTAGTATTTTATTTAGGCTCTTTTCTCAAAACTTTGTTGCTATTGACTACTAATTAGGATTGAATGACCTATTTTTCTTCGAAAAGTTGACTGTTTTATAAGAGAAGAGCATGCAAACTTAATACCGACCTGCAAAATGCCTAATATTACGTTAAAATCGGCTTTAGGATTATAACAACAACCTTTTCGAAAACAGCAATTATCTAAAAATAAAAAACAGGGTGATTTTTAATGATAAGTGTTATTGTTCCCACTTTAGGGACACGTCAAATGGAACTCATACGCCTTTTCGATAGTCTGGAAAATCAATCAAATAGTGATTTCGAGGTTATTCTTGTGTCTCAGGACAACGAAGAGAAAATAAAGAATCTCCTTTCTGACTATAATTTTTCACATAAGCATATTCACATTAATAAAAAGGGCTTATCACATGCCCGAAATGTGGGCTTGAACTATATTTCCGGCGATATAGTCACTTTTTCAGACGACGATTGTTGGTATTTGAATAACAGTTTTGAAAAAGTGCATTCTTATTTTAAAAATTCCACTGCAGGAATTATTTGTTTTCAAATGTTTGACCCTGATAAAAACGAGTATTTAAAGAATTACCCTGCTGAAGCCCAGCCAACGGTTTCCAAAAGAGGGTTGTGGTCCAAGTCATCAATTGAGATTTTCATTGACTTAAAAAAGGTAAAGAAAGAACATCTTCATTTTGATGAGGAGTTTGGCCTTGGCGCGAAGTATCCGTCAGGAGAGGAAAACATTCTCTTGTTTGATTTATATTCTTTAGGGTATCAAATTGCTTATGAACCAGAATTGATTGTTTACCACGAGAAGAAAGATATCGTTACAAGACTGAATACAAAAACGGTTCTGGGTAAGGGGCCTATGTTCAAACGGATGTACAATACACCGGTTTCCCTGGCACTAATTACATTGTTCTTTTTCAAAAAGTACAACTTAATCCAAGGAGAAAATAAGGCCAAGCTTTTAATATCATCATTAAATGAAACGATTCGTTATAATAAAAGTTAATTTTAATTGGGCTTCAATTAGATTACAAAACCTAAACAGTATGAACTGTATATTATAAAAATAATTTAATAGGGAGAATAACATGCAGACTAATGAGTTAACAAAAAAACATAAATTGATTTTCCTTGTTTTGATTGCTTTACTGATGTTTAAACCGGCACCAGGCATATTATTCGGTGCTTTTTCAGTTAAGATCATTCCCATCATAATCTTACTAATCAGTTTCGTCGTTTTGCTCATCATGACAAAAGACTGGTTATTGAAAAGTCCAAATAACCTCTACTATTTAGACAAAAAACCAGATTATGTAACAATTTTTCTATCACTAGGAGCCCTCTCACTCATTATTTCCACTGTGTATGGAATTATAGCATTACCGAAGGCAGGGCTGGGTGACTTTATTGAACTATATCGATATGCCTTTTATATTTCATTTTATTTAATCGCAAGAGAAGTCAAAGTTCCATCAATTAAACAACTTTTCTTTCCGATTTTCCTTTTTATCTTAGCGATTGAGATATTCGGTATACTGCAATTCTTTAATATCTTTAATATTAATAATCATATCGGTTTATTATATACACAAAGTGAAAGCTTATATAAGATGATTGACCATCAGCATAGAGTGACAAGTACATTCCAGAATCCGAATATGTATGGATCTTTCTTGATCATTGTTGTCGCATTGGTCCTTTCATATATGACAATTTACAAAACGAATCCGATTATTGTATATGGCTTTATTACTCTAAGCTTGCTAAGTGTATTCTTTACTACTTCTAGAACAGCTGTCATTATTACAGCTGGAGTTATTGTCTACTGGCTACTGTTAAGACTCGTTTTAAGAAAAGGTACTTTTATCAAGTCTCTGTCTCAAGGTCTAATCGTACTCGGTATCTTTGCCATGCTTGCACTCGTAGTCATCCCTAAGGTTCCATACCTTGACTATGCTGCAGATCAAATCATTTCCGGACTTTCCGCAAATGCTCCAAGTGAAGGCGGAGAAGATTCAGAAGGCGAAGATGGTGACAACTCGAATTCCGAAGAAGACGATGAGCGACTTAAGAGAAGTGTTGAATCGGTAAGTTCTTTTAAAAACAGATATTACTATTGGAATCTAAATCTGGAGAAGTTCAAGGAGTCCCCTATCATTGGCTCAGGTCCAATGAAAGAAGGATTTGTCCGTTTTGCAGATAATTCATACCTCTATACTTTGGCAAGATATGGTGTTTTAGGCCTTTTAGTTCTAGCCGGCATGTATCTATACATTTATGCAAGGACTTTTTACTCCATCCTTAAAGAAAATAAGTCAAAACAATTTCTTGGATTGGCTATAAACCTTACAATCGTCGGTTATGCAGTAATGGGAATGGTTGCTGAGGTTTGGTACAATCTTCAATCAATCACCGTTTTATTTATCATTATCGGGCTAATGTTCAATAAATTTATTAGCGATGAGGAAGAAAGTATATGAAAATAATCTATCTTTCCTGGTTTTCATCAGGAGAAGGTTCACAAGTACACGCAAGTGAATTTATAGAAGCAATGGAACAGTTGGGACATGAAGTCATCCCTGTTGAATTATCATTGCGCAAGCAAAATCAAGCCTCCAATATCCAGCGGACAAAGGAGCTTCAACAAAAGAGCAATAAGCTCAAATTAATCTTAAGGGAAGCAAGATCAGTTGCAATGAATATCCCAAGGGTATTGAGACTGACCAAGCTTATTAAGGAACACAAACCCGATTGTGTTATTAATCGATATTCCCCTTATGATCTATCAGCCATTATAGCTGGTAAACTAATGAATGTTCCCGTGATTTACGAGGTGAATGCTTCTGTTGTATTTGAAAGAGATCTTGAGAAGCGTTTCTATATTAAAGGTTTGTTGAATTGGTTTGAAAAGAAAGTGTTCAAAAGTTCTGATGCTGTGACTGTCGTATCTAATGAACTGAAAAGATACTTTGCGGAAAATAGTTATGATGTATCCAAAACTATTGTTGTGCCAAATGGTGTTGATATTGATAAATTCAGTCTCGATGCCCCTGCTCCTGATTTCCTAGTCCCGCTAAAGGAAAAATGGGAAAATGACGTGGTCATTGGCTTCCTGGGTAGTTTAAAATCTTGGCACGGAGTTGAAAGAGGAATAGATATCCTTCCAGATTTGCTCAAACATATACCGAATCTTCGCTTCTTGATAATAGGAGATGGTAATGAGCGAGAGCGTCTCGAAAATAAGATAAATGAGCTATCACTTACTGAATATGTTAAAATAACAGGATTTCTTGACCATAAAGAGATTCCAGGTGCTCTTAACCTTATGGATATTGCGATTGCACCATATAAGGATATTGAGTTTTTCCACTTCTCTCCACTTAAAATCTTTGAATATATGGCGATGGGTAAACCGGTTGTAGCTCCTGCCCTCGGTCAATGTAAAGAGTTAATTGAAACAGGTTACAACGGAATACTTCTAGAAGAAAACACGAACGACCACCTTGCTGAAGCAATTAAAAAGATTGCTGATAATGATGAGCTTCGTGGCCAAATGGCCTTCAACGCAAGGGATTTTATTGAAAAGCACTACACCTGGAAGGCAAATGCCAAAAAGTATGAAACAGCCATACTTGAAATAAAAAGTGAAAAAAGGAAATAGAAGAAACCCTTGCGAAATGCAAGGGTTTCTTCGTTTTATTTTGCTATTTTCAATCCTAGATGAGTCAATTGTCCACCAGGCAAAGCCTTTTCTCCCCCAAGAGCATAGATGGGATATGAACGACTCGATACATATGATTTCGTAACGTTTTCTACTTTTAATGGATTTACCAGAACAATTGCCCCATTCCTGCGATTTGCAAGCCCTGAAGCCGTAACAGCATCTGGATAATCCTCATAATCTGTTTTCACTGAAGTGCCTCTCACAAGTATCAATGTATCTGGATTTGTAAGTTTTTTTATCGTATTAATATTTGTATCATAGCGGCTATGTCCAGCTATTCTGACAACCTCGATTCCCTTACGCTTCAAGTCACTTTCAACTTGATTGCTGATAGCAGCTTCACCTCCAAGAATATACACTTTCTTAATAGCCTCTGGCAGCTGCATTGGAATTTTTTCCTTTTGTGAAAGGTAAATTGGAATATGCTTGCTCACCGAAATACTGGAAGCTGAAAGGGCATCAGCAACTGTGATCCCATTGGCGATGATTGCTTCATTTTGATTAGTTAACCCAGCAGCTCTGCCAATGTTAACGGACGTTTCGAACCTATCTTTTCCATCTATACGTTGAACGGTATACCCCTTATTCTTAAGTAATATTTCTACAGACCTATCAATGGCATTCTTACCGCCTAATAGATAGATTTTTTCCGGTTTAAGTCTAGAAATTTCATCAAGTGTAACAGTATCAATCTGTTTAGGGAAAGTTAGCAGGATCGGGCTATCCTTCATGGCAGCAATCCCTGCAGCAGACAGTGCGTCTGCTGGATTATCTGCTCTTGCAAGGATGATTGATTTTTCTTGATGTGTTAATCCACTTGGCCAGCCTTTCCTGGAAATTTTAACAGCTGTTTGAGTCCGGCTGCTCCCTTCAATACGATGATAACTGCTCGAAGATACTTTCAGCTTGTACCGGTTCTTTGACCATCTGTAGTTAAAATCGCTGATTTCAATATAGTAAGTACCCGGATTAACCCTCAATGATAATTTTTCTGTTCCACCGATGCCCAGATTGTCCATTATTTCTTCCCATTCTGTATGCCCATTGGCTACTTTTTTTATTGTAACTTTAATGTCGTGGGAAGCGGGACTAGTGGTTTGAAAAGATAAATCACTGACTTCATTATTTACAAACTTGTAGTAGTCCACATCATCGGGAATTTGGATGCTTTCCTCGTATGTATGGCCTACCTTTATCAATCTGGCCTGACTCACAGAGTTTCCCACATCGTCGTGTAATGAAGGGTTAGGCATTAGAAGTGCTTTAACAGCATCAATTTGTCCAAAGCCCTTGGTTTCAGTCCAACTACGCTCCGTTGAATTCTCTAATTTCCACTCTATTTCCGATGGAGATAATTTCGGGTCTTGGCTCAGCAACATGGAAGCAATTCCAGATACGATTGGTGCTGAAAAAGACGTACCATCCACAAACTCATACTCTTCGCGAAGACCTGTCGATACAATTCCTTCTCCTGGAGCTACAAGATCCAATGAATCACCGTAGTTAGAAAAGGCTGAGAGTTTTCCCTCTTGGTCTACACTTCCCACGCCAATAACAAATGGATATGCTGCCGGAAAGGCTACTGGAGCTCCATAATCATTACCAGTAGCAGCTATCAAAGTAATCCCCTTTATATAAGCTTCCTTGAGAGCATCGTATTCCATATGGTTCCCCTCTTCAGAACCATAGCTCATATTAATGATCTGAGCTTTGTTATCAATCGCATAGTAAATGCCTTCTATAACATCAGTCAACTGAATCGTGGTTTGATCAGTAATTTTCACGGGAAGGATTTCTACATTCTCATTAATCCCCGCTATACCGATTCCATTGTTTTTTATTCCGGCAATGATTCCTGCAATGTTTGTACCATGGCCGATTAGATCCGTCTGAAAGGGAGTATTCGCTGGAATGTCATAACCAGGAAGCACCTTTCCTGCAAGTTCAGAATGTGGATCCACTCCAGAATCAAGCACTGCAACTCTTACAGGGTGAGGGTTTTGTATATATCCCCAGGCATTATGAATATTCAAAGCAGGTATATGCCATTGATCGTTAAAAAAAGGATCATCAGATACATTCAAATGCTCATATAGATAGTTGGGTTCTACATATTCAATTCCAGGATATTGCGCTAACTTATCTAACATTTTTTGATAGCTAAAGTGAACTGGAACTTCAACAATGACGATGCCTCTGCTATCAAGAGCAGTCGGTGATTCCTTCTCTATTAAACCAAGACTCTCAAGATTAACATTCCCATTTTTTAACTTTATTAAAATCTGTCGCCCATGAATATTATTTGTGATTTCCGTCGTAGAACTTAACCTTTTAAATGATTGCTTCGAAAACTTCTCCCCAGCAAGAACTTCATGGTTGGAAGCAAATGAAAAAGCCAGGATCAATAAAGTCACGATGAATAAAGCATATTTCCTATTCCGCTTCATAGGGCATTCCCCTTTATTAAAAATTAAGAGTTTAAAGATTATTATTCTATTTTAATTCTATATATGCACAGCTCATATAAAATAGTATTTCCAGTTAATTCTATCACACTTTTAAAGTCAACTCTTATACCTTCTTAAAGGTAAAGAAAGAAGAGGAGACCAATAAGTGGTCCCCTCTTTCAAGTTATTCCATTAGCAACCTGACCACTTGACGGTCAATAACACGCTGTCCACCTAGTACATTGAAGTGCTGTAATCCATTTTCTTTTAACACGGCATCCACTTCCGATGGAACTCTGCTATATTCTACAAGTAGTAAATTATTGTTTTGTTTAGCAGCTAGCACTGCTCCTGATAGTGCATCGGGGAAACTTGTTCCGTTAGCCACCATTACCTCTTTTGAGGAAAGGTTGAATTTATTGAACAGCTTCGCCGCTGTATCATATCTATTTGCTCCGGCAATTCTCTCCGAATCCGGAATCCCTGATAATATTCTTTCGTCGATGACCGCCTTCCCACCAACTACATATGCTCCAGTACTCTTATCTAAAACTTGAGCTGTATGAAAAGGGACCCTTTCTTTTTCCACTAGAAGGACGGGATATCCTTTTTGGGCTGCTATAGTTCCAGCAGCAAGTGCATCTGGAAAGTCATGTCCATTAACGACAAAAGCTTTACCCGAAGGATTATCAATTAACCTGGAGATTTTCGCAGCAGTTTCAAACCTGTTCCCCCCGGCTATACGTTCCACCTTTAGTCCTAATGAGACCAATTTATCTTGAACTGCCTTATCAATTGCAGAATTCCCACCCAAAATCACTGCCTTTTCAGCATTTAGTCGAGAAATCTCGGCAATCGTAGCACTCGGCAAGGAATCTTTTTCTGACAGTAGCAAAGGAGCATTCAACTGATAAGCTAACGGAGTGCCCGACAGCGCATCCGGAAAGTTGTCTCCTCTGGCAATCAGAACTGTATCTGCGTGTGCCCAGCCTGTAGAAGAGATTTCTGCAGCTGTTTCGTATCTTCCAGCGCCCGCTACCCGGGTATAAGTAGGTCCGAATGATGCATTCGTCTGGTGGAACTCTCCACTATGTCCGACCCATTTGGCAATCCATGCCCAGGCAGCATGATGTGCCACCCATTCTTCTCTTCCTCGATAAGTATCTTCCTCATGAGCGGCATAAGTTCGGCCATCATAATGGCGATTTTGCATATCAAGGACTTTCTGGGCATGAAGCGGCTCCCAGTAATCACCTTTCCTGCTCGCCAGCCCATCGAAACCAAACTCGTTCGCAAAGATATCCAGTGTTGCAAATTGCATTCTCCGATCATTACCCCAATCATTCCCCTCAGGGTAATAAATGTCAGAAGAACCCTCTCTATATATAGTCCCTCCTGGGGGCAGATAATCTTGTGAATCAAATGGTACATCTACCAGACTTTTATATACGATATCCGAATTAAAGAATGCTGCTTCCGGTGTTGGCATGCCAGCCAGTGTATAATGCAAAGCAGAAGTATTATTGAACGCAATAAATTCCATATAATCGGGATGAATAAAACCATGATTTATGACGGTTCCATCTTGATTGATATTGGTCCCACTAATCCAATTTTTTATTGACTTTCCATTCACTACAGTTTCATTCTTTAAGTCAGATGGCATAGCTGCAGATGAAATCATCAATTCTAGATTTTTGGACATCCATAATTTCCAATTGCTATGATTAGGCATCATTGCTGTAGCCAGCTGCAGAATTTGAGAGTTCCATGCATTTTCTTCCGCTTTTGTGTCACCCTTATAAACGGTATTCCCTGCTGGATCCTTCCAATATGGTACTTGATAAAGAATTAAGCGGTTAGCTTCATACTCAACCATCTTCCTGACATATTCCCTCTCTGCGGCAGAAAGTTTATCCCATATCAGCCAACCTGCAAGTCCTGAAAAATTCGCCCAATGCGCTGATTGCCAGTGGCTTCCCCAGCCACCAGGAGAATTTGCTTTATGTCTATATGATAGAGAACTTACTAGCTTGACAGTTTTCTTTACAGCTTCTTCTTTTGCTACACCTGTAACCTCTGGGTCATAAAGCCCAAATGCAAGTGATGTGGCCATTCCTAATGACATAGCAGACGGATGCCGAATTTCATGTTCCAGAACACCGCCAAACTGCAAGTAGGTACTGCTTTGGCTATCAAAATCCCGAACTTCGTTCCACCATGTTGATAGCCCATATTTATTCGTATTAAGGAGAATTTCTTTTATTCTAAGCGCTTCTGAATCATTTGGATTCCCATTGTTGAAGGAGGACCATTGTATCGGATTCACAGCATTTGATTCAGCTCCAACCACATTTTGTGGAAATATTGGCATGAGCATGATCAAAGCAATCAAATATACTATTGCTTTCCACCTATTCATCTAGTTCACTCCGATCTTGGTAGTCTAGTATTCATTCTAGAGAATTCAATCTGAGTGAACAATCGGACCAATAAACCATGCTATTAGACCTAAAAAAGCCAGGAACCGTGATATTTATAACGGTTCCTGGCTTCCAGTCTCATTCTGATTTGACTTTTAGTAGTAGCTTATTGCCTGCTTTCCATACTGCTCCCAACCCTGGATAAAGCTCTTTAACGGTTTTCTTTTATTGATATACGTATCAAGCGGATCATTGAAATATACATATTGACTGTCGTATCCTGTTATAAGGACGGAATGTTCTTTCATTGTAATTCGGATAGGACCATTAGGTGTATACCACGTTTCCCAATAGCGGTCAGGAACATAGCTGAACCAGCTAGTAGTTATCACCCAGACTGGATGTCCAGCTGCTACATAATCCAGTACTTGATCGAAAGAACCTCCTGATAAATTCACGACTCTCCCAGGGAGATACTTATTGGCCAGCTCTTCGATCGGTTTATTGAAAACACCAAACCCCGGCTTACTGAAGGAATACATATCACCTACAAATCCCTCATTTGGGTCACCAAAATGCTTTTTCCCATTTATCCACCTTAAAGGAGTCGGCGACTTCCTTACTTCTCTTGCTAGCTTCATCTTATCTGCCTTAACTCCGGTATATTGAAGTAGCATTGACAAACTAGTAACCTCACAGCCTCTTGGAAGCTCAGGCATTTGTTTTACTAGTGGAGCATACAGCAGCTTTTTGGAAGGATTACTGTGAGCTTTTACTTGCACATTTACAGTCTCACTCTTATTCCCTTCACCATCCAATATGAAGAAACTGAACATCGTACCGCTTTTTTGGAGAGGAATCGATATCGAAAACTTCCCGTTAGCAGGTACATTAACAACTTTGAAATCTTTATTATTCCTTCTGATGGTTAGTTTGGTGTTAGCTGTTGCACTTCCACTTATTTTAAACACATTATCAGTTATTGTGTTGACCATAGGATTATCAAGGATAAGTGGTTCTCCATCAATCGTTCTTCTCACATTTTCATGAACTGCTCCTTGTCCGCCTAAGATCTTAATCTCATTGAATTCTGGTAACAAGGCACGCGTAGGAGTTGGAATCACACTAGTCTTGGTCAATAATATTGGGGCATTAGTCCGAGCTGCCAGAACGGATCCGGCCAAAGCATCTGCAAAATTTTCTCCCGTTGCCAAATACGCCGTCTCATTTGAAAGCTGAAGCTCGTTCATGATTTTTCTTCCGGTATCATATCGATCAGAGCCACCAATACGAACAGGATTATGTTTGGCAAGCTTTGAAACAACTGCCTTTTCCACCACTTTCTCTCCACCGATGACCAAAATGCTTATCTTATCCTGTAATGCTTTCTCAGTATGTATTGGCAAACGATCCTTCTCGGTTAAAAGAATTGGTATATTATTCTTGGCAGCATATGAGCCTATTGATAAAACATCAGGATAATTGCGACCATTTGAAATAATAGCCTGATTTGAAGGGATTAATTGTGAAATTAACGCTGCTGTCTCAAATCTGTCTCTTCCTCCGATTCTCTGAACCGTTAATCCCAAATCTATCAATCTATTAGAAATTTTACTTGATACTGCGCTTTCGCTGCCTATAATAATAATAGTTTTTGTATGTAATCTTATAATTTCCTTTTCCGTGACATAAGGCAGCCTGTCCGAATCTGTTAATAAGATTGGAGCATCATTATAAAACGCAAGCGGTCCACCGGCCAGTGCATCTGGAAAATCCGTACCTTTTGCAAGAACGACAATATCGGATACCTCCCAGCCTGCCTTCGAAATTTCCACGGCGGTTTGATATCGATCATTTCCTTGAATGCGTTCTGTTGCAGCATAAGCACTTGTCGTAAACATTACTAATAAAATAAACAAAGCAAAGCTAGTCTTTTTAATCATCATACTTCCTTTCCGTACTATTACCTTTAAATAATATTAATCTCTAATTCCAAATACCTATTTATACCCCCCTAACTAATTTACCATTTCTACCTATTTGTTTCCATATTTTTATTTTAAAATAGTTCTGTATTGCTTTATTATTTAGCATTATTTATGTTCATGATAATTCTACTTAGTCATTTACTTATTTCACAAAAATAAAAACCGGCAGTTAGCCGGTTTTAAGAGTTATTCTTATTCATAACCATTCAAATTATTGGACTGCCATTTCCAGGAATCTTTACACATTTCCTCGATTCCCTTTTCTGCTTTCCAACCTAGTTCTTCAGCTGCCTTGTCAGGATTTGCGTAACACTCGGCAATATCACCAGGACGTCGATCAACTACTTTATAGGGAATCTTCTTTCCTGATGCTTTTTCAAAAGCATTCACTACTTCAAGAACACTATAACCTGTTCCTGTTCCTAAGTTATAGGCTTCTGCCCCTGTGGCTGACAATACTTTCTCCACTGCTTTTAAGTGGCCTTTGGCAAGATCGACAACATGAATATAGTCACGGACACCAGTACCATCGACTGTTGGATAATCGCTTCCGAATACCTTCAGCTCATCCAGCTTGCCGACAGCGACCTGCGTAATGAAAGGCATCAGGTTATTCGGGATTCCATTTGGGTCTTCGCCGATCCTTCCGCTCTCATGGGCGCCTATCGGATTAAAGTAACGAAGCAGGGCTATACTCCAGCTATCGTCGGAAACATAAAGATCCCTTAAAATCTCCTCGATCATCAGCTTAGTACGCCCGTATGGGTTTGTGGCACTTAGAGGGAAGCTTTCAGAAATCGGAACTTCCTCAGGCATTCCATAAACAGTTGCCGATGAGCTGAATACCAGCTTCTTAACATTGAACTCTTGCATGACCTCACATAAAACAAGCGTCCCTGTAATGTTATTGTGATAGTACCTTAGTGGAATAGAAACGGATTCCCCCACTGCCTTTAATCCAGCAAAATGAATTACCGCATCGATGTCATTCTCTGCAAAAACCTTTCGCAAACCTTCACGATCCAATAAATCAACTTCATAAAATTTAAAATCCTGTCCCGTTATCTCTTTAACTCTTTTTAAAGCTTCAGGTTTACTATTATCAAAATTGTCAACCACGATAATTTCGTGATTCTCATTAAGCAGCTCTACACAAGTATGGGTACCAATGTAGCCAGCTCCGCCAGTTACTAGGATTGCCAATGTCGTTCCTCCTAATGATTGAATATTATATAGTATTATACCATCATATACCGAAAATTGAATCCTTCCCCAATCAAAGGAGTAATATAAATAGTAAAAAATTAGAAAGAACCGTTGAATAAATCAACGGTCCTCTCTTTTTACTTATTACTTAAGAAGATTCTTAAGCTTAGCAACAATTGAGTCACTTACGACCCCACTTCCACCAAGAACTGTGACTTTATCAAGGTTTTTGCTATTGATAAACTTCTCAGTTTCAGCAGAAAGGTTTTCGTCAGTAAGTAATACTCCAGTACCATCCTTAGCAGCTAACGCAGCTCCAGATAGAGCATCAGCAAATCCTTTGCCAGTAGCTAGATAGTAATGGTTTGAATCTTTGTGGAAGTATTCTGCAACCTTAGCGGCTGTGTCATAACGGTTTTGTCCTCCAAGACGGTAACCATATGGAAGGTCACCCTTTACATCATTTGATACAACACTTGTACCACCGACTACCAATGACTTGGATGCACCAAGGTCACGGATTGTCTTAGCTGTTACGCCTGGAAGTGAGTCAGCTTGTGTCAACAGGATTGGCATTCCCTTAGCTGCTGCAAATGACGCAACAGACAATGCATCAGGGAAGTCATTTCCGTTTACAACGACAACTTCTTCTACTCCTTCTGGAGCAACATGCTTAGCGATTTTAGCTGCTGTATCATAACGGTCAGAACCGGATAGACGAACAACTTTGATTCCCTTATCCTCAAGAGCTTCTTGAGTAGCTTCATTTACCGCTCCTGTTCCACCAAGGATGTATACAGTTTTAGCTCCTAAGCGGTTAATTTCATCACTTGCTTGCTTCGTGAACTTATTTGGTTCAGTGAGCAATAGTGGTGCATTGAACTTTTTAGCCAACGGAACACCAGCAAGTGCATCTGCATAGTTATCTCCACGAGCAAGGACTACAGTCTCAGCCCCAGAATCCCAGCCCTTCTTGCTGACTTCAACAGCTGTCTTATAGCGGCCGTCACCTGCAAGACGATTAACGCGTGAAGCATCTGTGTTACGGTGAATCTTAACTTCTTCTACTGTTTCGTTTCCAGCAATATCAGTAACCTTCACTGTGAAGACATTGTCGCCTTCTTGCAATTTAAGCGGTACTTCTACTGTCTGTGTTCCTTCACCCAAAATAGAAACAGGATCTTCGATAGATTGATCATATAAATGGTTGTCATCTACAAATAGTGAGAAGTATTTGAAGTTATCCTTCATTTCAACGTTTACTTTCACTTCTCCAACAGAGTTGTCAACAAATGCCGGTGCGTCAGTTGTAACAGTTGGCTTCGCTGTATCAATGAATACTTTTCTCGAGATAGAGTATTCATTTCCAGAAACATCTGTTGCAGTGATGATTACATCATGCTTGCCATCCTGATCAAATTTAGCCTTTCCAGTGAAGAAGAAAGCTCCCTCTTTTTCATCGTAAGATACAGCAACAGGTTTGCCGTTTACAGTGACCTCTGCCACCTTGACATTTTCCTCAACGTATCCTTCGACAGTGATTTCTTTCGTGTTATATGCACCATAAGGTTCTGGTGAATCAACTAAAAGAAGCGGACTTTCAGTATCACCATTCGCAACTTCGTCATAACCAACATTGTATGCATGGTCAACGGCGTGAACCTGTAACAAAGTTCCTTCTGGAAGATTGTCAAATGTGTAAGAGGTAACATCTGCGCCAAGTTCTTCTACGACTTCGCCATTAGCTACAACTACATAATCTGAAATTCCTACACCTTCATCTTTAGCTTCCCACTTAAGCTCTCCTGTCTTTTCGTCGAAAGTTACAGCAACTTCAGGAGCTGTTGTATCTACATATACTGGAATCTTCTTGGATTGCCAATCAGCTCCAGCATAGTCTACTACAGACTTTACTTCATAGTAGTAAAGTCCATCTTCCACGTTTTTGCCCTTTACTGTTCCATCCCAAATGGCGCTTGAGTTGTAAGTATACCCAGGGTTGCTTCCGCCATCGATAAAAGTCTTACGAACATTCTTCTGCATAAATACTCTTCTTAGCAAGTTATCATTCTCGTCGAGAATGTTGTACTGGACCTCTTTAGCATTTCTCAAGACACCAAGGAATGGATTCATGTTTTCCAAAGTTTCATCACCATTTGGTGATAAAGCATAATATCCCTTTTCTGGCACAGGAGAATTAAAGTATTCATCATTATCAACCAGGACATCATCTACACCATAGTCGAAATACTTTACTTCATCATTTACTCTGAATCCATCCAAGATATCCGGACGATCCCATTCTCCATAGAAACCAAGGAAAGGTACGTTAAGCTTGGCTTCTGCAAGGGTAGGATCTGTGAATTGAACGAAGCCTTCGACGAAGATGTCTTCAACCAAGTCCTTACTAGTTGCTTTACCATCTTTATCGATTCCAGGAATCTTAGCACCTGTTAAGTCAAAAGATACTGTAAAGTCAACTGATTCACCTGCAGGAACTGTTACTGTTTTAGGCGCAACCACTTTTGCACCCTGAATGTCACCAGCAATCAATGCGTTTTGGTCAGGAGCACCTTCAACTTCTTGATACGTATCTGTCAGCAGACGTGTATTCACATTGTAAGTAACATCCTTATCAGAAATGTTCGTAGCAGTAAGTGTGAAGCTTTGAGACTTAGCTTTGAAATCCTTCAATTCGACTTTTGCTTCTCCAGTATTCTTATTAACGACAAATACAGGAGTATCAACTGCAGCAAATGTCTGCATCATACCAGCACCCTGTCTTCTAGGAGAGAAAGGCTGGCCATTCAGGTCTTCGACCACTTTTGCTGAGTTCATCAGCAAGATCTTTGCAAATCTAGTATACTCAGAAGCTTCTAAATCCTTAAAGCGCTCATCGGTCTTCAAGTATTGCTGGATAAGAGCTGATCCGCCGGCAACATGAGGAGCCGCCATGGATGTACCACTCATAAGACCGTAAGAATCATTTTGGAGAGTAGATAAAATATTTCCTCCTGGAGCAGTGATTTCAGGCTTCATTTCAAGACTTGGAGTTGTTCCCCAAGAAGTGAAGTCAGTCATTCTGCCCATTTCAGGATCTTCATTCTTATTCAATTGTTCAGTACCAAGAGTCTTAAGGTTTTGTTCTTCAACTACTTTACGAAGAGCCTCACCATCTGCAAAAGTAATCTTTGTGAATGGGATGTCCCAGCCACCCTGGTCTTTATAGAACATTCCTCCAGCACCATTGTCATAAACAATAATTCCGGCAGCGCCTGCTGCAGCAGCATTTTGAGTTTTATCATAGAAAGTCAGTGCTCCACGTTTGACTAAAACAACCTTGCCCTCTACATCAAGGCCTGCGTAGTCTCCTGGGTGCCCTAGCTTACCTTCAAGGCTCACGATTTCCTTATCAGCAAGGTCCGCCCAGTTGTCACGGCCATAACCAACTGCACTGAAACCTGAGTCATCAACAGTCAATTTAGTCTCATAAAGATACCCTTCGTTTCCGGAAGCTGCTACCTGCAATGTATCAGGGTTAAGTCCTGGAGCTCCTACCACACCGATATCCGGGTTTTCGTAGTTAGGGTTATCCCATCCGTAACCAATATGGCCTGAGTTACCAGCAGAAACAGCAGCTAAGACACCATTATCTACTGCTCTAGTAATCGCCAAGTCTTCAACACTCTCAGGCTCGTAGAAAGAAGCTGTGCTTCCCAAACTCATGTTCAGGACATCAGCACCCAATTTAATCGCATCATCAATTGCAGCCAAATATACATCTGACCATGTTGATGGGTAAAGTGGATCGTTTGAGAAAACTTTCATCGCCAACACCTGAGATTCAGGCGCAACTCCCTGGAGGCCGCCATTTTCCACATCACCATTCGCTGCAACTGTACCTGCAACGTGCATACCGTGCATGGAAGCATCCGGTCCAAGATCCAGAATAGTATCATTCATATCATAGTAGTTGAAGCCATAAGGAACCTTTTCAGTAAAGTACTTGCCTTTAAGACCTGCTTCTTCTACTAGTTCTTTAACTTCGCTTTCCTCTAGATCGCCTTCGACTCCTTCACTTAGAACAAAGTCCTTATGAGATGGATCCACGCCTGTATCAATGACAGCTACAACCTGGCCTTCCCCTTTGAATTTTGCATCTCCCCAGGTTTGGTAGGACTGGATGAACTGATGGCTTTTATTCATGTTCGGCTGTACTTCAGGTCGATTATATTCATTGCTCAAGTATACATTTTTAACTCCAGCTGTATTTTCAATTTTAGAGATATCACCATATGTAACCTCTCCGCTAAAGCCATTGAAGACAGTAGAGAAATTGCCTTTATACTTAACTTTGATACCCTTTGTTGCCAGGGCTTTTTTCACATTTTGTTGTTGCTTTTCAACTTTAGCAGCCAGGTCCTGCTTTGTTTTATCCGGAAGTTCTTTGAACAATTTTTTATTTTTAGTTGCGTATTCAATCGGAGTTTCTCCTTCAACTTCAACAATTACGCGAACCTTGTCCGAGACCTTGAAATTAGCTTTTGATTGCAGTTTTGTCTTATCAAATGCTTTCCTGCCATCTAATTGTTTCGTAATAACAGGCTTTGACGGCTTCGAATTATTCATAGTTTCCGCTAATGCGAAGTTCACATTAGAGAATAACAATGAACCAGCCAATAAATACGTAAACGGCTTTCTAAGTTTCAACCCATTTTCCTCCCTAGTAATATATTGAAAAAAGTTAAACGAATGTGAAAAAAGACCCCCATTTCTTTTAATATTTAGAAAATACAGTTTAATTCTACGAGATATTTCCATTTGAGTCAATTTAAACTAGGCAAATTTTATTATATTTTTATACTATTTTAAAAATTTATTATTTATTGAATATACCGACATAGTACAAAAAAAGAAGAGTACTGAATTCAGCACTCTTCTCTATCAATCTTCTTACTTTTTAATATTCAATACACGGCCTTCGATCTTAGGATCTACAGTTCCTTTTGCCTTGATGTAATTTACTAATGCATCGAGATCAACTACATCGATTGTCTTATCAGTAATAGTAGCTAGAACCGCATAACCGTCTCCGCCACCAGCCATATAGTTATTAACAGTAATTGAATATTTTTGATCCATCGCCACATCGGTTCCGTCATTCTTCTTGATGGATACAATGCGGTCTCCTGCAGCTCTTGAATCATCATATTCAACCTTCAAACCAGAGATTGGCATGATACGGACTTTACTTCCCCATTGCTGCTCAAGCAATGTTTTAATCTGCTCGCCAGTTACATTCATTTTCACAAGATCATTACCGAATGGCTGGACTGTGAAAGCTTCCTTCCAGGTAATAGGGCCTGCATCAATATCTCCACGGACTCCGCCTGAGTTCATGAAAGCAAAATCAGTCTTTGTCTGCTCGCGCATTGAATCGGCAATTAGGTTGCCCATCGCAGACTCTCCAAAAGCGTTTGCCTCTCGGCTAATATAGTTTGGAGTTTCTCCAATCACTTCGTTCAAAATTGGCGCAACATCTGCTAAATATTCATCAAGAATAGCCTTGATTTTAGCATCTGGTGTGATTTTATCACGATAAGTCGTAACGATTTCTGCTTTACCAGAAACCACATCTTTTGTTTTAGGGTCAATCATAAGGTCTACATCAGAGAATGCAGTACCAGAAGAGTATGATTGAACCACGATTTTGCCGTCAACTGTTGTGTTTGTAAAAGCGTGGTTGTGTCCTCCGAAAAGAACGTCAACTTCATCATCAACATTTTTAGCAATATCTACAAGTTCTTCGCCTGCTCCCGATCCATCAAAATTTGAGTAAGATGGGTTATGTGCTAAAACAACAATTGCTTCAACGCCTTTTGCTTTTAGTTCAGCAGCGTATTTGTTGATTGCAGCAGTTTCATCTGTGAACTCAATGTCCGCTACTGCACTTGGGATTACAATGTTAGGAGTATCTGATAGAGCAACACCAATGAAGCCAATCGGGACTCCGTTTACCTCTTCAATGTGGTACGGATCAAGGATCAATTCTTTAGAAGTTTTATCTACAATATTAGCTGCTACATAAGGGAAGTCAGCTCCACCAAACTCGCCATACTTTTCAACAGTTTTAGGGTGGCTTCCTCCATCAATGAGACGATTCATTTCTGCAACGCCTTCATCGAATTCATGGTTACCAACAGTTCCAACATCAAATCCAAGCTCATTTAAGATCTTAATCGTTGGCTCATCCTGCAATAATGCCGAAACCGGTGAGCTAGCACCTACAGCATCCCCTGCATGGACCATTAAAGTATAAGGATTTTGTGCTTCGCGTTCTTTCAAGTATGCAGCCAGATATTCAACTCCACCAGCGTTAATCTTGGAATTGTAAGTATCTAGCTGGCCGTGGAAGTCATTGATTCCAAGTAGTTGAACCTCAAAAGGTTTCATCATATCCAACTGGTACTTAGCGAAACCATTTGCACCATTACCAACATACTTAATGTTTTCAGAGCTATCCGCAAAAGCCTTAGCTGCTGGTGACGATTCAAATGTAACATTTACATTCGTGTTGATTGGCGCAAGGCTCCAGTTCTGGTCTGCAGATGGATTGATCGTCTTATTCTTGATGATGTAGTTCATGACAACTTGTCTGTTTTCATCAGGTGATGCGTAAATGACTCTTTGTCCGTCTGGATTTGCAAGCTTAGTGAATGAAGCACGGTAATTGTTTGTAGCAATGATAAATTGCTGGTCATCTGCAACCGGCTTCCCTTCATAAGAAAGCTTTTTAATTCTGCTTGCACCCTCGTTGATCACTTTGCCGTCTTTATCATACTTTGCTGGCTGAGTTACATCGATTTCATACGTAACTCCATCAAGAGTATCGAAGTTATATACAGGGAAAGCACTGTTAATCAACGATTGTTCAGTTGTTACAGCAGGATTAATTTGATTGAAGTTTGCTGCTGTCCACTCTAAATATTCTTTGACTTGAGCTCCAGAAAGTTTAAGTGCAGACACAGTATTATTATACTTATATAAATCTGAAACGTTCTTTACAGAAATATCACCCGCAGGGAAGTAAGTGTATTCATCTGCTCCGTTTCTTCCTGCCTTGAATGGTGCAGCAGAAGATAGGACTGGTAGACCTTCATACTCTGTACCTTTCAGGACGTCTTCAATATATTCTTTTTGAGCATTGCTTACGATTTGCACGGATGGGTCATCCTGTACGCGTGCAAAATAGCTGTAAATTGGCTCGGTAGTTTTACCAATCGGCTGGTTGATATATTCAACAGTAGCCTCATGGGATGGTTTCATGACATCAGTGATCTTTTTATCAGCTGGTGCGTCTTTCGCAGAAAGAACCTCTGACTTGGATCCCTTTACGCCCCATTTGCCGTCTACTTTTTCCAAAGTAAGGTCGATGACACCAAGGTGGCTACCATCAACTACTGACTGAACAGCTGCAACGCCATTGATTGTTCCATTAACACTATCGACACCAGCAATACCATCGTAGTCCTTAGATGGGAAAGCTTTGTGTGTATGTCCGAACAGAATTGCATCGATTCCTTCGACTTCACTTAAAGCAAAAACTGTATTTTCTTTATTGCTCTTATCCTCATCGAATCCAGTATGTGCTAACGTTACAACAACTTCAGCGCCATCCTTCTTCATTTGTGGAACCCACTTCTTAGCAGAAGCGACAACATCTTCAGTTACGACCTTGCCTTCAAGGTTCGCTTTGTCCCACTGCATGATTTGCGGTGCAACGAAACCGATAACCCCAACCTTAACGATATGCTTCTTGCCTGCTTCGTCTACCACTTCTTTGTCAATGATCTGATAAGGCTTTACAAAGTTCTTATCGTTAGTAGGATCATTATCATGGTCATCTTCGTATACGTTAGCAGAAACAAATGGGAATTCTGCGGTTTTCATGCTGCCTTCAAGGAAATCAAGACCATAGTTGAATTCATGGTTTCCAAGTGTTGCAGCGTCATAATTCAGTTCATTCATAGCTTCATAGATTGGATGCTTTTCATTCTTGATCAAAGAACTGGAAACTACAGCATCGCCACCAAGTATCGTAACAGACTTGCCATCAACAAGCTCTGCTACTTTCTTCAGCATGGAATCCTTATCGACAAGAACGACTGGAGCATCTTCTTTTGCTGCAAGAACCGAACCTGCCAATGCATCAGCAAATCCACGTCCTGTTGCAACGAAAACTCTTGTTTTAACACTATCAAGTTCAGTTGCTACCTTATAGGATGTATCGAAACGGCTATTTCCACCGAAACGGCTCGCCCCTTTAACAGACTCTTCAACTTTGTCGCTGATAACGCTCGTGCCACCGACTAAAATGGTCTCAGTAACCCCATTTAAAGCAGCCTTCGTTTCAACTGGGAGTGCTGCTGCGTCTGTCAATAAAATCGGAAGGCCATTCTTAGCTGCATATGGAGCTACAGAAATAGCATCCGGATAGTTGTGGCCATTTACCAATATTGCTTTCTTGCTGTTGCCTAATTCTTCTGCTACAAGAGCAGCTGTGTCAAAACGGTTTTCTCCGCCAAGACGTTTAACCCAAAGCTTCATTTTGTGTGATAGTGTAGATTGGATATCTGCGGATACAGCTCCTGTACCACCTACAATTACTACACGTTTTGCACCAAGGCGTTTGATCTCAGCTTTAGTATCTGCATTTAATTTATCAGATTGTGTCAATAGAATCGGTGCGTTGTATTTATAAGCTAGCGGGGCTGCTGCCAAAGCATCAGCAAATTCATCAGCTCTAACAAGAACGACTGTCTCTGCTGAATCCCATCCTTCTTTTGAGATATCAATAGCTGTTTCAAAACGGCCAAATCCAGCCAGACGGTCGACAAAAGTTAAAGGATTAACCTTTGCAACATAGTCAGTAAATGGGTTACCTTGAAGCATATCCCCATTATCCAATAATAGGTTGTTAGCGTTTTCACTTCTTTCAGCCTTAATTAAGGTAGAAACCTTCGCTAACCCTTTTGTGGCTTCTGTATCAGTAAAATAGTCATGATTCATGATGCTGCCATGAACGTCAGTTGTCTCCATGATTTTCAGCTTCACAAGTGCCTCGCTTGACATAACCTTTGTCGGCGTGCCCTCAGCAAACACTGATGAACCATACATTGGAGAAGCTAGTAAACCAACAGTTAAAGCAGATACAGCTAGTCCATTTAATTTCTTTTTGAACTCTTTCTTCACCCTATTCCCACCTCTCTAGTAAGTAACAGCAAATCTATTATATATGCAAAACTAGTAAGAATATATCATTTTTTGTAAAAAAAGTGTGAAATTTTTATTAATTTGTTTTATTGTTTTTTTTACAAAAATAGAGTTCCAGAAAAACTTCACTCACTTGTAAAAAGAAGATCTATTAAAAGAAAAGAATTTTAACAGCAATTACCATATCCGCGTACACACAATAATGAATTAAAACTATTCGGCAAAAAGAATATTGAATGAATTAGCAGCCAAAATAATATAAGACATTTTCCATTTTGAAAAATAAGGATATTCAAAACCGTGGTTTTTTGGTATTCTATTTGTCAGAAGAAAAGATTTTTTGTCAGACTATGGGGGTCAATTAATGAGAGCTGAAAAACATACAGGAAAGAAGAAACGTACATGGCTCCGTGTCATTGGAGTCATTTTTCTTTTATTGATTTTAGGTGTCGGAGCTTATGTATATAGTGTCTATTCCTCACTAACTAAAGCAGTAGATACTATGCATCAGCCGATTAAGCGAGATAAGTCAGAAAAAAGGCTTGAAGACATTACGCTGGATAAGAAAGAGCCTTTTTCAGTATTGATGCTTGGCGTCGATGAGCGTGAAGGTGACCGTGGAAGATCAGATACGATGATTGTCTTAACCGTAAATCCTGAAGAGAAATCAACGAAAATGCTGAGTATTCCTCGTGATACAAGAACCGAGATCATCGGAAAAGGATATGACGACAAAATCAATCATGCGTACGCATTTGGCGGCGTTGAGATGTCAATGGATACTGTCGAAAACTTCCTGGATATCCCGATTGATTATTATATGCAAATCAATATGGAAAGCTTTCAAGACATTGTCGATGCAGTCGGAGGAGTTACCGTTAATAACACGCTTGATTTCAAAGAAGGAGGAGTTCATTTTCCAAAGGGTGAACTTGTCCTCGATGGTGAAAAAGCCTTGTTATATTCAAGGATGCGTTACCAGGATCCAAGGGGCGACTTCGGACGGCAAACAAGACAAAGACAAATCATTCAGGGTGTAATCAACAAAGGCGCAAGCTTCTCTTCCTTAACAAAATTCGATGACATATTCGCGGCTCTTGGAAAAAATGTAAAAACAAACATGACCTTCGATGAGATGGTTGATATCCAAAAGAACTATAAAGAAGCCGGCAAGGACATTGAACAAATGGAAATAAAGGGGTCTGGAACAAAAATAGACAAAATCTATTATTTAATGGTTCCTGAGAGTGAAAAACAAAGAGTTCAAGATGAACTAAAAAGCCATTTGAAACTTAAATAGAAAAAAGGAGGATGACGAAATTGTCAGCCTCCTTTTTTTATTCAATTTATATTATTTTTTAGCAATTTTAAATAAGTTTATGAATTCGCGTGGGTTTTCTATCAACATTTGTATAAGTATATATGAATAAAAAAGGAGGAAGCACACGTGAAAAGTAATAACATGTTTAAATTTATAGAGGATATTATACCTGCCAATGCAATGGTCGAAGGAGATAATTTTGAGATTATCTCCTTTTTCACATTCAATCACGATACCCAGGAAGTATCTCCAGCTGACATTAGCAATAACGATATACATTTCAATAGTCTTGAAGAAGCCATCTGTGTTAAAGGAGGGAATATATCTCTCGTTAGAACTCCTTTTAACCCTGAATCCACCCTTCATTTTTACCGTTTAAAAAGCAAGATTAATTATACTCTAGCGATTTCATTAGGTTTTGGCATTGTAAAATTAACCGATTCCAAACGACCTAATGATTTCTTATTGTACTATTTTAACTATCTGGATGATGAAGAACAAATGATGTCACCCCGCCCTACTGAACAATGGTTTCTTCTAAAATGTTACCTACAATTGACAGAAGAAGGACGTTTTCACGAACCCAAACTTGAGATTTATATAGAAGAAAACCAAGAATATCTAATGCTGCTTATGCACGGCAATCCCCCTCTTTTATTGAAAAAAATTCTAATGGCCGTCGATAAATATAAAGGGGAACTCATCATTCTTCAATCCAAGCCCAGAAAATTCAAAAATAGAACACATACAGCTGAGAGGTGAATTTCATGACACACATAATGATAAGCAAAAAGGAGCGCCTTCTTGATAGAGAGGAATACTTAAGAACATTCGATCTTGACAATCCAGATTTTGATTATGATGATTACCAAAATATAGGTACAAAATTTTGGGATTATGAATCTGGGTGGAGTTCGAAAGATAATGAAGAAGAATATCCCCATTTTGGATTACAAGAAAGGTTTGTGCATAAGGTTAGTGATAATGCTACGACGTTTAGTAATCAGGTAAAAGATTCAAGCATATTAGACAGTGTACGTGATCGCAATATCAGTAATGAACTAAAAGCCCGGTACAGCCATCGCTGTCAAGTGTGCGACAGAGAAACCAAGGTCAACCCAGAGCAATACTTGGTCCACACCCATCATCTCCACTCTTTTGCTGATAATGGACCAGATGAAAAAGATAATATGATTGTCGTCTGTGTTATCTGTCATACCTATTTAGACTACGGCAGCATGTATATAGAACCTGATACCTATATCATTCACCATTTTGAAACGGACAATAAATTAAATGGCAAGAAATTACGTGTTAAACATTACATTAACAGAGAGCATTTATTGTATCAAAAAAGGAAGTATATCGGATAGTGTAACTCCTATTACTTTAAAGAACTAGAATACTTGACACCTGCTGCTAAAAAAAACGAAATCACCAAATAAAATGAGAGGCACCTCATCCGGTACCTCTCATTTTCAAACTTCACGCCTACTATAATCGAATTCAAAGAATGATTTGTGCCTCGCACCCTACTTCCTATTACGCTATAGTAGAATACGCCAAGCCCAGCTGTCCCTGCCAGCGAGCTATGTATGGCAAATACATTGCTATTGCACCATCCCCCCCCCTGTTAAAAAGGGAATGTCCCAATGAATCCAGTAAAAGTTTAAATTAGAACGAAAGAAAAAGAACCTTTATTTAACTTGAAGTTAAATGTATCTTCATTATCTCTTCTATAATAAACCTCGAGGGTGCGACTTGTTTTAGCACTTCATGGTGCATTATTTGTGTTTAAAGGATGTCCCTTCATTTTTTATAGTGAGACATGAGTATATCTTTATTAGAAATTTTAATATCAATGGCTGTTAATCCTTAGAGAGTTAGTTGATCCTGGATAGTGTTTGCCATGCTCCGTCACTTTCCTTTATCTTCTCCTAACTGAAGTGATTCCTTAACTTTTCCTCCAATTCTATATGTCTTCCTAAACCCCTGCGACTTATTGTACTCTTTCAATCTTACCGCTATAGCCAGTCTACAAATTAGTAATTCAGCCTCAATTTCCATAGGTTTTCAGGTAAAGTTTTACATTTTTTCCGTTCTTTATATATAATAATATTTATTAAGAAACCCACTCAGTTAGCAAGATTAATTCCTTTTTAGGAGGTGGTATAAATGACCTCGATCAAACTCAATCTGGGGCATGTGAGAAGTGCTAATCAAGGCTTAGCAAGACAAATACACGGGTTAGACAATCTCGGGAGGGGTTTAACATCGTTAAAATATTCTATCGATCCGCAAATTAAGGCCCGGCAGCAGATTGGAGCCCGAATGGCGCAAGCAATCGGAAAGGTAAGCAAAATTGAGCTCCAGTTATCTGAACTAGGACGCTTTATTGACAATTCCCTCGAAAGATATGCTACATCAGAGAGAAAAATCAATTCTCATCGTTTAAAGGATATTGCCGCGAAGGTAACTGGAAAAAACAGTGAACAGAAGAAAGCCCTAGAAGATTCAATTTTTGACTTCCTTGAAAAATATGGGAATTATGCAGTCTTGTCCCAAAGTGCTGTAGCAGCTGCATTTATTTTAGGAAAGCAGATTCACATTGATAACAAAAAAGGCCATCCTGGCAGAGCAGTAATTCATACTGCCAAATGGATTAAAGGTAAAGGAAGCAGTGAGCTTTTAAATAAACTCGCAAAAACAATGGATAAATCCATACGGAATCCAGGAATGTTCATGAAAATGCTGAAAACCGCTGATGGTCTTTTAGAGAAGGTAACTAGAGCCCAATTAATCGGTATTTCTAAAGCAAAGAGCTTTCCTCATTTTATGAAGACTATTATTACAGGTATTGATGATGGAGTTCATGGCATTGCAACCTCCAAAATCCCAAAGATGATCGCGAAGCGGGTGTATGCGGTTGATGCAGTCTTTAATACGGCTGAGGAAGGTGTAGGTCTGTATAAAGAACACAAAAAAGGGACCTTGGACGGCAAGGATGTTGCTGTAGCGGGCTCAAATATAATCATTAAATCTGGCGCGACCGCTGCAGGAGCGATCATTGGAGGCACACTTGGCATGGCATTAGGACCTGGTGGTGCCGCAGTTGGTTCATTTTTAGGAGGATCTGCTGGCATATGGCTTGGAGATCTGGCTGCTGGCTTTTCAGAGAAGGTTATCCGTGAGGGCCCTGTTGGAGCAATAAAGGATGCCGGAAGCAGTATAAAAAAGGGACTGGATAAGGGGTTCAATTGGGCCAAAGGTTTATTCAAATAAAGATGGGGGATTGAGATATTGATGCGGAAGGAATTCACTCTATCATCAGAGGAACTCAGCTTTGCTCTGGCAATTTGCCAGCATGATGTACTTGCGTCTTCCATACTAAAGGAAAGTGTCGGAGACGTTAACGAAGAAGGTATTGAACTGATTTTTCAAACAGCATCCCGAAGCCTTTTTACAAAAGGGATATTGCTTAAGCTTAAAGAAGGTCATCCAGACAACGCATTTACAGAAGGTTTTAGTGAGTTGTTACACGATCTGGCAACATCCAATAATATGTTCCGGGCATATAATGAAAATGAAAATGGCCAGTTCGTGCTTACTGCTCATAGCAGCAGAAATGGATTCATATTTCACTTAGTCTCCAATCAAGTTGTTCACGTTTTATGTGAAATGGAGTTAGATGAACTAATGGAGGAAGTAACTGCTTTTTTTCAGCCACAATTCACTAACTGGGATTCCATGCAATTTCCGGTTAAAGAAAAGCATTTTGAAGAACTCATTCGTTCGATTCAGTTAAAGGAAAAAATCAATTTTGGGCTGGCAGCTGATCAATTTGCGAATGATTTTCATGAAAACAACGGTAATATCGTTAACTTTTCTCTCATTAGGACTGAAGATGAAGGAATCCCCCACTTTCTCGAGGTTGTAATGCTGCTTGTTGGGAAAGAGCGCATATGGGCGATTAAGGAAGAAAAGCTCGAGGTTGAGAAAAACATTATCATAAAAACCCTTCATAAAGTAGAATGGCAGCAATTATTGGAAACAACTCTTTCTCGCGTGGTAACTAGCAAAATCTCTTAAAATCGGATTAAACTATAAGGTGGAAATATGAAAATAGTAAATTATCGTACTACAACCATTTTGGGACGTTTACTCATTTGCGCAATCTTTATCATTACTGGAGTTGCCTTGATCCTGGCAAGTATCTTTATGGATGCTCCCACTATCAGGAAGGTAATTTCTGTTACTGCAGGTATAATAGGAATTATTTACTTTGGCAGAATGGCCATCATGCTCAATATCCTTCTACTCAGAAATAAGCAGATGTTCAGCTACGACAAGGAAATCATCACAGTCAGGGATCAATCAGTTAAGTTGAACTCCATTAAGAATGTTGAAGAAGAAAACAATATACCAACGGGGTACCTGGGAATAAAGACCCCCGCATACGTCTTAAATTTAATTGGCGGAGACAGTATCTACATCCCCACTTATTACGCCATTTCCAAGAAAGACTATCCAGTAATCCTCCAGACATTAAAAGGTATTGTCAGCGACCGGACGAAACGATAGGGTTTACAGTCTTAGAGGAACTTAGAACACAATATTGGTAGTTAAAAAAAACTGAACTCCATTTGTTATGTGTGTCTAACAAATGGAGTTCAGCTTAAGTCACTTACCTGTATCTTATTCAAGATTATTCGCTTTCTTTGTCCCTTCCTAACCGACTGATTTATCATATAAAAGCTGTGTATTGAAATGTTTCTTGTAAGCTTAAATAGTGGCTACGATGAAGCGCCCACTTGTTATTCTCAATATTACTTCAACAAATGTATGGAGAGACATATTTAAACTTGTATTATCTTACTGCAATCAATTCACTGTCACTTTTCCCACCGGAGATTATGATAAGGATAATCCCTTATTGGGTGAAAAAAAAGAATTTGTACTGCTCAAAGATGGTGTAGTTAAAGATTCCACTAAGTTGGCTAAGGGCTTGGTCTTCTACAGCATAAAGAAATACATTGCTTCTTTGTATAATTGGTTCTCGTTTTAATAGTATTTTAACTTTCTAGACTCGCATTTTACTTGGAATTACTGCTTACTAAATTTTTCACTCCCTTAACTAGTTGTTCGTATACATTATTTGTCTCATCTAAAGCATTAAAAAGCTGGAAATGGTGTAGATAAAATTTTATTTCTTCCGGAAGTGTAACTTCTTCTAATCGTACTGGAAGGAGTGATAAATTTTTATTAACTGCTAATTGAATTTCATTTTTTACATGTTCCGAGTGAATTGAATGATTAGAAATCAATACAATGAAAACATTTGAGTTCTCTATTGCACTTTTATTTACTTCTCCAACTCCCATATCATCAGGACTCTTCCAGCATTTGATCTGGTTATTTTCTAGGTACAAGCTAATCGACTGTGCAATCGCAGAATCTTCTGAAGAGTAACTAATATAAACTTCATGTTCTTTTCCACTGTTTTCTTTTTCTAAACTCTCCATTTGGAATTGCAATTCATTATTATTCCTTTTTCTAGGAGTAGCTTCTTCTATCTCTTTTTTTCTATCGGGTAACGTTTTAAGAATCCGTTCAGATAGTGCTTCAACTTCTTTTTCTCTTGGTTCTGTTAACGCATCAATCCAATGAACATTATTTAAATGATATTCCATAGAATCTGATGGTACTATATTTTCTATACGAAACGGGATAATTGCCTCGCAATACTTCCAACCTAAACCAATTTCCTTTTCCACCTCATCAGAATTATTTGAGTTACTTGAAAAGACAAGAAGGAACACTCTACTCATTTTTATCGCTTCTACGATTGCACTACTCCATTTTTTCCCTCCAGGTATGTCTCGATATGCAACCCAGCATCTAATCCCTTTAGCTTCTAGTTTATTACAAATAGCAAAAACGCTATTCCTGTCTTTATCTGAATAACTAATAAAGACATCAAACTGTTTATGTGAAGGATATTCAATCGTTCCCAATATTTTATTAACGATTGCTTGTTCATCCCTTCCCAAAGGTGTCTCTTTAGATTCGATTGGCTTTTTATTATTTCCTTTTTCTTCAATAGTTACCATTGCATGAAAATTTTTCATTTTAATACCACGGGAGGATAAATCTCTAACTAAGCTTGTATTGTGTTCAAGTTGATTTACAGATTGCTGAAAATCCATTATGTCCTGGATTCTATAATCTCGAAGAATTGCCTTTAAATAAAGCGACACAATATTATCTAAATATAGCTTTATATTTGTGGTTTGATAATCAACTATTAAGACCGGATTCTCGACAACAATTGAGAATTGTATCGCAACATTAATAGCATCAATCTGTTCCTTTGAACGAAAAACATTGCTGTATCGGTATGTTAAAGCATTTCGATTAATAGAATAGCGAGTGGTATATCCTTTTACTCTAACCTCCGCTTTTGATAGTTTCTCACCATTTTCTACTAATCTATATTCTTTCTTTAAATTTCTATAAACAAAGGAAGTTTCATCAGATGAAGCAGGCTCACTCAAGAAAATTCCTGCTTCTACACGTTCAACACTCTTAATTAAATTCATGTCCTTCTCCTTCTTAAGTTAATTCATCACATAGAGCCTGACGCCAAAAAATACCAATTCAAAAAAAGGTATTCTGTCACACGGTTTTTTATATCAAGAAACTGATAATTATTCGATATATACCCCGACGAAAATGATGGTCTTCAGCGTTTCCATTGCTGTTTTCCTGTCATAGTCTTTGTCTTCTTCTGATAACTGGTCATATGACACAAGGCTAGGATGTTCTTTTTATGGTCGTTTCGTTCCGACCCACATGTTTAACCTTGGTGGATGATTGAAGTGACCAAATTTCAAGGATGTTCTTCTCTAATTTTCCTGTAGCCCCTGAATTTCTTCAGGTAATTTTATTTTCCGATGTGTTAAATGGCTTGAGTTGTAGCTCAAGATGGTTTCTCAATTGCACAGCCCTATTATACTTCAAAAATAGTATTTTTTTACAATTCTTTCACAATAAACCGAGATATCTGTCTCCAATTCTCCGTCTAGGCCTGTATAGGGTTCACTTTACTTGTAAGTTATATCCTTAAGGTATTGAGCGTAATCAATTTCACTTTCCTCAAGCAGTTTTTCAATTTCTATTATTGAAAGCTGATTTATTTTCTTGATCAACTCTGCTGCTTCTCTACTCAAATTCAGTCCCTCTCCAATCTTTGTTATTATCTAAGTTTAATATTAAGAAAGGGAAGTTAAAAGAGGAATCACGTAGTTGGTTCCTGAAAGTCTAAAAGAATTGAAAAAACTTTCAGCAGACCGGAACAATAGAGCCGTCTCTCTGTATAAAATGCTATAATATGGAATGTTATTAAATTATTTTCATTTTATTAATTAATTTGAGGAGTGACGGCGCACCTTATGAAGTACCATATTTTAGCTGCTATTATTTTTACTTTATTCGGATCCATTGGAATATTTTATCAATGGTTTAATGATCCAGGTTATGTGTTAGTTTTAATTGCGGTTTCCTGGGTTACAACGTTTTTTTATGTCCACTTCCGTTTGAAGAAGTACATTGTTCCTGGATTCCTCATTTTATTCACTTTAGCTTCAGGGATTTATGGTTTTTGCCAACATTCTCATGACTTGTATAAGCATTCTTTTTTGAACTCCGTTTATTCAACGATAAGATTATTTTTTCTAGATGTAGATAGTGTTTTCAATGACGCTGCGAACAAGTATACTGAGATCCCTCTTCCGATTGAACTTGCACGCTGGACGGCTGCTTTTTCTACAATCACTACTATCGGATTATTTTTGCTAAAATACTTTGGTTTATCTTTAAAGGGTGAATTATACAGCATTTTTGGCGGGCATATTATCGTCGTTGGCTATAATGAGAAATCATCCATTCTAATTAAAAATCTAAGAGCAGCAAAACAGCGCGTTTCTGTGGTTGCTGATAATTTTTCAGATGAAGACAAAAAGGAGCTATTTAAGCTTGGAGTACCGATCTATATAGACGAGTCTAAAGATATGGCAGACCTGCTAATTAAAAGTGGGGTTAAAAAGGCGAAACATGTAATTTTATTCCACGAGGACGATTTCATCAATCTGGAAAACTATATTTCTATTCAAAATGAAGTAAATCCTGCTAGTCAATTGCAGGTATCCTTACACTTAGAACATCCGAAATCACTGCAAGTCTACGAGCGAATGCTCAAGGAAGAAAAAGACAAAATTAAATCATACTCTTTTTCAACCTACCAACTGATTGCTGAAAAAATGTTGATGGAAAACCCTTTATTTTTGGGATATGAAAATCAGCTCCGGAAACCTGATGGGGAACCGCTGCATCTCCTGTTCATCGGATTTGGGAAAAGAAATCAGCGAATTGCTTTCCAAGCATTGAATCTGTGCCATTTCATGACGAAAAACAAAATTAAATTCACAATTTTTGACCGGGAAATTGAAAAGGTAAAGAAAGAGTGGGGGTTTTTAGCTAAAAACGCAGATGAGCTTGCAGATATAAAATTTGAAGGGATCGACCTTGTAAACCATGATATTACCAAAGAGCTGGCTAAAATAGATGCTCCTATAACCCATGTCTTTCTCTCCCTGCATGACGATTTTCTTGATATCATCGAAGGATTGGAGCTGATTGAACCCCTTCCTGATGTACCTGTTTTCATTAAAATGAAGGATAATCACAAGGTGAGCAACTGGCTTGATATTAATGAAAAGGAGTATAAAGTGGTTAAGCGTTATGCTAGCCAGGAAGAAGTCCTCAACATTGATTATGTTTTAAATAAAACGCTGATAGACCAGGCCAAGAAGGCCCATGATAATTATCAGAAACAAAGGGTAAAACAAAATATTGAACCAGATAAAAACTGGGATCAACTCTCCAGCTTCAAACAAGAATCAAACCGTTATCAAATGTTACACAACGATACTAAGTTAATGTTGCTGGGTCTTAAAAAATCACCTAAAGATGAGACAGTTCATTCATGTAAACCTCTATCCCTGGAGAAATTCGAGAAGCATATCGAACCATATAAGGAAGCATTGGCTGAAATAGAGCATAAGCGATGGAATGCCTTTCACTTCCTGAGAGGCTGGAACACTGCTTCACAGGATACACAATTGTCAAAAGTTGAGCTGGAAAATTTGAAACTTCATAAAAGCCTTGTTCCATGGGAGGAACTTAGCGAGCCTACAAAGGATTATGACAGGGATACAATAAAATATCTGCTCCTTTATTACAAATCCCAATCTGATTTAGTTACAGAAGATGGTAAATAAGAAATTGTATAGCGGGAGAACAACATTGACCTACAAACCAAACCCATTGAAAACAGCCAGCATTGTGTTGCCGGAAGAAATAGAATCCCTGCAGGAACAGCTCGCCGAGAATATCCACGAAATTTGGGCCCAGCAGCGGATTCAGCAAGGCTGGAAGTACGGTCCTGAGCGGAATGACCAGAAAAAAGAACATCCTAATCTCGTTCCATACAACCAGTTATCTGAAGAAGATAAAGACTATGACCGTAATACCGCCATGGAAACCTTAAAAACGATAATTTTGCTGGGGTATTCAATCGAGAAGAGTTGAAGTGCAAAAAACTTTTAGCAGTGAAGTAGATACTAAGGTAAACCGACCAACGTTTATGTCTATCAGGATAAATACTTTAGTACCCGGGACCTTAGCAAACATAGTAAGATCTATTTAAAATGCAATAGATCTTCCTTATCGATACTGGCCTCTCTTTATTCTGGAGAGGCCATATCTGAATAATTTGAAACTCAGATATCAGGTCTTAAAGGAAGATGCAAAAAAAAAGACACGAAAAGCATCCAGTGCTAATCGTGCCTCAATCCTTCCTTAGGAAAATATACGAACATTTCCCGAAACTCCTCGTTAGAAGTCACGGCGCCAGTTTAATATGCGGCAGGCATAAGAGCCCCATCTCTTACTATTATTTTACTTCTTCTAATATGTTACTAGATATCCAACCGATTTTACCATTTGCCGTCTTTATTTTATACCAAGTAATGTTTCCTAGCTTTTGTTGTTCTTTCAGGAAAATGACTTCCTCTCCAGGTCCAATTTGTGTAATAACGTTTTTCGTTGAGAGGGATTTGACTGGGTCTTTTCTGACAGCCCCTCCCGTTTTTTCTTTTATCAATTTCATTCGTATAGGATCTGCTTGTGCTTCTGCAGAAGCTGTAATAGATTCTTTTTCTTCTTCCGATAATTTAGTTTTCATGTTCTCTAGGGCAACTTTATAATGTATACGCGGCTGTTTCATCTTTTCTTCAATCATCCAAAGGTCGATACTATCCCACTTTTGGGAAAGTGTTGTTTGTGGCCAGTAAAAGATTGTAAAGGCTATAAGGCCAGCAACCGCAAGCGAAATCATTTTATAATATCTAAATGACTTTGATCCCTTTCCTGTTGTAAATGTAACTTTACTAGGCATTGATTTAAGATTGGTAATGATGTTTTGCATGTTTGTTTCAACCTTATTAATGCCTTGAAAGTTCTTACGTCCTTTTTTAACTAGTGCCGATACATAGAAGCCGAGTAAGCTAATGAAAGTATAAAAAACGAAATAGACCATTTTTTCAAGTATAATGATTAAACCCTTTAGCAGCTTGGGAACACTTTTTAACATAAGTGGTCTTAAAATTAAAAGTAGCACGAGGAGAAGGACAGCACCTCTACCCCAAATGGGAAGCATCATCCAAATAGCAGCAATATGTTCCATTAATTAAAATCCTCGTCCTCGATATTGTTGTCTGCTAAAATGGTGGCACTCTGCGCAAAGCTATTCCCATTATTATTACTTTCAGCTGCTTTCCCTTCTTCTAACCTCATACGATTGCTTGTTTCGTTCCCTATTAAAACGTGATCGCCTAAAATGGACATACCTCTTCTGAATTGAATATCATCAATATCCCCATTTGTATACTTATCTTTTAAAGCCTGTTTAGATGCCATAGAATTCTTATGTTCATTTAAAATATATTTTTTCAGTTCTTTCGGATCATCATAAAGTGCGAATAAATAATCGACAGGAGTCCCATTGAACAAATGAAGCAGCTCTTCCAATTCTTTATTTTTCAACTCTTTTTGACGGTCAAGTGTTTCTACATTATCTGTGTGTGTCCTAATGCTCTTTTTCAACTCTTCACTCAAATCAACACTTGCTTTGATATTGACTTCTAATCCCTTTATTTCAAACTCAAACAAGTCTAACTTTTTGTTCATATCATTACGAATTTCTTCAAGCCCCTCCGGCTTAGTAGAATATTGCTGGGCAATTCTTCTAAGCTGGATATCAACCTCATCTTTCACAAATTGTTCTAGTGAAGGGATATTACTTTTTAAATACTTTTTACGGTCTTGAATATTAGCGTAGATAGTAGTAATAATTTCAAAATTTCTTCCCGTATCAGCGGATGGATACTCTCTTTCAAATTTAGTGTTCACTTGCTGACTTAATTTCCGCTTCACAGCGCTGCTTAAATCTACCTCTCCTGTTATGTATACTCCGATACCCTTTGCTCTAATGTTCGCAGTATTGATCTTATTCGGAAAACCCTCTTGTGCTTCCTCTAGTTGATAAATAAAATATTTTTCTGTTAACCTTCTAAATTGCAACGTGAGTTCTTTTGTCACAAACTCTTTTAATGAGGTAATTCCACTTTTTAAATAAGTAGTTAAATCCTCTACTTTACAATCGATAGAAGCAGTCACTTCAAAGTTTTCCTTCACATCAGAGGAAGGAAACTCTCCCAGTATATCAATTGTGACCTGTTGATCAGCAATATTCCTTAACGTGCCAGTAAGGTCTAGTTCCCCTTTCACTTGAACCTCCAAACCTTTCTCTTTAATCAAAGAGAAGTCTAGATTATGAGGAAATGCTTCTTTCACCGATGGTAATGATTCGAGAGAGCATTCTGTAGAAAGTTGCAGTACCTGGTTATAAATGTGTTCCTGTAAAAACCCTTTTACATCTTCCCCAATACCACTCTTAATCAACAAAACGGGATCTATAACCTCACATTGATAGTCAAGTTTCACATCATATTTAATCTCTGTAACAGGAGAAGGAAATTCTTGCGTTATTTGCCCCGTAACAGAACCAAACTCAAGTGTATAACGGGTATTATATTTTTGAGCTTTTAATTCCGTATTCGTCAACTGCTCCCCACCTTCTACAACACGGTATTGACCACGCTCATTTCTATATACGAATATACTGCTTTGACTTGAAAATGGCTCTTTCGAAAAAAAGCTATATTTAATTGATTCTTTTTTAATATTCATATCTCTACTCCTTTGCTAAAAATTCATTTAGGAAAATTGGGCTATCGATTTTTTGCATCCCATCTTCAATATATAACTGAATTCTGCTTTTACTGTCCGGAAATCCCTTTTTCATTAACAAATGAAGTAGATTTGAAATAACCTCTTCTTTGTCAGGCTTCCCCATTGCAGTTTTTGCTAATTTTTCGATTAAAAGGTTTTGAGTCGGCTTTCGGTAAAGAGCGTTAAAATATTGAAACCAAAAGTTCTCGTACCTTGAGGCTGTGTGGAAAAATAGCTTTGGAACCGTCAAGTAGATTCCTTGTGCAAACCTAAGGACATATTCAAGTCGTTTCTCATCTGTGTGTATAAACAACTTATTCCAAAATTGAAAATATAAATGCTCGTATTTCCCCCCCCAGTATATAATCTGGCTAATGTTTTGAATCGTGGTCTGTAAAGGGAAAAACAATGATCGCCTTCCAGTTCGTATGACTGGCTCCAATAGCTCTAAACTTTTAGGAAAGTGCTTTAGGCCAATTTCCCCACCAAGCAAAGTAATCCCAGTCCATTGGAGTTTTTCGTTATTGGATTGAGCGGCCCAAGTTTTCGTTAATTGAAAGACTTTTTGTTGCATTTGTTCTTCCTTATATAATTCTTCTAGCAAATGAACAACAAACAACCTATCTTTAACATGTTCAGACTTCGCAAGAGGTTGTAAGACTTCCTTTCTAAGCTCTGAGAAATTTATGTTTAGGAGATGTAATAGAATGGGATTTTTCTTTTTACTTGTAAGGATACCTTCCTTTATTAAAGACATTATCCATTGAACGAGCGGTTTTTTAAGATAATGCATTTGCTTCCATACATATTCCCAAATAAATTTTGCATCCTCAGGAAATGAGAAGTAGACCACTTCTTTTAAGTCAGACCCAAGGTCATCATGATGCCATTCTTGCTTGGTAATTGCTTCAAAGTTTTGTAAAAATTGCTCCTGAGGAATGCGAATGATAAGGTCTTCTTCCTCTTCACCTGGTAATTCCCTGTAGAGCATTGAAGATAGTTCCTGTGCTTTCTCTTGTAAAAATAGGAAAGACTGTCCTTCAAACATTCCTAATGTTAAATAAAAGGCAATATCTCTTGTTTTTCGGTGTTCCTGAAACCAGCTTTTCACGCGCTGCTGCACATTTTCATTTAGTGATCTTGAAAACTGTGTAACATCCAAGTCTCCTTGAATGTAAAGCTTTATTTTATGTAAAATGACCTTGATATCCTGTGGATAGCATACAGATGGCAGTACCCCATCAGCCTCATCAGTATGTAACCAGTCAACAATTTTGTTATAAATAGTCTCATCATCTACTTGATAGTTTAAATAGTTTAGGACCAGTTGCTTTACATCCTCCGGGGGATCAACCTTAACTTTGGAAGTAGCAAAGCATGAGAGAGTCGGCTCAGTTTTGGATATAAAAATCATGTAACAATTTTTATCTTTTAGTTTCGCTATAAACTGTTCAAATCCATGGGTTGGGAAGTTCTCAAAGAAAGAGCCCTCCTCTACTTCCAAGATAAGTCCAGTTTGACTTTTGAGAGGATGTTGATATATCTCTACCATTGAAATATCACTTGACCACTCGTAAATTTCTTTCATTCCAAGCTTTTGTAAACAAGCTATTGCTGCCGTATATTTCCCTGTATTTTGAGGATGATAGAGAACTAGCGTTTGTTCGGTTTCCAACGTTTTAATGGCTTCGTTCATTTTGGGAAAAGGAACAAAGACCTGTGCTGTCTTATGTAAATTAAAAGGATGAATCTTAAATAAGTGAACTTCCTTTTGATTGGCTATAATTACGGGTTCGTTGATGATAAGTTGAGAAGAAGCATCGAAGTCGTCTCTTTCAGCACCTTGATACATTTCCTCTACAGCCTCTACTAGCTTACTTATGCCTTCTTTTTCGTAGTCAATCCATTGATGATCACATAAAAGAAGTTCTAAATTTTTGGGGATTTGTGCGCCATTCAAGATGATTGGTACGACTGGCTTATTATAGAAAAAGGCTCGATCTATTTCTTTTGGTACAAATTTAGAATTGCCCACTTCCTCTGTTATAAACACCACTACCATTGAAACCTTATTCGCAAGGTCTTCAATAATTCTTACATAGTATTGATCTCCTTTTTGAATATTTCTCGGTGCATACCAGCATTGTATATTATAATCCTGCTCTAAGAAGTCAGCTATCTGTTTCACTTGCTCATAGTTTTGCGAGGAATGACTTAAAAATACAGCCTTCCGATTGTTTCCCATAACAAACCTCCTTTTTTGCTTGTTACCCTTCTAATTAACAATGTATTTTCCTGTGGAATTAATAAGATACAGTAAAAATAACCATGTTTAGATATTTGTATATAATTCCAAAGACCTAGCAATCCTAAAGACTATTTTACCTTTTTTTCTACAAAAAATAACAAATACCTTTCTTTTTTTCTCATTTCTAAGAAAAAATTCACATTTTCATATAATCATTGCCGATTTACATTCTTACAAAGATTTATTTTTGGATACAAGATCAAACATCTTTTAATAAATTCCAGAACAAAGAGGGTTGATATAACCGTCCCCATGCCTACGATTAGCAGACGAATAAAGTTCAATTATTTAGTAGATATGCTACAATATAAAAACCCAAAAAGGAGAGAGACGAAATGTCCCTCTCCTTTTTAATATATGGGTGAGCGTTATGAAACCAAAATGGTGTTAACCTCTATCTATTTAATCACCCTAAATACTTCCTCCTGGCCAACAACATCTTAAGAGTATATTTTGCAGCTTCTGTTAATTTCTCATCCTTTAGAAATCCCTTTAGCTTCTTTTCTGAGATTGGTACTGTCACGAGTCCATCCGTCTCCAATTCTCCGTCTTTGGCTGCACTATATAGGTTGAATAATTTATCTTTATTTATATCCATTTTGACATAAGAAGTTAAGCCTATTTCAAACTTGCCCATTTCTATAAACAAATCCATGAAGCGTTCGTCAATAATATGTTTGTGATGCTCTTCTCTAATACCCAGTTCTTCCCTCAGACCTCGATGCATACATTTAATTAGGCTTATATCCTTTCCTTCCCTATCGGTTTCGGTCAGACCTTCATTCATCGTTACATGCCATTTACTTTCCAGGCTGCCGGTGTTCAGGAATCTGGAGCGCTTGGCGAAGATGATTTCATCTAAATTACCAGTTTCCAGGATGATAAATGTGTTCATCCCAAATGAAGTGGTGAAAGGATAATACGCATGTAGATTCTCTAATTTTGTTAACTTTCCTATTGGATGGTTCTCTTGTTTTAACTCCTGGTAAATGGACCGGAAGACTTGATGAGTAAAATAATCGGTTTCAAATAGTTCGAGTCTTAGACAAGCATTTTCCTCTGGATCAGCATTCCTCTTTCTGTGAATCCTGTATACTCCATATTTCCGCCCATTGAAAATGGTATGCCCTTTTTCCAGCTTACTGATAAAAAATTGTGCTGTTAATTTCCGGTGTTTTTCAATTCTCTCTTGCAAATCATGAATACCTGTAATATGTACAAGATCAGTGAAGGAACTCTCCCTATCGAAAGAAATATCCGATGAAAAAGTCATGTCTTTATCAAGACTATTTATTGACTCCTTCAATTCAGCTGGAGAATCAATAAATAACCTTTTAGTAACTGTCTCAACCGATATATCATGCATTTCATATACCGGATCCGCATGATCGAGTGATACTATATCGAGTGACTCTATTGATAACCTATCTTCTGTTTCAATATTTTTCTTAAGTTTAAAATTTCTCACCTTTGTTCTGACAAACTCGATTATTATTTCTACTAATTTACCAAGGATGATTCCGACAACTATCCAGAAAAGCTCCGAAACCCCGGACTCTTTAATCGTATCTAAAAAGTTTTTCATTTTTGACTAACCTCATCGCTATGTATATATAAGTCTATATTAATCTCTAATCATCAAAAGTAAAAGTCCAAGAAAAACAAAGAACATATTATTGCTTTTGAAATATTCAATAATTCGTCCTAAGTTACTGCTAAGGGTATGCTATAGTTATAAAGAAGTTTTATCCTGCAACCAAAGGAGTAATCATATCTACAGGGTTTAACTTTCCTGATGCACTGTCAGGAGGACCGCTTGCGGGAAAACTTGGGCAACCTATCATCCTGGTCAACCCTACTAGTGCCTCAAAAGATGTACTGGGATATGTTGACGCAAGCGGAGCGGAAGATGTGACGATTCTTGGCGGGACCAGTGCCGTTAAGGATAGAGTCAGGGACGAAATTTCATCTGTTATTAATCAAGAACCACAGCAGGAATCTGCAAAGACTTTGAATATCTATGATCTATTCCAAATGCGCACAGCTAGTGACATAACCCCGGAACAACGTTTAAAAGCTCATGAGGACTCAATGGCACTTTATGAGAACAAATATTATATTTTGCAATTAAACAGAGAGTTCGATAAGTATATCCAGGGAACATTTAGCTGGGATTACAGGAACAAAGATAACAGAAGCAACTTCCTGGCTTTCAGGGCGACAAAATATTGGTACGATAATTCCTCTTTAACTACTGATAAGCTTTATGGCGTAATGCACCAAAAGGTTAAAGAACATCAATTAATCATTACCCCTTCATTCAACTATAATATTGAGGATATTTTCATCCATCCAACACGCGGAGGATATGTCGTAAGCCAAATATTAAGTTTAAAGTATACTAGCGCCAATGGTTCTAGAATTGCTGGTTGGGAACCTGACACATGGTATAGCGTCCGATATGAAGTAGAGTTTAATTATCCCGGCACCAGACCTACTTGGCCATTGTGGAACTACGGAGATTATGGCTGGTTGGCTGCAGGATGGGATTATCGAATTGGGACTTTTAAATAGTGTCGTTTCACGTCAAAAAGTGCATCTTACATTGATGCACTTTTTTACTTATTATTTCTGAACCATAAAGACACATTCTTACCTCTTCGATCAAATTCTGTCTAAGCCACAGGCTTCAACGCTCACAATACTCGTAATTAACAAGAGGAGCCAGTTATAGAATCTTTAATGAAAAATTGTTTGTTAAAGTTATATATTAATATTTTATCAAGAATGAGGTGATAAAATGGCAACTTTCTATGCTGCTTTTATCATGATCGCATAGAAGCATAGCAGAAGCATAGGGACGTACCTTTTGCTTCTCCCTCTTATGCTTCAATTATTCATCCATTTGCTCACTCTCAGCTTCCCCGCTCCTCCATGGCTTCGTCTGTTATATGTTTGTCACCTTCAGATTGGCGATTGTCCAAGCGAGGCGGATTATTTTTATTTGTACTCTGTTGCTGAGGTCATGCTTTGTGGATAGATTTTGCGAATGCCCCTGCCGGTAACTTGTCAGGAAGGGTCTGGAAATTAGTTGCTCGAACGGGACGCTGCCATTGTATATCCCTTTTCCATATCGTTTATTGACGTTCCCGGGCTTTCGTTACTCTCTTTCTGATAGTCTCTGACGATTCGATAGTACTAAAATCTTGTGGTTTAAGGTTGACAGCTTATAAGAAAAGTAGAATATCAATTCTGTCCAAGATTAGACCTGATACTCGATTCTTGTATGCTTTGGTCTGTTTTTCCGAACATGTACAATAATGGCTGTCTGAAACGAGGTATCCGCAAGGGCAGGGGTTCATGGCTGCGGTGGCGGAACGAATCCTAAACCAGGGGGAAGTCTCCCTTGCCCATCACGGCGTACTATTTCTTGATGGATTTTCGAAGAAGACTTTAGATTTGCTTAGGTAGCCATTGGAAAACGAAAAAGTAAGCATCAGCCGGATCCATTCAACTGTAACCTATCCTGCAACATGACACGATAACCCTCAAGGCCCTTCAACCCGATACTTGTCACTTTCGCGAACAATAGATTTTCCTCCATAACATTTTATATTTTTCATAATTTAGGGATTTTGATAAATTGAGAAGTTAATAAAATGAGGAATTAAACAGAAGTTATATCTTACATAGTGAACTAAACTTTAAATACCAAACTGGGCGGGATTCCTAAGATCCTTGCAGCCTGGCGCTGGGTCAAACCATCATTGCCCTTGATTTCCCTCAGGACCATGTCACGCTCAAATTTAGGAAGGCTCTTCACCTGAGCAATTTCCCTCATACCGAGGATTCTCTTAATCTCAAACCTGGCCTCCTCATCCGGCAGCCTCCTGTGTCTGTACGGTCGTTCCTCAAGACACTCATCCCGGTTCGTCCTCTCATTGAATTCCCTGAACCTCTCCCGCGAAATGGAGAAGTCATCCGAAAACATTCGGAAAACCTTACTGCGCTCAAGCAACTCTCCCGGGAAACAATACTCCCCATAATGAGCGGCACAACTGCTCCATCGCCATTCATCCACCTCTGCCACCATCCCTCCTTTTACAGGATTCTGGTGGATGTATCTGACAACAGTGAGGAAGTACGCATCATTTTCAACAGTTTCACTATTGAACCTGTTCTGGAAAACATGGCCCGAGGTCCGATATTTCCAGTTATAATATACCGCATAGCTCACACCGATCCGCTTCATCGTAGAGCTGATGCTCTCCTCCCCCTCTTTTAATAAAACATGGATATGGTTGGACATTAAACACCAAGCATACACCTTCAACTCCATCTTTTTCTTATATTTCTTTAAAACCTCAAGAAACCGCCTGCGGTCCTCATCATCATGAAAAATATCCTGACGGTTCACTCCCCGAAACATGACATGATAAATACCACTAGCACTTTTCATCCTAACTTTACGAACCATCCGATCACCACTCGATATAATTTTGTTTGAAAAATGATATGAAACATAAAATTGATTAGAGAGGTAAGTTACTAAAATAAGAGGAAATTAGAAGAAACAATTGCGGTTACACCTTCATCATATAACATTCAGAAAAATCTTTCATTATATATACGAGAGATTGAGAAGATTTCACCTTCCTGTCAAAATTCCAGCAAAGCATCCAAAAACAAGATTTTTTCGCAACACGAAAGAAGCAAAAGGTACGTCCCTTTGCTTCCTTTGCTTCATCCTTGCTTCACATCACTCAGCTACATAATACTCCACCGTTCCATCGAACGACGGGATTTGTTTATTGGTTATGAGAGTGCACTCTTTCAATTCAAATGCCTTACATAATGTACTTTTATTGAATTTTGAGCTATCAGCCAGAACGTAGCATCTATTCGAATTAGAATTCACAATGGTTTTCTTGCTGGCTTCACGGAAGTCAGGTGTGTTGATACCTACTTCCAGGCCGAAACCGCTGGTTCCTAAAAAGGATCTGTCGAAATTCATGTTTCTTAAAGATGCATCTGTCATTGGACCTGATATTGAGTCGAGACTCTTGTTCACTTCGCCGCCAACGATGATACAGCTTTCGATTCCGTTTCCGTTTATTTCATTCAAAACCTGAATATTCGAGGTAACAACCCGTACTCCTTTGGCCTTAATATACTTAACCATGGCAGAACAAGTGGTACCCGAGTCAATATAGATGACTTCCTCATCCTCTACGAGTGAAGCAGCATATTTAGCGATTTTTTCTTTGTCCTCTTTGAAAAGGAGTTTCTTTGTTCCCACCGGGATCTCATAAGCATCGAGCTTCAGCTTGACCGCTCCGCCCCTAAGCAGGACGATATAATTTTCATCCTCCAGGGTTTTAAGGTCCCTGCGGATCGTGGATTCAGACACACCAACAAAGATTTTTAAAAAATCTTCTATATACATGATTTTCTTGTTTTCGAGCTCATCCATGATTTTTTCGCGTCTAACATATGGAATCATAATTCAAACCCTCTATAACTAATTATTTATATTTTCAAGTACTTCACTCAAAGTAGGCATCGCATTTTGAGCTCCGATTTTCATAACGGTCCTTGAGCTTACCAGCGAGGAAAATGCACCTATTTCTTCAGGAGACTTTTTATGTATCAGAGAATAGGCCAGCGCACCAACATAAGAATCACCAGCCCCTGTAGTCTCAACGGCATCCACCTTTTCAGATGGAACTCTGTATAGTGTATTTCCTGAATATAAGATACTGCCTTTTTCCCCGAGAGTAATGACTAATAAATCATTTGCATATAGCGCCAATTTTTCACAGACCGCTTCCGCATCCTCCACAGAAGCAACCTTGGTACCGGCATAAAAGCCAGCCTCTGTTTCATTGACGACCAGGCAATCAACCATTTTCAAACATTCTACCTCGAGTTCACTTGCCGGGGCCGCATTCAAGATTACATAACTGTCATGCTTCTTGGCAAGCTTTATTGTATATTCTACAACATCTTTCGGTACTTCCAATTGCAAGACGACAATCTTGCTTCTCCTCAGGACTTCCTCAGATCGATCGATGTCCTCTCGAGTAAGATGATAATTCGCCCCTTTGGAGATAGTGGCGATAACGCTTCCATTTTCAAGCGCATTGACTACGCCCAGTCCTGTGTTGGAATCCACCGCTGCAACATGGTCGAGATTCACTCCATAGCTTGACAGATTACGCAGCATTTCCTTGCCAAACGCATCATTGCCCACTTTGCCAACCATATAAGTCTCCAAGCCTAGTTTAGCGCACTGGACTGCCTGATTGGCTCCCTTTCCCCCTCCGCAAAAAGAAACACTGTCGGCTGAGTATGTTTCTCCTATTTCCGGAAGCCGCTTCTGTTTGAAAATAATGTCGTAGTTGATACTTCCTACTACGGCAACTGTGTCATTTTTCATAATCAGTTACCAGCTCCTCATGCTATTTTCTTTTTGCTGAAATTGATTTTTTTGACTTTATCCTGGATGACTTCGAAATAAGCAGCTATCACTATTATCGCACCTGTTGCAATATATTGCCAAAAAGTATCGACACCAACAACAACCAGACCGACCTTCAAGGTAGATAATAAAATAGCGCCAAGCAGCGTTCCGATCATCGTTCCTCTTCCACCCGCAAGACTGGCTCCACCAATCGCCGCTGCGGCAATTGCATTCAACTCATACGTTTGGCCTGCAGCCGGCTCCCCCGATCCTAATCGAGCCAATAAAACCATACCAGCAAGGGCTGCTCCGGTTCCAGAAATAGCATAAGCCAGCATTTTACTTCTATTGACATTCACACCTGATAAAATAGTAGCTTCTTCATTACCGCCGATCGCATAAATATAGGTTCCAAGTTTAGTATATTTAAGAATGACATGGCCTACAACAGCAAAGGCTAATAAGACAAAAATTGAAATCGGAATCGAGCCAAATAATTTCGAGTTGAATATGCTGCGGAAATTAGAAGGAATATCTAATACCGGCCATCCTCCAGTAATGATGTAGGCGATTCCTCTATACGCACTCATTGTACCAAGAGTAGCGATAAATGGCTGAAGTTTTAACTTGGAGATTAATAGACCATTGAACAAACCTAGTAAAAATCCCAGCACAATGCCGCATACGATTGCTATAACAGGATCCACACCCCTTACCAGCAAATCACCGACAACTACAATGACAATCGCGAAAATAGAACCTACAGAAAGGTCAATCCCCCCTGTAATAATGGCATATGTAATACCAAGGGCGAGAAGGCCATTGATAACGCTCTGGTCCATTATGTCTAACAGGTTTCCGGTACTTAAATAGACCGGCTGGATGATTGAAAACACAATAACCATTATAAAAATAGCAACTATTAAGCTGAATTCTCGATTGAAACCTGCTGATTTTAGTTTCATTGTTTTACCCCCATAGCGTACTGAAGAATATCCTCTTCTGTCAGGTTTTCGTTGATATACTCTTTTACTTTTCTGCCTTCGCGCATCACAATGATTCTGTCGCTTAATCCAAGTACCTCAGGCAATTCAGAGGAAACGACGATAATCGATTTACCCAGTTCAAGCAGTTCCTCGAGAACACGGTAGATCTCAGCCTTCGCACCGACATCGACCCCTTTGGTTGGTTCATCGAGGATCAATATCTCTGCATCAGATGACAGCCATTTAGCGATTACAACTTTCTGCTGATTGCCGCCACTCAGGTTTACGGTCATATAATGCGGATCTCTCGGCCGAAAATTGATTTCTTCGGCGTACTGGTTGCAGTTATCGGTTTTCTTTTTATGATTTAACAGGCCATACTGAGTGAACTTCTCCATCTTGGTAAGACCAACATTATTTGCATTGTCAAAATACTTTATAAAACCTTCTGTTTTACGGTTTTCCGGTATGAGCCCTATTCCCAGCTTTACTGCATGTTCTGGTGAGTTAATTTCGACTGGCTGGCCGTTTATTTTGATCATTCCTCCCGATTTTCGCATTGCTCCAAAAATCGTTTTTACAACGTCCGTCCTCTTGGCTCCGACTAAGCCAGCAAATCCCAGTATTTCACTCTTTTTAAGGTGAAAGCTTATATCTTCGAAGACACCATTCACAGATAAATTCTCTACTTCTAAAACTTTTTCATCCGTCAATTCAAGCTTTTTGTTCCTGACCGCGTAAGCAGATACGCCTCGGCCAACCATCTTCTTTATTAACTCTTCTCTGTTAATATCACTTATATTGAAAGTATCAATATGCTTGCCATCCCTCAGAACGGTTGCCCGGTCGCATATTTCAAAAACTTCATCCAGACGATGACTTACGTATAAAATGGTAATTCCGTTCTTCTTTAATTCCCTGATAATAGAAAACAGTGTACCCACTTCTTGATTTGTCAGTGAAGCAGATGGCTCATCGAATGAAATCACCTGGGCGTTATGGTATAAACCTTTTGCGATGGCGATCATCTGCATCTCCCCGGTGCTCAGTGTTCCCGCAAGATCTTCACTCCTAAAGTTGCAATTCATTTTTTCCAGAATAGCATTCGCTTTCTTATGGAGTGTTTTATAATCGATGAACATCCCTTTTCGTGGCTCATTTCCAAGGGTGATATTCTGGCCAACAGTCAATTCTGGTATTAAACTGACTTCCTGATGGACTTTTGAGATCCCATCCTTGATTGCCTCATTGGCATTGTTATAAGAAACAGCTGTCCCGCGTATTTCCACAGTCCCTTCATACTCTGAGTTGACGCCATGAAGGATATTCAGCAGTGTTGATTTCCCCGCTCCATTCTCACCTAACAGTGCATGGACCTCTCCTTTTTCGATGCTAAAGCTAACATTGTCCAAAGCTTTAACTCCGGGGAAAACCTTTGAAATATTTTTAAAGTTAATGATATTGTCTTTTTGATTTCCCATGATTGATTCCCCCTTTTTAAAAACTATAGCCGAATCATTTGATCCGACTATAGTTCTAAACAAATTAAGGTTGTAGCTTATCCATTACTTGGCTATTTCTGGATCTGTCCATTTAATGATTTCTTCAGCTGAAGTTTCAACATTCGTGCTGTCAATCAAGGCTTGCGGCGTCCAAATTACTCTTGGCAGCTTCTGTCCGCCCAATTGGCGAATCGCCATTTCGACCGCAATCTGTCCTTTATATAAAGGGAAGGAGTCGATTGTAGCGTCCATCTCGCCTTTACGGATCGAATCATATGCTTCTCCGATTCCATCTACACCAACAACCAGGATATCTCTGCCAGACTCATTCACAGCCTCCTGTGCCCCTAATGCCATTGTGTCGTTATTCGCAAAGATTGCATCCAGGTCAGAGTGCTTTTTAATCCATGTTGCCGCAATATCTTTTGCCTTAGAGCGATCCCAGTCAGCGTTTTGCTTTTCTGCAATTTCGATATCAGGAGCATTTTCCTTCATCCAATTTTCAAAGCCCAGCGTTCTCTGTCTTGCTGCAAATGCCTTAGGCATACCTACGATAATGGCAACTTTCCCTTTACCGTCAATCTTTTCGGAAATCCACTCAGCTAGCAATTCTCCATTTTGGTCAGCTTTCGGTCCAACGAAATTAGGTGCTTCCTTGATGATTCCATCATTGACATTGATGACGGGAATATCCGCTTCTAATGCACTCTCAACACCTGGTACAAGGTTGCTGTCTGAAATAGGGGATAGAAGCAAAGCAGTATATTTTTTATTGATCATGTCTTTTACAATTGATAATTGGCCTTCTTCATCCGACTCCCCTTGTGGTGACTTCATATCTACGGTCAGGTTATATCCTTTATTGCTGAACTTTTCTGCACCAGTTTCCATTCCTTCTTTCAAAGTTCTCCAGTATTCATTTTCGAAAGCCTTAGCCACCCCGCCAAGCCTGATTTCGTCTGAAACCATCGGAACAGCACCTAAGCTGTCCCTTACCTCTTCGTATGTCTTGCCGTCTGCATTATCAGGGTTGAATGATTTATCGCTGCTGCTTTCACCGCCGCCGGTGCTACTGCTGCTGCATCCAGTAATCAGCAAAGACATCGCAAGAGCACTTGTTACCAACAATTTTTTATTACTTTTCTTCATCTCAATTCCTCCCATTTTTCAGCTTAGATAATTTAATAGGTACTACCCATATGCACTATGCTTTTTTATCGCAAGCATTGGTAAAATAGTTCATTAACGGCTACAGCGTCATTTTTGGAGATGGTTTCTTGGATGAATTCAAGACCGATGTCGTCAATCAAATCATTTAGCTTTTTAATCACCTTTACATTTTGGCGAATTTCAGCAATCGGTTCCTCCCTTATCGGGAATGTATCGAAATAGATGACGCCCTGGTAGTTGTACTTCTTCAGGTAGTAGATGAATTCCAGTGTTTGCATGAATGAAACAGTTCCAACCATAAGTCCATCATCGTGTGTACCATAACCATCATTGATGTGGACACCGAACAGTTTGCCTCGATCAGCAGCCAAGCTTAAACCGTATGCTGGATTTTCCCGCTTCATCAACATGTGGCAATAATCCACAGTCACACCTGCATTTTCACGATTGACTTCATTGACCATCAATAGCGTGGTCCCGATGCTGTCTATTAAAGCGTAAGATCGTTCCTGATAAGGTTTATACTCGATGCTGATTTTCAGGTCTGGAGCGTAGTCTGCCAGATCGGCAACGTATTCTTTTACCTGTTTCCACGCCTTCTGGTAATCACTTTGGAATGGATAATCAAACCCATCAAACCCTAACCAAAGCGTTATAACTTCTCCGCCCAACTCTCGGCAGGCATCCGCCGCTTCCTTGCATAATACATAAGCATCTTCTGCGATTGACTGGTTGTTGTTTCCTAATTCCCCGTTAATAAAGTGCTTTCTGAATCTTAATGCAAGCCCGTTCACTTCCAGGTTTGCTTGTTTAAGAGTTTCTAAGATTTCACTTACTGAGCACTGAGAAAAATGCTCTGGATAATTTAAATCCACATGTGTAATGACTGAAATTTCAGATATTTCTTTCAGTGCTTCTCTTATGTCTCCGTTGACTGTGGGCAGGATTGAATTGATCCTAGTTGCGAGTTTCATTATGAACCCCCTATGTAATTTCGACTTCGTAATGTAAATTTAACACCTCAGGAAACCGTTTACAATAGTTTTTTTCATTATTTTTCACTTTTTTTTATTATTTTTCATTTATTTTCATTTTTGTTCATAAATTAATTTCATAAGATTATACTTATCAAAGCCTATTAAAAAAGGCATTTCCCCTGAAGGAAATACCTTTAATAAAGTGTAACTTTACCTTTTCGGCGCTAGCTTCTACAGCTGTCAAAATTCCAGCAAAGCATCAAGAAACAGATTTTCGCAATACGAAAGAAGCAAAAGGTACGTCCCTTTGCTTCACTTTGCTTCAGAATGTACCTTTACCTCTTAGGAGCAAGTTCAATCGCCTGTCTCATAGCTTCAATCAAACTTTTCTCGTCAGCGATACCTTTTCCTGCAATATCGAAGGCTGTTCCATGATCTACACTTGTGCGGATGATTGGTAATCCAACCGTAATGTTGACGCCAGCATCCAATCCTAGCACTTTTACCGGACCGTGGCCTTGGTCATGGTACATAGCAACGACAATGTCAAAGTCTCCCCGAACAGCACGGAAGAATAGTGTGTCAGCTGGAAGTGGTCCAACCGCAGCGATTCCTTCTCCCTGAGCTTTTTCTACACCCGGCACGACCTTTTCATCTTCTTCACCATAACCGAATAATCCATTTTCACCAGCGTGCGGATTGATACCGCAAACCGCGATTTTCGGAGCTTCAATTCCTGCTTTGCGCAATGTATCATGTGCAAGCTTGATGACATGATAGACACGCTCTGGATTAATCATTTTAACTGCATCGATGATTCCTACATGTGTCGTAACATGGATTACGCGCAAATTCGGCGCAGAAAGCATCATCGAGTAATCCTGCGTTCCGGTAAGATCCGCAAGAATTTCAGTATGACCAGGATATTTATGTCCGCCTTTTTGCAATGCTTCTTTATTCAAAGGAGCAGTACAGATCGCATCAATCTTCTGTTCATTGGCAAGCTCGATTGCTGTACGTAAGTATTCAAAAGCTGCGTGCCCAGCATCGGGAGAAACCTCTCCGACTGGAAGGTCAGCAGGCAGAAGATTCAAGTCCAGGCAATGAATCGTCCCAAGCTTATATTCAATCTCTCCTAAACCTTCAGCAGTAACAGATTGAATCTCCAGCTCACTGCCGACAAAGCTTCTAGCCCGTTCAAGAATCTTGCTGTCACCGATGACAAAAGGATTGCTGATGTTATAGATTTCTTCATTTGCGAGTGTCTTTAAAATAATCTCAGGTCCAACGCCTGCTGCGTCACCCATTGTTATTCCGATCACTGGTTTAGTTTGTTTCATATTGCCCAACCTTTCCTGTCATGTATTCCACCGCTTTTACAAGCGAGCCTTCGTTCCCGAAGCCACCGGCCTTTGTAATCGCCCAGAAGTTCTTTTCCCCGCTCCTGATCATGCCAAACGGCAGTCCGGATTCAACCTCAGAGTGGAGTTCCATTTCATTCACACCTAATTCACCACAAACTGCTTTCGCAGTGTCACCACCTGTTAAAACAAGTCCGCCGATTCCTTCGTCCAGTTCCAGGAATGCTTTTGCAGCCTTAGCCAGTCCGGAGGCAATTGCTTCACTCACCTGGTTGCTGTTATAGTCCAATCTATCGCCAGCTTCACGCGCAGCCACTCTGTTTGCCTCGGAAGAATCAACATAAAGAACATAATGATTGGCTTGCCTGTTTACTGCCAAGCTACTTGCCTCAAGTGTATCTTCAACCAATTGAACTGGATTTATTTCTATAAACTCGACTTCTTTTATTCCTTTTAGGCTTTCAAGCTGCTTTTTCGTCACTTGAGAAAGACTCCCGGATACGGTAAGAGTCCGGTCGATGGAAGTTTTCTTCATATCTTGGCCTGACTGTGGAAAAATCTCCAATTCAGCGGGAAGATACTCAATTAAACCGCCAGAGCCTGCCCAAACGATTTTTTTGCCCAGCTTCGCAAAAAATGCTGCGATTGTCTTTAGGTCCTCTTCTGTCTCGCTGTCACAAACGAACCAGGATTGCCCGCCGTCTATTGTTTTCTCAACGAATGATGCTAACTGATCCTCGGATCCTCGAATCAGATCAAGATCAATCAAAGCAACTTCTTCATCCACAAATCTCTTCAGCAAATCAGGGATAAACCCTTCTGTAACCGGAGTCTTCGGATCGCGCCCAAATTCCGTTTCCGTAATCAGTGTGCCATTTACATAATGAAGACCTTTGACTGTAGTCCTGTTCACCTTCGGAAAAGCTGGAACAATCACTACTGTCTCTGGCTTATAAACACTGGCGGCCGCAGCGATTTCAACCGCTACATTCCCACGTAAAGTAGAATCGATTTTCTTGTAAACATGTGAATACCCATTCTGAAAAAGAAGAGAAGCAGCTTTAACAACTGCTTCATGTGCTTTCTCCCCGGGAACTGCCCGGCTGTCGGTATCGACAACCAGGACATCAGGGGTAGAGCCTGCTTCTTTAATCCCTTCTAGATTGAACACTACGGTTGAAGAAAATCCCTTCTTCGCCAATTGAACACCTGAGTCATTGGCACCTGTTAAGTCGTCTGCGATGATTCCGATTTTTTCACCCATGTGATCACACCCTTAACTATCCACTTTTATGACATTTCCTTGTTTGAACGCGTACCCCTTTTTCTCAAGTCGTTTAACAAGGAAAGCAATGAACAACGGCAGTAGAATTGCTGTTGTAACAGTCGATGCAGCTACCTGGACAGTCGCCAGCTCAGCATATTGAGAGAAGCTTGCGTTTGCCGCAGCAATCGCTGCAGGAGTTGCAACCGCATTACCCGCTGTTGAGCCTTCTGCAGCGCCGACAATCGGATTCCACTTGAAAGCCTTGAATACAAAGTAACCTGCAGTACCTGTGAAAAGAACTGTCATAACACCTAATAGAATTCCTGTTAATCCGCCTGCAACAATTGCTCCGAAATCGATTCCCATACCGAGCGCGAAAGCGAAGAATGGAATCAGCATTGCACTTCCATTATCGAGGAATTCACGCATTTCTTCATCTAGATTACCTAACACCATACCAACAAGGATTGGCAGCAATACAGCAATGAATGACTGGATGGAGAACATTCCGTCAACAAAGCCCATTGCACCGAAGATTGATAGTGCAACCATCGTTAAGAAAGGACCATCATTCAATGCAAGCAGTGAGTAAGAAGCACGATCTTCTTTATTTCCGTATTGACCAACAAGAGCAACGAACAATCCGCCATTGCTGTTTGTCATTGCGGCAATAATCGCGATAGGTGCAAGTCCTAGCCACAAGCCGTTGTCACCAGCAAATAAGTATGCAATAAGTCCAACTGCGGCACCGACAATCCACTTGATTCCAAGCAATGTCGCACCTTTACCAACCGAAACACCGAAAGATTTAACATTTATTTGTGCACCAGTCGCCAATAGGAAAAGTGCAATTAAAGTACCTGCGCCATTTACAAACAGCGCCTCTGTAAAGTTACCAATACGAAGCAAGTTTGGTGCAAAAGTGTTCAGTGTTGCTGCAATAAGCAACGGCACAACCATCATCCCACCAGGAATTCTTTCTAAACCCGCCTTTATTCTCATATTCTAGCATCCCCTTTTGTATTGTTTCAAATTTAAACGATTTAGTAATCGCTTACATGTTTCATTTTAATGAAAACGTTTTATTTTCGCAACACTTTTTTCACAAAATGTTCACAGTTAAATTCCTCCACTATCAGAGTGTTGCATTTTTAAACAAAAATAAAAAAACTGAAGAATCAATTCTTCAGCTTTCTCCATAATGTGGAGCGATTGATATTCAGCCTATTCGCGACTCTTGTCTGATTGCCATCCTCTTGCTCCATGACTTTAAGGATAATTTTCTTCTCGATTTCTTCTAACGTTCCCTGTAAAAAATCATCTGGAATTGATAATTCATCTGAAATTTTTAATTCCAGCATAGCACCAATCACTTCAGTACTTAAAACATAACCTTTTTCCGCAGCAGCGGCATCATGCAGGACAGCTTTTAATTCCGCTACATTACCAGGCCAATGATATTTTTCCAAAAGGTCGAGAGCTTCCTCTTTAATCTTAATTGGTGATGTGCCAAAGCGCTGATTTGAATCCGCGATTAAATAGGCTGCAAGCGCCCTTATGTCACCATTCCGTTTCCGCAAAGGCGGCAAGTAAATCCGGGCAACATTTGGATCAAATACTCCTTCGCTAGCCGATTGAACAGAAAATATGATATTGATGCCTATGCTGCAATGATAATCAGCCACCTGCTGCAGTCTCTGTTGTTCAGAAGAATCCAAAGCATCTATGCCCTGAAGGTAAATCGTCTTGATGTCCTCATCAGCTTCTGAATTCTCTAGAAAGTCCCTGGCTCTCTCCACTGCAAAAAGTCCATTTCCTCCATGCTTCACATAATGGATATACCTTGCAATCAAACCTTTGCCAGTACCACTTTCACCAATCAACGCCCATTTAAACTTTTTAACATTTTCTCCTATCGAGGAAATGCAACTCTTCATCTGCGCGCTTTCCTGAATGATTAAAGGAAGCTGAGATACATGCTCCACTCTTATCAATGATTCATCCATTGATTGTTCTAGCTTTGAAAAAGAATACAGATAGTATTTCCTGCCCCCATTAGTCAGCACAGATGGTTTCACCTTGTACATGTCATCGCCAACCGTGATAACTCCCTGGGAATTCAGACTCCCATCATCGGGTAATTCAGTTAAATCTATTAATGATGATGAAATAGTTTTCCACTGTTCGTAAACAATACCACCGTCAGAGTCAATGACGACAAAGTCTGATGCTGCTGTTTCCAACATCGTCTTCATCAATTCGATCTCTGTCTGTTTCTTCTGGTAAAAAGAATAAATGGTCCTGGTTCGCTGGAATGCATCAAAAATTGCCTCGCGACCAGATTGAATCAGAATCCCTTCCATCCCGTACCGATCAGCATTATGGACAGTAACGACATCCCCCATAATGACACTGTACCCCTGATCCTTAAGGTCCTTTATAATCGGTCCGACTTCTTCCGCTCTCTCAACTGTAAATACTTCAATCGGAAACTCCAATATATCAGTGATTGTCTCTGCTCCCAATGTGATGTTCGAAAAGCCAACTATCGCCTTCTTGCCTGGAAACTCATTCGCAAGAGTAAGTACACGCAGCATATCATAACCAGAAACATGGATATCAATGACCGGCAGATTGGTCACTTCTTCAATCAATTTAGCAGTTCCTCCGCGACTGATGATAACATCAAAACCGTCCTGTTCCGCCCGTTTAGCCAGCGGGATGGCAGAGCCAAGGTTTCCTGTCTTTACAGTAACATCCAAGTCTTCTGCATCTGTTTTACATTCATCTATCAATACAGCCATCGCAGGATATGGCGCAATAAACAACACCTTAATCATCATAATCACCCGTTCTTTCCTTCCATTCATACATAGCATAACTAGAAGAAAAGCGCAATGAACAAAGCAGGAAAAGCAGGAAGAAGAACGTGGGGACCATAGCCTTCAAGATACCTAGACTGATTTACCATTCCATTTATATATATATGGATTTGAAGGAAAATCAGTTTAGTTTATAGAACATCTCATTTAATGAATTTTGAACTTACAGAAAGGTGAGATATTAATGAGAAAAAAAATACTCTATTTGTCTCTAGGAGTTCTCCTGGTTTTAATTGTTCTTGGTGTCGCAACTTTTTATTCTGAATAAGTTTTTCTGAATGGGACGTGAATCCCTGGTGCTCTCCTTCAAATCATATTCGAGCCAGTACCTCCAAGGACCTCATTCTTGGGACTAATACTTTCTTTAAAACTGCTTCTCCTGACATGAGAACCGTTCCCAACCTCGAAATGTAAAAAGGAGCAAAGGGTACGTCCCCATGCATCTCCATTAACAATTTTTGTAATCATATATTGAAGCGAGTGTTATTTTGCCGATAAATGGAATAGGAGGTGCATTTAAATAACAATATCTTCAAATTGATTCTTATCAATTTGATTTAAATAATCATATGAGACTCCCTTCAATTACTATTTAAATCATTTGATAGAGTCGACGAGCTTGATAAGGCTCTTGCAACCGATATAACGTTTGTGAACTATAAGGCGCTTTTAAAGAAATATATAACTTATATTCAAAGTGGGGTCTTTTACATGCAGTGGTATTTAGAGGCTATAAAGAATTACGCTAATTTTAAAGGTCGTGCAAGGCGTAAAGAATACTGGTTGTTCAATCTATTTAACCTCCTTATTATGGGTACACTCTACCTTCTAGGATCAGCTATGGAATCACTTCTTTTGTTTGTAGTCATATTAATCTATTATTTCTTTATGTTTATTCCATTCCTTTCTGTCACAGTTCGCAGATTACACGATATAGGACACAGCGGCTGGGTGTACTTAGTTAATTTCATTCCTTTGGTCGGGGGGATTATCTTACTGGTCCTCACTTGTTTGGATAGCGAAGCAAACGACAACAAGTACGGCCCGAACCCTAAAGTTCTCGTTCATTAATTCTTTCATTCTGAGGCCTCTCACAAGCGAATAAACCTCCCGGATGACTACCTTTTTAGGATAGTCATTTTTTATGCGAGACACTTGGCCAAAAAGCTCCCTAATGGGACAAGATGACCATTCCTATTCAATATGAACTTCATCTCCAACATTGATTTCACCAGTTGTTATAACAGAAGCATAAACTCCTAAATGATTGTTTCTTTCTTTTGCGACCGTTTTAACCAATGATGAATCTCTTTCTGCATTTTCCGGATCAACGGTAATGATCATACATCTTTCACAATGCCTTTTTACTTCTAGTACCACTTCACTGCCGATTGTCATTCGTCTCCCAAACCATTTTTCTTCTATAAATGAATTTGATTTTTTAATGAAATAAACAAATTGGCACGAAAACGCCTGTAATCAATTTCTTTACCCCAAATTTGTTCCAACCCCTTTAGTGAAGCGTCAGTAACAAGTTGAATATGCTCTTCTTCAATCGCCCCTACAGGTACATTTGAAGGGAGATATGAAACAAGAGTTATTTTTCGTTGCGATTTTTCTTCGATTTCTTTCTTGAATTCCTTATTCCCCCAGTCAAGCACCTTACACTCAGGTGTCACTATTTCGACTTCAGGGTACTCATCCATTCCCTCGTGTCCAGAAAACCTTGCCTTGTATCGAACCATCTCCGGGAACTGTGTAATCGTTAAATACTTTCCTGGCCTTGATTGATCATGGATGGCATGACTGCGGTCTCCGTACAATCCATAATCCATTACCCTTATTCTCTCAACGCTCTCTCCATAGAAGGATTTAACAGGATGCCGAACAACTTCTCTGATATGACCGACTAGCACTTCATTGCCCTCCAATTTTCAACCCAATTTTATCCTTTCAGCTTTTAAAATCACAAACCTAATAAATTTAGTAGGGGCATAGGAACGGTTCTTGCGACACAGGACCGTCCCTATATCTCATAAATCGCTTGTGTAAAAACGCCATTAAAGATGACAGAGATCTAATATCCATCAACTTCCGGACATTTACTAGGATCCACAATCTATTTCGAATACCTAAGGGAACAAGAGAACTCTACGCCCCCTCTTTTGTCCCAATACTAATCAGCAAATTAGAGAAAAATGCTGCCCGTTCAGGGATTAGGCTGATGATTATGTGTTCATTTCTTGCATGGATCCCATCTCCAATGGTACCAAGACCATCTAAGGTTGGGATTCCCATATTGGCTGTTAGGTTTCCGTCACTTCCTCCTCCGACCGAAGCTTCTTTTAACTTGATGCCTTCTTCTTTTGCTGCTTCTTTAGCGGTCTGGAATAGAATTTCCGTATCTTCATTTCGTTCCATAGGTGGCCGAGAAACACCGCCTCTAACGTCGATACTTGTTCCCTCTGTGAAAGGTGTCAGCCCATGAATTATTTCATCAATCCTTTCCTGTTCTTCACTGGTTAACGCGCGGACATCGATGCCAATCTCTGCATGGTCAGCCACGACATTTAGCTTGCCTCCACCTTTAACAAATCCAACATTGACGGTGGTTCCAACTTCGTAATCTGTTAAGGACTCTAAAAAATCGATGGCCTTGGCAGCCTCTTGAATGGCACTGGCTCCCTCGTGATGATTGTTGCCAGCGTGGGCAGCCTTGCCTGTCACATCAATGTAATAACGCGCTGAACCCTTTCTTGCCGTTTTTAAGGCACCCGTCTGAACAACTGGTGGTTCCGTAACTAATGCATAATGGCAATTCTTCGCAATCTCTTCAATGACATAGCGTGATGTCGGACTGCTCACCTCTTCATCACTAGTAAAAAGGTACACAACTTTCTTTGAGAATGGGATACTCAATTCCTTAATGGCTTTTATTGCCCAAATCGCTTGTACTAGGCCACCCTTCATATCCAGGATGCCAGGCCCGTATGCACAATCACCTTGGATATTAAACTCTAAATCTCCAGGCTCCCATACTGTATCAAAATGGGAAAGGATTAAGATTGTTTCGTCTCCTTCCCCAAATTCAAATTTCAGATGATTTCCGTATTTCTCTTCTTCAATCACTTCTGCCCGTTTACCAAAGTAGCGATATAAAAGCTTCTGAATCTTTTCTCCACACTGGTCTACGAGTTTTTTATTTAATGATGGAGAATCACATTCGACCAGAAACTTGATATCATCTAAAATCTCTTGCAAATGGTCCTCCATAAACTGCCTTATGGAATCCATTATTATCACGCTGCTTTCTTTTATTATTTGATAAGGGCTGCATAATATTTATGCAGCCCCAAAATATAACTATTTTACTATTATATCATTCACATTATTAGTTGTTCCCTGTCATGAAAGAGATTCCAATCTATCGGCAGGGGGATCGTCGTTAAAATAAAAATTTGGATGCGCCGTATTTTCTATGTTCGTTATTAACGGCTTTCTCCAATTCAAGCTTTCTGATATAACTTTCCTGATCTACTGATGGATTTTTTGACCTCTTATCAAGGAAAAATGTAACACTTGGTCAGTGTTGTTAAACTAAGATATTTATTACAAGGAGTTAAGGTATTCGCTTGCTCCCATACTATCTTGAATGTTCGTTATTAATCTCTGGTTCTAAACCCCTCAACCTCGTCCTATGTAAGCATAGTTGCTCAAATTAGAAAAAGCGTACGAACCTATTTCCTACGCTTTCGCTTTTACTTAGGCTTCAAAAAAACACATGAGAACCGTGTCTCTTGTATAATAAAGAATTATCCTTCATAAATTTGGTTTCCATTTAAATTTATAGAATAAAACAATCGCTTATTATTTAAATCCTCGAGATAAATATACTCCTCTATATTTAGATACCATCCAATATTATTATCCACTTCAATATCACCGGTTAGTTCGATACGAACTGTATAGTTGCCATACTTATTTCGATCGAGGTTGACTGATTCCAATGTTAGTCCTTGAAAAGCTTCATCAGACTCGATAACTCGATTAATTTCACTTGTAACACCCTGCTTAATTTCAAGAGCTTTTTGATCGCTAATATAGTACTCAGGCATTACACCATGGTATTCCTCCAAGTAATCTTCAATTAGATTCACTCTTTCATCAAATGAACTTAAATCTTGGTTTTGACCAGTCTGACCTTCTAAACTAGCAATTTTCTCGTTTGCTTCTTCTAACTCCGCCTGCAAATTATTTATTGCTATTTGCTGTTCCATTACCATATCGGGCAATCCTTTTCCGTCATTACCAGCAATAACCCAAGTCGAACTTGCTGTAACCAAAGCTACTCCCACTGCTACTCCTACTAATCTTTTACCCATTATAGTTACCTTTTCTTATATATTGGTTTAGAAAACTATTATCAATTATAAACTCTTTAATCTATTTCATATATCAATAATTTTTCTTTTACGCTAGGCGATATGACTCTGAACGTCTTGCACCTCCACACATAATGCTAGAGCTACCCTAAGCACGTTTTATTATATGGGCCATGGGACGATTCTTATGTCTCGAAAAACGCAACAAATTAAAGTTCAAATCACAGACAATACGTAATATTTATAAGTCTTTTATAATTAAGTTCGGACAAAAGTGGATGTATTTGTTCGATTTTCACAATCAGATCAGGTTACATCCAGCAGCTTGGACCGAGGTGCAGTTAATAAAAACAGAATAAAATCAAATACAAGAAGAAGCATAGGTTCACACCCCCTTACTTCCACTTGGGGATGTCCCGATGCTATTTCTTACTATAATCCTACAAATTCTAAATATATTGGTATTATCAAAAGCATAATGGTTACATATTTTATGTTCCAGCGTATTGAGAGTACAATGAGATCTACTTTTAATAAATTGGCTAATAGATTATTTACTGCTGTAGCAGGAGCTACTGGATTTGTGATTCCCCAGCTTGCTAAAAGCAGGACCGCAAAATATTCCGGGCTGAATCCAATTAGTCCAGGTGTTAAACTGGTTACAAAAATGGTTACAACTACAATGGGGTGGATTCCAATCAACGCAGTAAGAAAAACGATGATTGAAAGAAAATATGCTTTTCCTAAATGAAAGGGCCCGAACACATTTTGAATGAAACCGATTAGTGAGGTACTTAAGTCAGCGTGGATAAAAGCGCCGCTAAAGAAGCCTGCTATTAAAAATAGTACGATTTCTTTTCTCATTCGAGGGATTCCAATATAAACATGCTGCTTGAATTCTTTAAAATATAGGGTTCCCTTTCCTGACAAAACACACCAAAGTAGCGGAAAAGCCAAAGAGACTAAGCAGATCATTAAGACGATAGAGTATCCAGTCATAAATTCAAGAAATAACACAGCAGCTGTGATAACAATTAAATATGTAAAAAGCTCAAATACTTTCTTCTTCGCTTGAAGCAGGGTCTCTCTGTCATGGTTTAGTCCCCTTTCTCCTTGTTCATCCGGAAAGCTAGTCTTAATTTGTTTCCGGTCGATTACCAAACTAACCAAAACCCCTATTATTGAAAGCCCAATTGAATAAAATACAATCGACGACCATTTGATAGGCAACTGACTTAAGATTAGAGCCATGGCAGAGAAGTAAGGAGACCAAAAAATGCTCGTCACAAATCCTCGATTTATCGCATTTGCTACAAGGCGGGGCGCTTTAATATTAGAAGCAGCCGTTAATTGGTTAACGATTGAAACTGATCCTATATTTAAAACTACACCAAGAAGATGGGTCAAAAAAGTTGTCCCAAGATAAAAAAAGTATGGTTCATTCATTTTTTTATATAAAACGATTTTTAACGCTTCAACATATCCGCCTGTTTTTACAGGTATTCCAAGCAAAGGCACTACTAGAAATATAGCCACAAGAGTTATATTTATCCGCAGGGATTTAATCCACTCGTGCGCCGGAACATGATGATAAACCATTAGTGAAACAGCTGCAAACATTAGAAACACACTAATCACAAGCGTGGTTCCCCTTATCCTCGGCATTACCAATATTATAACGGCAAGTGCGATAAAGCTTACGAACCACTTTACCTCTGTAACCGGGAGCAATTGAAGAAGGATAAAACCGATGGCGAGAAAACCAATGAGAATGCCTTGTACCTTATCTCCACTCTTTATTGAAATACGGGCTTGGTGTTGGGCAGAAACAGACGATTGTCCTTTCACGGTAACTCCTTTCCATACGCACCATATTATTAAGTTGGTTCCCATCTATGTGAGTTGTTATTATCATTAATTTTTAATTAAAGCCGAATTTCTTATCTTTTAAAAACTCAGCCATATGAACTCTTCTAGGCTCCTTGTATAACTCAGAAACATAATCAGTCCAAGTCTGACTACGCTTTGCTGATGTTCTATTTTCATAATAATGTTTCATCGTATCATTGTATTCCTGAATTAATCCAGCTAATTTTTCATTGTCATATTGTTCTGTATGAACCACAGCACTTAATGGCATTCTAGGCTTTTGTTCATTGACTTTTTCAGGGTATCCAAGACACATCCCAAATAACGGGAAAACATGTTCAGGTAAGTTTAATAGATCGCACACTTCATGAGGATTATTACGTATACCACCTATGAATACACCACCCAGTCCGAGCGACTCTGCAGCAAGGAGGACGTTTTGCCCAAACAATGCAGTATCCACAGTGGCAACCAAAAGAGGCTCGACAAAATTGAAGTTCATTGACTTCTTTTCCAATTCATGGCTTAGTTTAATACGGTTTAAATCAGCACAGAACACTAAAAAGACAGGACATTCAGCAATATGGGCTTGATGGCCACTCAATTCTGATAGAGACTTCTTCTTATCCTTTTCTCTCATAACAATGACTGAATAAGCTTGTAAGTGATTAGAAGTTGATGCCCATTGGCTGACTTCAAAAATCTGATTCATAAGATCAGAAGATATATCTTTATCTCTAAAATTTCGAACGGATCGATGACTTCCCATAACATCCATTAAAAAATTCATAACGCCGCCTCCCTACTCTATGTTAACCCTACATACATGAGAAGGAGAAAAAGCTACAGCAGCTCTTTCTCCTTCAATTGATCCTTTGATTACTTGATGATTCCCGCAGCCTTTAAGACCTCTTTATTAAGATCATAGTCTTTCTTCATAATCTTAGAGAACTCTTCAGGACCAGCATAGCTTGGCTGAACTCCAAGCTTAGCAAATGTATCGATAACTTTTTGATCTTCTAATGCTTTCTTAAAAGAGTCATGCAGCACATTTATGACATCTTCTGGGGTATCTGGCGGTGCAATAAGCCCTGTCCAAACATCAGAAGAGACATCGACCCCTTTTTCCGTTAATAAAGGAACATCTTCTAATCCAGACGATTTAAACGACCCTGTATTCACTAGAGCACGAATTTCTCCTGATTCAATTTGGGGCATTGCTTCTACAGTCTGAATAACAGCACCCTGTACGTGTCCACCTAGCAATGCTGCTAGTGCAGGTGCGCCTCCTTCATAAGGAACGTGCTTTAACTTAGCGCCAGTCTTTGCAGAAAAAGCTTCCATCGTAATATGCTGAGTTAAACCCGCACCAGTTGTTGAATAAGTAAACTTGCCAGGATTAGCTTTCACATATTCAAACCACTCTTCATAGGTTTTCCATGGTGCATCTTTCTTTACGACTAAGACGTTAGGGGTTGCAACTACTTGCATGATTGGTTTTACTGTTTCTGGTGAATAGGCTGTATTATCTGTATGCGGTTTAATTGTCATTGGTCCTACTGTTGTCATGCCGATCTTATAGCCATCCGGTTTGGCATTAAAGACTTCTGTAGTACCAATAACGCCAGCTCCACCTTCTTTATTGACAACTGTTACATTATAGTCGTTCGGAAGATATTCAGAAATGACTGATGAAAGGGCCCTGGATGCAGTATCTGTCGTACCTCCTGGTGCATAGGGAACGATGATTTCGATATCACGCTCAGGAAAACTTGCAGCAGCCTCCCCATTATTAGTTGCATCGCTCTTTGAACATCCTGCAGCGAGCATGGCTGCAAAACCGACAACAGCTAATTTCTTAAATACTAATTTCATTAATTTCTCCCCCTTAAATGTTATCTTATTGGTGAATCATTAAATCCTAAGCAGGAATATCTTCTTCCAAACTGTCTTTACCTTTGGTTCTTCTCCAAAAGTCCTTGATCAGAGGATAAATAAAGCTCACTATTGCGATTCCTAAAAATACTGCAGATATTGGCCTTGTAAACAAAACGGTAAGATCTCCACTTGATTCGATAATTGTCCTTCGTAGATTTGACTCAATGATAGGTCCCAGAATAATCCCAAGAATGAGCGGCGGAAGTGGATAATTGAATTTCTCAAGTAAGTAACCAATTATCCCAAAGACTAGTGCTACCCAGACATCGAATAGGTTATTGGATAGAGAGTAGCTGCCAATGAAACATAGAGTTACAACAATAGGCAGTAATATATTCTTTGGAACATCGACTATTTTCCCTACAAACCTGACAGCAAATAGTCCGATTAACAGCATGAATATATTCGCAATAATTAATGTAATGAACAAGCTATAAACCAGCGGACCATTATTTTGGAACAATAATGGACCAGGGGTTACACCTTGAATCAATAGTCCCCCTAGGATAACAGCTGTTACCACATCACCAGGAATACCAAGTGTTAGAAGCGGGATAAGAGCTCCACCGGTTACCGCATTGTTTGAGGTTTCCGTAGCAATAACTCCTTCAGGAATCCCTGTTCCATATTCCTTGCGTCTTTCAGGCTTAGCAAAACGCTTAGATTCGTTATAACTTAAAAATGTTGCAATGGATGTCCCGGTACCAGGGATGATTCCTATAAAAGTGCCGATAGCAGATGCACGAAGGAATTCTTTCCAATATGAGAACGTTTCTCTTAGCGAAATACGCTCACGCTGATATTTAATTTTTTTCTTAATCCCTTCGGTAGCTTTTTCCTCAATCTCCCTGATAACCTGTGATACAGCGAAAAGACCAATTAAAGCAGGAATGAAGGAAACTCCGCTAGTCAAGTTCACACTACCGAAAGTAAACCGGGCTACACCACCAATCGGATCCATTCCGACCGTTGCGATCATAAGGCCTACAGCAGCTACCATCAAGCCCTTCACAACGTTTTTACCTGATATTGTACCGACAATACTTAAGCCAAAGACTGCCAGGGCGAAAAACTCAGCAGGACCAAACTTCAATCCAAAAGCTGCGAGTTGTGGCGCGATCAGTATTAGAACGATGCAGCTTATGATGCCGCCAACAAATGAACCCATAGTTGCATAATTTAGCGCCTTCCCAGCTTGTCCCTTAGCCGCCATCGGATACCCGTCTAAAAGGGTAGCTGCAGCTGAAGGCGTTCCCGGTGTTCGAATCAGGATAGCCGTAATGGATCCTCCATACATTCCCCCAATATAAATACCAAGCAGCATGCTTATAGCAGGGACCTGAGGCAAACTGAACGTATAAGGAATCAATAAGGCTATCCCCATGGTTGCCGTTAGACCTGGAATCGCACTAAATACAACTCCCAGGAAAACACCAGCAAACACTAGAACCAAAGTTTGCACTTCGAATACTTGTGCCAGCACTTGTTCCATTCAACCTACCTCCTTTCTTGTTAGATATGAACATTGAGAAGTATCTCAAAGAGCAGAAAAATCGTACCGACAGATACGGCTGAAACTGAGAACAGCAGCTTATAGCTCTTTACTCCAAGCAATAGCATCAGAGAGAAAATCAATAAAAATGTTCCAATTTTATAGTCAATATAATAGAGACTCAAAACGTAAAAGATCATGATGGCAATCATTGCTATAAATCGGCCTAGCTGAAAATCGGAGTTGTCACTCGAGGCCTTCGATTTTGAAAAAAACAAAAGTAAAAGCTGCAGAACATTAAAGAATATGATCGTATATAAAATCAGCTTTGGATAGAATCCAGGTCCCAACTCTTGTGTAGCATTTGGCTCCGGTAATTGATTCACCATATAGAGCATGAAAAAGCTTACAATTAGAAAGATTATATTGACAATTCCTTCTGTTTTCATCAAAGTCACCTCCACGTCGAATCCATTTTTAGCAGTTCAACAATCAAACAGTATAGAAGTGCTGTTCTTTCTGCCAGCGAGTCAATCCACAAAAACTCTTCAGGAGAATGTGCACCTCCACCATAAGCTCCTAGACCATCAAGGACGGGAACTCCTGTCTCAGCCGCATAGTTTCCATCACTCCCACCGCCGACCATTGCTTCATCAATAGAAAAGCCAAGAATTTCCGCTTTCCTTTGTACTATTTGAAGAAGTTGATCAGTAATTTCCGTTTTTATAAGAGGAGGCCGATAAACAGAACCCGAAACATTGAGTTTAGTACGTGAATTTCGGGATTTTAGTTGGCCAAAGGCCTGCTGGATCCTTCGGACTTCACTTGATTCTGAGACCCGTACATCAATTTCAGCTCTAGCAAATTCAGGTACTACATTGAATAAGTTACCGCCCTTTATTTCACCAGTATTAATGGTTGTTCCCTTTGAATGGTCCGCTAGGGTGACAATATTGGTGATTTGAAAGGCCAGTTCTTCTATTGCATTAGCTCCATCCTGCGGATTAAGCCCTGCGTGCGCAGAGATTCCCTGGACTTCAATCGTATATTTCCCTCCGCCTTTTCTTGATGTTTTTACAGCTCCGGCATCGGTTGCTGGCTCAAGTACCAGGACTACTCTGCTTTTTTCTGCTTCCTTTTTCACTACATCCCTGCCAGCAGGGCTGCCAATCTCTTCATCTGATGTTAATAGCCAAACGATTTGGTAATCTTTTAGATTTATATCTTGCATGAGTTCAAAAAGATGATAAACCATGACATAGCTTGCCTTAATATCAATGACTCCCGGACCTTTAACCTTATTGCCTTCTATTTGAAATGGCATTTTCTTGATGGTTCCTTTGGGATATACGGTATCTAGATGACTTAGCAATAAGATTTGCTTTTCGCCGGTACCAAGCTGAATTCGCAGATGATTTCCATAATGCTCTTCTTTCAAGCTTTGTGCTGTGATTGGATATTTCGAGAATATCTTTATAAGATGAGCGCCTAATTCATCAATACCAATTTTGTTATGGGAGAATGACTCTATCTCGACAAACTCTTGCAACAAGCTTAAGGATTCTTTTTGTTTTTCTTTTAGACGTTTTAAAAGATCTAACATCCAATTCTCCTCTATATATTTTATGAGGTAACAAGATAAGCAGCCTGCTTGCCTTCCAGCACGTCTATTACATTTTTGGCAGTCAACATTCCAACTTCTCTTAATGCCTCTTCAGTATATCCAGCCATATGAGGAGTTGCGATGAAATTCGGCAGCTCTACCAGTGGTGAATCCAGCAATGGTTCTGTTTCAAATACATCCATTGCCGCACCTTTTATTAATCCTGTCTTGAGAGCTTGATACAAGGCATTCTCATCTATGATTCCCCCGCGTGCGGTATTAACCAGGAAAGCGTTTCTCTTCATGTAAGAAAGTTCTTTCTCCCCAATCATTGCCTTTGTCCCTTGGTTTAAATCTGTATGAATAGTTATAAAGTCAGACTGCTTCAGCAATTCATGAATAGTCACATATTTCCCAACGCCTTGCTTTTCAAGCTGATTATCCTGGTAGACATCATAACAGAGCACCTTCATATTAAAACCCTGCGCACGATGGATGACTTCCTTTCCGATCCTTCCAGTGCCAATAACACCAAGAGTCTTTTGAAATATTTCATTGCCTACAACACGAGGCCACTTTTTCTCTTTTACTTCTTGAGCAGAAAAAGGAATCTGCCGGGCAATTGAAAGGAATAAACCAAATACCATATCCGCTACAGCATGCTTGTTAGCACCAGGGGCATTAGCCACAAGAATTCCTCTCTTTGCTGCCTCATTAAGATCAATATTGTCCACTCCTGCCCCATGTTTAGCAATGACCTTTAATTTTGTCGCATATTTTAAGACTTCTTGGGTAATATTTTCTACTCCTACAACTAAGGCATCAGCATCTGAAAGAGCATTTGCGAATTCCTCTTCATTTGAAGTAATATCTTTTGGCAGAATCTGAACCTGGCATCCCTTTGATTGGAGCAGGTCAATCGGATCCTTTGAATACAATCCAAATGTAGGGGATGAAGATACGACTTTAAACAATATTACTACCTCCCTGGTCGGCTTTAGGCAAAAGTCTAGCGGAAAAATTATAAGCACGTTCGAAATAGTGATAACTGATTAGACTTTCGCGCTCCCACTGTTATCCCATGAACCTACCACCATTGACGTCAAGTACAGCACCAGTCATATAGCGTGAGTCATCAGAAGCAAGAAAAACAGCGGCGTTAGCGATATCTTCCTTTTCACCCAGATATTTTAACGGGATTTCCGATAAAGTTTGTTTCCTTTGTTCCTCTGAATTTTCTTCATAAAATAAGTGATGCATTCGTTCTCCACTTATGATTAATCCAGGGGCTATGACGTTGACATTGATTCCAAACTCCCCTACTTCTTTTGCCAGCCTCCTTGAAAAGTTGATGACTCCTCCTTTGGCTGCTGCATAAGCTACACCTGTAATTAAACTGGCTGTTCTTCCACCAATGGACGACATATTGATGATTTTCCCACCGCCGCGTTCTTTCGTGTACTTGACAAAAGCCTGTGAGGTCAGGAAAGTACCCTTTAAATTCACACCGAGCACCTTATCCCAGTGCTCTTCTTCGATTTCCTCAAGAACACGAGGGGTGTGCAGGCTTCCTCCTGCATTATTTACCAAAACATCAATTTTGCCGAATGCATCAATAATTTGAGCAAACATCCCGGTGACGTCAGCCTTATTGGAGACATCGCCAACAACGTAACCAACTTCGTATTCCTCTTCCAATTTTGATGCTGATTCCTTCACTAGCGTTTCATTCACGTCGTTCAGGATGATTTTCGCCCCTTCTTCCGCTAGATGAATAGCAATCTGCAATCCTAGTCCACCAGCAGAACCAGTTACTAGGGCTACTTTGCCGTCTAGTTTCCCCATGTAATCACCTCTTCCAGCCTGTTATAGAGACCATTGCACCTTCTGACTCTTTAATATTGATAGATGGTATTTATTAAACCTGGACAAAAACGGTTCCCTCTTCCTCGAGAACATCAAAGGTTTTAACACGAACATTTTCCGGATCAAACAGTGAGCACCCAGTTTTAATGTCAAATTCCCAATTGTGCCAAGGACACTTTAACACTTCTCCTACTTTTTCCAAGTTGTACTCACCAGGTTCTGATGCCAAACAAGTTCCGTCAAGCGAGCCATCTGAAAGGGCAGGTCCTTTATGCGGGCAAACATTTCGCAGTGCGTATACTTCTCCATTTTGTGACCGAATGACAACAATGGATTTCCTATCAACTGTAAAGGCTTTCATTTGTCCTGTCTTTAATTCCTCTGCTTTACAAACGGTATATTTCAAAGAGGCTCCCTCCTTTTAAAATGAATCGTCAAAACTACAGCTTATATAACTCCCTAGCATTTTCATAAAGGATTTTATTTTTCAAGTCATCAGAAATTTTAGGAGGCAATGTGCGTTTTGGGGCATCGAAATCCCAATGCGGATAATCAGTTGAGAACATCAGCATTTTATCCGTCCCCATCATGTCAATGATATCTAGGAAATGCTTGGCAGAAATATCATGCCATGGCTGGGTACTGAATCTCATGTTATCCCGGAAATAATCGCTTGGCATCCGCTTGACCCAAGGTGTTTCCTGTCTGAGTCCCTTATAAGCTGCATCCATCCTATTCATCATGAATGGAACCCATTCAAACCCTCCCTCAATAAGGGCAACCTTCAAATCTGGATATTTATCAAAAACTCCATTTGTAATAAGGCTGATGACTTGTGTCATATAGGCTTGAGGATGTGCGGCACGCCAGGCAACATAGTACCTGAGAAAATCTCCGCCCTGGAAATTAATATCTGCTGACAAATGCATACCAATTGCCAGCCCATGGCGATTAGCAGCTTCAAAGATTGGATGATAGTAAGGATCTCCCCAGGCAAAGTTCCCGATGGACAACATGACCTGTACCATTTGCGGATGCGAGCCGACTCGCTCAATTTCACGGACAGCTGCTGTCGGATCAGCCGGAATTGTTATTGAACCCAGTAATCGTTTATCCTTGTTCAGCCATTGTTCAATCGTATAGTCATTGTAAGCAGATGCTCTCGCTGCTGCAAACTCAAACCAGCCTGTGGCAACCGTCGCTTCATGAAACCATCCTCCAAGAACAGCATAGGTAATTTCGTGGTCATCCAACAGTTGCTTTTTTAATAGGTCAAAATCGGATCCTGGCGGTTTTTTATTTTCACCGAATGAATCTCCTCTATATTTCGTACCGCTGCGCACTTGGTGGAAAGGAGTAGTTTTAATCGGCTTCCAATTGTATTCTGTGATATAACGCTTCCAATGATCTGATAAATAGGGAACCAAATCCTGTACAGATACTATATCATGATGGACGTCTGTATCAATGACTTTAAACTTAGTCTCTTTTTTTGTGTTTTGCTGAGACAATACTGTATCATTCATTGTCATTCTCTTCCTCCTTGCAAAAGTTTTCTTAGACTCTATACGTTAAGCCCTTCAACTCCGAGATTCTTAGCTAGTTCATTTAAGTTATGGAAGGTTTGCTCCTCCATTGGAACTCCAGCCTCCAAATTTTTCTTCTCCTTCAAAAACTCTATTTCACCGGGCAGGTATATTTGGTCCGTCCCAGCTGCTTTTTTCGAGTTTTTAATGTAAGAAACGAGTTGTTTTATCCCGCTATAGTAAATCTCTAAAGGCACCAGCTGTTTGATATCTATTGTCAGCATGAAATGCGAAATAGATTGTTTCTGATTCAAATCGTACATTGAAGGAATCATTTTCGAAAAATGCCCGCCGGAAAGAACTCCAGTTAAAATCTCTGCCATAAGTGCTAAACCAAAGCCTTTTGGCCCGCCAACAGGTGAAAGGAAACCACCATTTATGACATCATCCGGATCAGTAGTAGGTAAGCCCTTGGCATCTACACCCCAGTCTTCAGGGATTGACTGATTCTTTTCTTTTGCAAATAACACTTTACCAAAGGCCGTATTACTTAACGCCATATCCAAAACGATAGGATCTCCCTCAGTAGATGGTGCTGCAATGGAAATCGGGTTGTTTCCGATAACCTTTTCTGCTCCCCCAATCGCAGGCATTAGCGGTGAAACATTACTGATGACAATCCCAATTTTGTCTTTCTTAGCCGCCATTAAAGAATAATAAGCCGTAATTCCAAAATGGTTGCTATTTTTTACAGCTACTAATCCAATCCCCGATTCTTCTGCCTTCTCAATCGACTTTTCCATGGCTTTGTATGCAACAACCTGCCCAGCTCCATAATTGCCGTCCAGAAGAGCCAGTACAGGGTTTTCCTGCTCTACGTTTATATCAACCTTATTAGTAATCATCCCTTTTTGGATTCGCTCTATATAGATGGGGAGCCTTAAAAAACCATGGCTATGTATCTCTCTTAAATCTGCTTCTAGTAAAACTTCAGTAATGATTTCTGCCTCTTCTTGAGGTACATCCACTTTCATCAATAATTGATTGGAAAAATGCCTGATTTTATCTGGACTGATATTCATTTTGATCCCCTTTGTTAAAAGATTTCTTTATGCTGTATGAGGCTCCTCTGCCTGAAGGCCGGCTTGTTTTGATCCATCTACAACTTTATTTCTTAATTTTCCAATTCCTTCAATCTCAAGTACTACTTCATCCTCAGGCTTAAGCGGTCCAACTCCAGATGGTGTACCAGTTATGATAATGTCACCTGGATTCAATGTCATAACTTCAGAAACTTTCACAATTAGCGATTCTATATCGTGGATTAAGTCATCAGTATTGGAATGCTGTCTTACTTCTCCATTTACCGTTAATTTAATTTCAACATTATTTGGATTTAATTCTGTTTCAATAACGGGACCTAGTGGTTTAAATGTGGCAAATGACTTAGCTCTCGTAAATTGTCCATCCTTTTTCTGAAGATTGCGGTCAGAAACATCATTGCAGGCAGTATAACCGAACACATAATCCAGAGCTTCTTCTTTTTTAACACCCTTTGCCTGTTTGCCGATTACAACAGCCAGTTCGGCCTCATAGTCAATTCGGTGGTCAAGATTAGGCAGAACAATTTCTTCTCCATCCGGTACGATAGCCGTTGGAGAAACCATAAATATCATTGGTTCATCAGGAATTGCTTTTCCGCTTTCTTCCGCATGGAGTGCATAATTCAGGCCAATGGCAATAACTTGACCTGGATTAACTGGTGGAAGCAGTTTCACGTCCGAGAGCTGGAATACCTCACCTGTAAACTTTGCTGATTCATTCAGAAAGTCTGAATCTAGTTGTCTAATACTTTCTCCCTCTAAAACTCCAAATAAATTCTGACCATTTTTAACAAAACGTAAATACTTCATTAAACCTTCCTCCTTAAGAAGTAAATCATCTACTGTGGTTTGGGATAAGACTATTGATCTTGTCATAGTAATCTCTTTGATTGCGTCTGAGGATTTCTCTTCCAGCCCTTGTCTTATGCTTAATCATATAGCTTTCGGCAAGAATACTATCTTTCTCCAACAATGCATTGTAAATCAACTCATGCTCTTCAACTGACGCCTGAATGTGTTCGTCATTCCCTTTGAATAACGATGGGTAGCGTTTCGTGTTTGCCCAAAGGTCGTCAATCGTTCGGATCAATAGCTGGTTATTGCAAGCAGAGTAAATCTTATTGTGGAACTTAACATTCAAGGATTCATATTCGCTGTAGTTCTTCTCTCCGAATGCCACAACTGAATCGTCTAAAATCTCCCTCAACTCCACTAAGTGGTCTTCCTTCAAACCTTCTACTGCCAAGCGGGTTGCAAGCCCTTCCAATTCTACCCGCAATTCAAAAATCTCCTGAATATCCTTAGACGATAACGTGCTGACAACCGCACCAACATGAGGTTTAAACTCGATCAACTTATCAGAATCCAATTGACTAATCGCTTCCCTAACTGGAATTTCACTACTTTCGAATCTAATAGCTAGACGGCTGATAACAAGCTTTTCACCAAATTCGTATTGACCATTAAGTATTTCTTCTTTAAGCGTTTGATAAATCATTTCTTTTTTTGTTCTGTACATACGAGACTCGCCGCTCCTTAAAATTCAAATCATATATGATATATGATATATGATACATATTAATATATATTCAGTCAACCGTGAATATTTAGAATATTATTGAAAATATAAAAGAAACATGGCAGTGGGCCAATTGCATAATATAGTATAGGGCCGGTAAAATGGTGGAAATTCTAAAGTTATGCATAAATAAAAATATATTGGAGTAAGAACTAAAAATTAAAAGGCATGATGAGCTAGTAAACACCGCTCATCATGCCTTCTTTCGTGAAAAACTTCCGATTGTCACCTTTGGGACATAGGGTCTCATGTCTTATTCCTGTATCTCATTAAACAGAGGAACTTTTAATTATAAAAAGAGAATAATGTTTGGCAAAAAAATCAACAGTCAAATTAGTGGCTGTAGCTTTGATCTATCAAACTCTTCCATTGTGAAAGTTATTTCTTCTACGGTATTAAACAATGGATTGTTATGAGTATAGACATACTTCGCCCTTCATCATCAATCTTAGTTGAAGGCCTTAAATTAAAAAGCTTTAACTCTTTACCAAGAATCTGCTTGCCTCAGCAATTTCATGGTTGGTTTCGTATAGTTATAAAACCATCAATACTAGGACAACCTAACCGTCAGCAAAACTATGACATCCACAAAGACCCAGGAATCGTCCATTTTATTAGAAATCTCGTAAGACGAAAGAAGCAAAAGGTACGTCCCCACGCTTCACCATGCAGTCATTCCTAACTTATTTGTTATAATAGAAAACTGATTATTACGGGTTCTGATCACTTATTAAAACTTTAGGATATGTAGATAATAATCTGTCAGGAGGGAAATAATGAGGAATTTTTCTGGAATACATAAGCTTTTTCTATTATTATGCCTTATGGTATTTAGTACCATGGTAAGTGTTTTACCTGTATTTGCTGATGATTTCGGTCCTTCAGAATGGAGCCAATACAGATTGAATCCTGAGAACAATCCAGTTTACCACAGTGAGTTCGATTCTATATTAAAAGATATTATTAATACCGGTGATGAAATTCGTTCAACTCCAGTTGTTATCGGAAATAATGTTTTCATAGGAAATCATAATTCTGGAGACATATACTCTTATAATTTAATTAATAAAAAAATGAATTGGCAAACAAAAGCACCCAATTGGATTCATTCTGAAATTATATATGTAAACAATCAATTATTTGTTGGTTTCGGAAATCGTTTCTATCAAAAAGATGGCACGAGGGGTACAGGAAAAAGTGGGCTGATGAGTCTGGATCCTCAATCAGGAGAGATTTTATGGACTTTTAAAACTAAAGGCGAAGTTATGCCAACTCCTGCGTATTATGATGGTACTGTTTATATAACTACAGGGGATAAGCATTTATATGCTGTTGACCCCAAAAGCGGTACGGAAAAATGGAAATTAAAAATAGGTCATGTAGTTAGCATGTCTTCACCCAACATAAAGGATGGAATATTATATGTTGGCGGTGGTCTTCCCTATCCATACAGTTTCTTTGGGATTGATTTAACTACTAAGCAAATATTATGGGAGACTGAATTTAATAATGTATATGCTGGCTTAGATGACGTACCTCCGGTGATTTTTGAAAATTTAGTGATAACAACAGCTTTAGAACGAACTGATAAAATATTAAGTGTAAGAGAAGTATATGAGAGAAAAGGAATAATCCAAGCCTATAAACAAATGATTAAACTTGCAATAGGAGACTTAATTAACAAACCTCCTTTGTCACTACCGAATCATGTAATGTATGCTATGGATATTAAATCTGGAGAAGTTATTTGGAAAGAAAGTCTTGGTATTGGTCCTATGGTTTCCAATAACAAATCTGGTGCACCTATTGTATATGAGGGAAAAATATTCGTTGGGAGCCCAATTAACGAGACTTTTTATTCCTATGATGCTAAAAAGGGAAAAAAGCTATGGGCCTATAAAAGTAATGTAAACAAGGTACCACCAGTAGCAGATAAAGGTGTAGTATATTTTACAGATACCAAAGGTCTGGTTTATGCTTTTAATGTGGAAAATGGTGAGTTATTAGGAAAGAAATATTTAGGCGGAAAGCTGTCTCCCTCTGGACCTGTCCTTATGAATGACCACTTAATTGTGGGGAGCCAAAATTCAAATGTCTATGTTTTACCTACTAATGATATCATTGGTGAAAATGATAGTAGTCCTGAACATCCTAATGTCAACGACAAGACAACGGAAAGTATATATTTATTTATCTTTTTAGTATATATAGTTCCAATCATAGCTCTCATAATCTTCTTGGGAGTAACCATCTTTGCTATTAAAAAACTTAGAAAATAACTAGAAGAAAAAACACCAAGTTGTTCTGTTAACACTGAACAACTTGGTGTTTTTCAACTTTTGTAATTCTTAACTGCTTTTAGCTTAAACTGAGCATTATAGGAGATTGATCTTTCAGAAGCGCTAAAAGTAATTTAATCTAAAAATAATCATTGTAAACTTTGGCCTTTAATCAAACACAAAACTCCTCCGCATTACAAAAGTAATGAAGGAGTTCTTTTTTGGTAAAAAGCTTGGCGACAGCTGGAGTAGTAAATTAAATTAACTAGCTAGTATACATAGACACTCCTCTTCTATTCCATAAAATATGATAACTTATATTAAATATAATAATTATGGAAATTTTGTAGAAAAATGGCGAATTTATGTTTAACATAGGTATTAAGTACTGCGGAGGGTTTTTCACTATAAGTAAAGGAGGAGAGAATTTCATATTTTAGGAAGGATTTCCGCGTTTATTCCTTGATTTAAGGCTGGGCGTAATACCATCCTTTTTTCATCAGGCCTATAAGGAATCTGACAAATGATATTTTTCAACACTTTTACTAGCAACATTTTTAAAGACGTGTGGAAAGTAACAAACTGCTTACCTACTGTTTATTAAAGTATTTACATAGAATTTGAGGGGGAACAAAGTTGAACAGGATATTTTTCTTATTTTTAGCATTATTAGCATTGTCCATATTCCCAACAGATGCATCTGCTCAGGAATTGGATCGTATTGCTGGGGACAATCGTTATGAAACGAGCTTGGAATTTTCAAAGCGTATTCCAGCTAATAGACTGGATTATGTAATTGTTACAAGCGGTAATAACTTTCCCGATTCTTTGGCGGGAGGAGTATTAAGCAGTACTTTAAACGGAAATGTTATTTTAGTAGATGATAGTAAAGTAAGTAAGGTCATTACCGAAGCTGAACGGGTGTTGAAGAGTAACGGAAAAGTCCTGATCCTTGGTGGAGAGATGGCTGTTTCAAAAAATGTAGAAAATGCACTAAAGAAACATTTTATTGTAGAACGTATCGGTGGTGTTAATCGAGTTGATACTTCGATAAAAATCGCAGATCGTGTAAACACAAATCCATCTGAAATCATCATAGTGAGTGGTAATAACTTCGCAGATGCGCTATCAATCGTGCCATATGCAGCTTTACAGTTTATTCCCATTCTATTAAATACAGATTCAAATGATTTGAATCAAGAAATAAAAGACTACATAGAAGCACATTCTACTTCAAAAGTAACCATTATTGGTGGTGAAGCTGCGGTACCAAATCAAGCACAAAAGTATATAGAAAATAGAGATATTGTCGTGGAGAGGGTAGCGGGCAGCAGTCGTTATGACACATCTTTAGCAATAGCAAATACCTACTTCCCTGGTGCCAAAAAAACAGGAATAGCAAGTGGTATCAATTTTCCAGATGCACTTAGTGGAAGTGGACTAGCATTAAGACAATCTATGCCTATCATATTAACTCATCCTGTTAATAGTAATAACACTGTACTTAACTATATGAAAAAGATGGATAGTTTATATGTGTTTGGAGGAGAGGCAGCTTTACCAAATAAGGCGGTAGGCCGTTATACTGTGTTAGACATTCCGTTTAATGCCAGAACGGAACTAACTTATTTTCATAAAGACCTTGGAAATTTGACAATGGTTTTTGACCCGAAGTTTGCCAAAGATAAACCTACTCTAGAAGGTAGAGGAATCAAGACTATAGGAGTCAAAGGAAATGGAGTAGCAAAGAGCTATTATGAATTAGATGATAAAGTAATAAGGCATGAAGTTTTTATTACTCTTGAAGGGACCTTAGAAAAAGGGGATTTTGGAGTAGGAACGGATGCCCGAATAAGTGCAAGCAGAAAAAGGGAAATAAAAACTGATGGTAGATTAACTCATATAGATAATGCTATAATGGATATGCAAAACCTTTATTGGGATATAGTATACCTACAGAAAACGAACCGAAATGGTACGACTGTTTATACGGGTACGATCAATAACCACCCGGATTTTATTTTAAATTAGAATTTATCCCAATAGGGTGAACCCTATTGGGATTTTATGTGTTACGCTAATTATTTCCCATACATATGCATAAACCAATGTAGAGACTAAAATGTCGCTTGCTGAGCAGTTATTGTTGTTTTGCTCTAACGCTGGTCCTACTCCACATCATCTGTCAGATCAAAAAATTTCATCTGGAATTGAAATCCTTCAAATCTTTTAATTAGCTCGCCTAATTGTCTCTTCAGGCACAGTCTCTAGCATAACTCCTATTTCTTTAGAAACTATTGTTAAAACAGCTGTCACAAAGTCGCTCCTTCCCCTCATCAATTAATATAATTGAAGCCTTTCTAACCAGACAACGATCACATTTATTCATTTGCCTCTCTCACACTTAGAACATTTCAAAATACAGGACATATAAACTAACAATACTCGGACAACCTGACTGTCAGCAATCTAATTCGACATTCAAAGAGACCCAGGAATCCCTCTTATTCTCAAAAGATTCGTAACACGTAAGAAGCAAAAGGTACGTCCCCATGCTTCTACAGTGGGAGGAATTCACGCATGAATTTTTCTAACCCTTCTGAATCATAATATCCTGGGGAACCTGCGACAGGCTGTCCTTGATCTATCAGGATGGTATATGGGGTTGTGTTCACTTGGAATTTTTTCGCTAAGTCTGGAAATTGTTCTATTGGAATGTTAACAAATATCATGTCTGGAACACGTTTTTTCATTTCTGGCTGATTCTGAATCATATTGTAAGATGGCTGGGTATTTGCGAAACAGGAATTATCAAAGAAAGTCATGGTTAAATACCTTGTATTCGCTGCTAACATATTAAGGTCTTCCATATTCCTTATTTTATAGATATTTCCTTGTTTCAAAATCTCCTGGTGCCTTTGTTCAATAGATATAGCCTGCGGGCTTTCCTGTTTTTGAACATCGATCTTTTTCTGCTCTTCTTCAATATTCTCTGCCACTTCTTCAGCCTCCGTCACCGCTTCTGCAACAGGTTCCTTATGAACCGGTATCACTTCAGCTTTAACTGATTGGTCTTCCTTCTTATTCAACTCATTTTGCTCTTCATTCCTAAACAATACCAGGCTTAAGCCTATAAATATAATTGGTATGAGTAATAAAAGGCTTTTTTTCATCTTTTTTCCCTTCCTAATTATTATCTTTCTTTTAAAGGGTCTCCGCAGAGTCTCCTGGGTGCCTGTCGGGAAAGTGGCTTAACATGTTCTGCTGCTTCCGAAGGACATGCGAAGCCCCAACTTCCTTTTTAGCCGAGAAAGCATTTACCCCGCCTTCCTCTATTCCACATTCTCCCCTGTCAGATCAATTGAAAATTCTGTTGGACTTCCCAAACCAAAGAATACATCATGGAAGGTGATTGATTGGAGATCCCCATCTTCCAAATCAGATTGGATGATATAATTTTTCGATACCTGGCCAGGTTCAATCCTGAAAGCAAGCGGAACTTCCTTTTCCGAATCTGCTGATTTAAAAGTCGCACTTCCGTTCATGCTCCAGCCAACCTGGAATCGATCAGCACTAAGGTTCGTGATGTCAGCCATGAAAGCCATGCCTTTCACGGTTTTTACTTGTTTCATATTTTCGAATTTATAATAACCCTCATTCTCTACATAAAAATCATAGGGCTTTACTTCCAGAATGCCAATCGTGTCAAATTTCCATTTATTATTTTCATTTACATAATAAATAGTAGATTCGTTTGTAAATGGCCCATTATTATTATCGCCTTTGACGATTAAAACAACTTTTTTAATTGAGCTGTCAACATTCTCTACATTCTTAATTAGATAATCATTAAAAGTTATATTATTTATAAAAATTATTTCTTCCTGTTGTTTAATGAATTCTTCTTTGGTTTGCCCTAACAAATTCCGCAGCTTCTCTGAAGATGAGGTATACACCCATTCCCAATTTCCTTCTTTATTCGCATTGAAATAGTGTTCGAAGGCTTTCTCTATATCCTCATTTGTCAGTTTTTCGTTTTGAGGTTTTTTATTTTCTTTACTTTGATTTCCTCCAGGTTCTTTACTATCAGACACATCGGCTGCTTTGGCTTCAGAGCTTTGTTGCTCACCACTGGAGCAGGCAGTTATGAGCAACACAGAAGCCAGAAGGAAGTACATCAAATACAATGATTTTCTTTTCATGATATTCTCCTTGTCATTTCATGTAATATATTGATTACTGTAATATATTGAATACATATTGTCAATCTTATTTTTAAAAAGGAAAGTACATATTTCTGTAATCACAGTTTTACAAAGCAGAAAGATTACATTATACTAACGTTATGAATTTTTTTATAGGAAGTGAAGGGAATGAATGAGGCAGGATCGAGAACATTGGGGGAGGTCCTTTATGATATCAGAACGAACAAACTTAAATTATCCCTGCGCAAGGCTTCAGATTTGGTGGGGATTTCCCATAATTATTTAAATTTACTGGAAAAGGGTATTGATCCAAGAAACCAAAGACCCATTCAGGCTACCCCGGAAATTTTAAAGAGATTATCAGAAGGATATGATTATCCATATGCAGAATTGCTATCCTTAGGCGGGTTTATGATAGAGCATGAGGAGACTTCCAATAAGGTGAACCTTAAAGAAATATTGCAGGGGTCAAAACAAGTAACCTTTGAAGACAAAGAACTAAACAGTAAGGAAAAAAGAAAGATAATCGATATAATTAAAGTACTTTTAAGCTAAAAAAAGGAAAACAAATTTGTTTTCCTTTTTTTATTTATACTGTTTTATCCTTTAAGGTTCTTGCCAGTTCTTCAGCAAGAAAATAAAATTCTTCTGCCACTATAAACTGGTGAATATCCTTTAAAGGCAAATCAAAAACTTCGAATTCCAAGGGCATCTCAATAGCATTTATCGATGTTGGACCATCCATCTCAATATATCCTTTTAAAAATAGGTAATCCATGATTTCTTCCCGATCATATCTGAAATCCGGCCAGTACTCTTCCGGCACATACAAAATAAGGTCAAAACTATTTGGGTCGCTGGTATTGCCATCCAGCCACCCAGCAAATTTTTCCTCATCAAAGAATAAATCTAAATCATGTATTTGTGAAATTTCATTTCTATTATCTGTTATATGAGCACATAGTTTAAGATAGGATTTCGGGATAATCTCTTTTAGAGGACGATTTAAAAATGTACTCAAATAAACTTCATACAAACCCGTACTGTTCAAGCCAAAAATAGTTGAGTATTTCATCATAAGTGACTTCATATTTTCTTCAAAGCTTATAGTTCCCACGACATAGCCCCCAAGATTGTTCTTAGGACTATTTTAATATTTTTGTCGAATTTTATCTAGACTTCTAAATTTTTCTTTCCTAGTTGGCTTTGACTCAATATTAATAAGAGCGAGTTTGGCAGTTTGAATGAGAGCAGGGTCTGCAGGGAGCGCACAGCTGATTACGAAGAGACGCAGGGACGGTTCCATTGTCTCAAAGAGGAATGAAAGACATAGAACTGTTCTTGTGGTCCAAATGTTAAGTTAGTTTTTACTTTCCAGTTAAAACTAGAACCTTCCCTATACTCCACCTGCTCTATGCACTAGATCCTTGGATACGCCCAAAATCCTGGCTGCCTGTCGGAGGGTGATGCCTTCAATAGTTTTGACTTGCATGAGATAGTGATCCCTCTGCCATCCGGGTAGGCTTTTCACCTGGGCAATGCCAATCACGCCAAGTAGTTGTTTGATTTCTTGCCGTGCCTGTTCATCTGTCAATTTCCGTCTACGATAGGTATCTTCAAGGCATTCATCATGATTGGATCGCTCATTGAAATCTTTGAAACGTTCTACAGCGAATGTACGGTTTTCTCCAAACATATTCAACACTATATTTCGATCCAACAACCCTCCTGGAAAATACTTCTCCCCATAATACCCGGCACAGCTGCTCCATTGCCAGTCTTCCACCCGTGGACAGATACCTGCCTTGACGGGATTCTGGTGGATATACCGAACAACGGTGAGAAAGTATTCCTCGGTTTCGACATTTTCACTTTTGAAACGGTCCTGGAATAGATGTCCTGTCGTGGCGTATTTCCAATTGTAAAAGGTTGCGTAACTCACCCCGATTCGCTTCATTGTTGTAGCCAGTTCCTCATCCCCTTCCCTTAATAGCAAATGTACATGGTTGCCCATCAGGCACCAGGCATACATAGTGAACTTAGCTATCCTTTTGTACTTTTTCAAAATATCAAGGAACTTCATCCGGTCTTCGTCATCATGGAAAATCTCCTGCCGGTTCGCTCCCCGCAGCATCACATGGTAAACACCGCTTTTACTTTTCCTTCTCGCCTCCCGAGGCATCCGTGCCACCTCACTTTCCAATCCTGCGCAATATCAGTGCTTCCTCAATCGCAGCATCAGAAATAAATTGGTCGCCTCTCATGTCGGAAATCGTCCGAGCCAGGCGAATGAGTTTGATTTGGACCCTGTTGCTGAGGCCATGATTCATGGATAAGTCCTGCAGCCGTCTTTGCTGTGACTCCGTTAACGGTCGATTTCCAATCAACTGCTCGAAAGGGACACTGCTATTGCAGATTTCCTTCCCGTAACGGTCATATTGTCTTTCCCTAGCTACCATGACTCTTCTTTTGACATCTTCGGAGGATTCATTTTTGCTGAAATCATGCCCCTTTAGATTGACTGGTTTTAAAGCAAGAAGGATATCAATTCTATCTAATACAGGACCTGAAACCCTGTTCTTATAAGCCTTTATCTGTTTTTCCGAACAAGTGCAATAGTGGGTGTCAGAACCCAGGTATCCACAGGGACAGGGGTTCATGGCGGCAATAAAAATGAATTTGGCGGGATAAGTTACCGTGGAGTGAATGCGGCTGATGGTCACTTTCTCATTCTCTAAAGGCTGGCGAAGCATATCAAGTGTCTTTTTCGAAAACTCGCCCAATTCATCAAGGAACAGGACGCCGCGGTGGGCAAGGGAAACTTCTCCTGGTTTGGGATTGGTGCCGCTTCCGATTATCGAGACGGCAGATGCAGAATGATGGGGGTGGCGGTATGGAGGAAGAGTCAGTGAGGAGTAGGGAGCACCAGCCAGCTGATAGAGGCTTATCTTTTCAAGCTGTGACTCTTTCGAAAGAGAAGGCAGAATCGTCGGGAATGTCTCAGCCAAAAGACTCTTTCCGCAGCCTGGCGGCCCATCCATGAGCACATAATGTCCCCCGCTAGCCGCAATCTCAAAACCACGCTTGGCAAAATCGTGCCCAATGATCTGATTGAAATCTCTCGTGGTCACCATGGATTCCTCAATCATTTCTACTTCCGGCAGCAAGGGCAGCAACTGCTGTCCGGCTAAAAGATTCATCACATCCAGCAAAGTTTCAACATAGACAAGTTCCAGGTCATCGATTTCAATTCTCGGAATCCACGGATCAAAAGGCAGGACCAGCATCTTCAATCTCAGCTTCCTGGCCGCCAAAATAGCTGCAATCATCCCCTCCACAGGATGGACCGTCCCATCTAATGACAAAGCACCGATAAAACCAGCATCCACCGGAATTGGATCTCGTATAAAACCACTACTCTTAAGGATGCCAATAGCAATCGCAAGATCAAACAAAGGTCCATTCTTCTTCTGCTCAGCCGGCGACAGGTTGATGATTACCTTCTTCTCCACCAGGGGAAAACCGAGAGTGTGCAGTGCCGCTGTCACCCTCTCCTTCGACTCCTTCACCGAAGCATCAGGCAGCCCAACAATCACTATCGACTCGAACCCTTCCTTCACCTGAACCTCAACATAAACACGATAACCCTCAAGCCCTTTCAAACCGATGCTTGCAACCTTTACAGACATAGACATACCTCCAGACGTTCATATATAAGATAATTTATAGGGATAAAGCAAAATAAAAGGAGAGAACTCGCAGAAATCAATAAAGAGAACCGGAAGAAATGTTTATTTATGGAGAAAGACTCATAGAAAAAGGATTGATGAAAAGCAGAACAATAACTCACAAGAAGAGAATGACAAAGAGGATATCAATCATTAAATCTATCATAAACCAAACAATAGAAATAAGCACTCAATATAATCCACGACCCTAAAATATAACGAATTGACTATAAAAAATCAGCATCAACAAACAAACCATAACCAAACTATTTCCACCCGAACGAGACGCTAGAACCGTCCCTTTGTCGCTTAAAAAATAGCACCTCATATGAGATGCCTGACAAATTCATTAATTATTTTGAATCCAATTTCTCTTGTCTAAAAATTAGAATTTTGTTAAATTGTTTCAGCATTTCTAGAATATCTTTTTTATCACTGAGCCACTCTGATTCTGATGCCGTAAGTCTTGGAATTAACGGTTTTATCGTTTCCCTTGAAATTACACCATTACTGAAGAGAATATCCAAATCTTGGTCTAAAATCCAATCTTTAAGTTCCTTGTCATTCTTGAAATATTCTCTATTCTTATATTTATTACGAAATTCACCACCTTCAAAGCACTCATAAAGCGTTCTTGGTATTTGATCATAAAATGAATCTACAATTATTTGTTTACCATCAACTATTTCAATAATTCCTCGTTTCTGCATTCCTCTTCCTTTGTCAGGCAACCGTATTACATTAGATATAGTTGAAGCTAATTCAGCGAATTGGTAAAGTTCTTCCCACTCATTACGTGGTAAATATTTATCTATGTTGCTAATAATGTCACTAAGGAAATGGATTATTCCTTGTTTTCCTTGGTACGCATCGTCTTTATACGGATAGTATTTATTCCCTTTCATTTTATAAGGGTATGTTTTCGAAGATTGCAAACTCATCTTCAAAGGCATCCACACAGAAAAAATAGTATCTGCATTTAAATCACCATCAAGCCAAATTACATCTAAATCATTTTCTTTTCGCCATCTCTCATTAAGTGATATTTCTGATTCATGAATACCTTGCTTAAAATACTGCAAATAATTAACTATAGGATTATCTGAGTATTTTTCGCCTAGATAATCCATCATTTTATTTTCCCTTTTTATATAGAGTTGAATATTAGAACTATTCTTACCATATGCTTTTATTTCTGGTAATCCCCCTCTTTTAATTAAATGATAAAAGTTTCTACCAAGGGATAGTTTTATTCCTCTTTCAATAGAATTCCAATCAGAAAAAATAGACATTACAGTAAAAACATGACCAGAGGGAATTTTCAATACTGTTTTTCGTAAGTATTCATAACGTATTTCAAATTCTGTATGACTGACAGCTTTGTGTTTTAAGTACTGTGCTGGAGTTAATCCCTTTTCGGATGACTCTTTTACAATTGTTTTATATTCAGAATCTGTTAATGTAATAGGAATTACTACTGACATCAATACATCCCCTTCTGATTTTATAATCTAATAATAAACTATATAATCAGAAAAAAATATGTTATCGGAATTTTTTATAAAACTAAAACTTCCCTCTCCTCATAAACACTCTCTCTTTGCGACGCAGGGACGGTTCTCCTGTATCAAAATCTGTAATAAACTTCCGATTCTTGAGACGCGAGAACCGTCCCCATGTCTCTGTGACCTTACAAGCAAAATTAACTGCATTGGCGGTAAACTTAAAGAGGATAGCGAAAATCCTATCCTCTAATAAGTCTGTTTCCACACAATTTATTGTAATTTATTTCAAGATATCAAGTGAAAATTCCCATTTTAAAGATACAGCCTAGAAATGGACATATCTCTTTGGAAAAAGGGTACTTTTTCAGTGGTCTCGAACCGTCCCTGTGTCGTCCCCAGTGTCGTTCCTTATATGTGCTTACTTAAATTGTACGTCGTGCATCTTGAGCTTGTTTTCTCGTTTGATTTATCAATTGATTACTATAATCAATGATTTCTTGCCTCGTTACTTTATCAATCGACACATCGAGCATCTGTTCAAGGTCTCTTCGATTAGGGAATGCTTCTAAATATGAATTTGCCCGACTAACCATTGTTTTCATTTTTTTTATATCATTTAGAGTAGAAGTCATGGCACTAAAACCTGCTTCATGCTGCCGGTCTTTACCTAAGTATAATTGATGTTCAATCGCATTAACGATGTGATGGTTATTCATAGCTAGTTTTTTAAAAACTAGAAAGTCCCTCTCGGAATGTGGATTTTTCACCATGTCATAGCCGGCTAGCATTAAATCACTCATATATTCTTGAATAAGAACGATTTCATTTTCTACTGAATTGACTCTTTCCGTTCTCTCTGCTTTGTCAGTTTGTGATGCAAAATAAAATATAGCACCTAAAATAATGATACCAACAACAATAATCATATCCTCATACCTTTCACTTGAAAATTTCCATTTAACATTTGTAATTACTAAAATCAGAGTTCATATGCCCCATTAGCGAGTAAGATTTTATAAATACTATCTCTATTACAAGATCTGGCCTCGTCAAGGGCAGTGTTCCCGTCTTCATCCATAATATTTGGGTTAGCACCTAATTCGAGAAAATCTTTTACCTGTCTCTCATTTCCAGCGGTAACAGCTAGATAAAGGGCAGTGAACCCACTATTGTCCTGAATATTGATGTTACCACCGAATTCTACTAGTAACTTAATATATTGTTTACTCTGGCCAGAAGCAACGATGGAAATAAAGGCAGTTCCACCTTTAATATCCTTTTGATTAGGATTTGCTCCACCTATTAATAATCGTTTTGCAATTTCAAAATCTCCTGCATTCACTGAATACATTAATGGGGTAAACCCTTGAAGTACACGATTTGTCTTGTTTACATCTGCTTTCTTTTTAATTAATAAGTCTACAATTGAGTATTGTCCATTCGTCACTGCCATGAATAGTGGGAATGCCCCATGAGAATTCTCAAAATTTACGATCGCTCCAGCATCCAGAAGTATCCTAACTGCCTCTACTTTGTTTTCACGAATTGCCTCAAATAATGGCGTTTCTCCATCTGAATCACTGATATTGACATCAGCATCATAACTTAAAAGTATTTCTAGTAATCTAGTGTCTTCACAATCTACTGCATAATGTAGTGCTGAATAGCCCTTTTTATTCAGTTTATTAATAGATGCCCCATGACTAAGGAGGTTTGTGAGAAGCACTGAATCTTTCTTTTTAATGGCAAATATAAGTGGAGTTATTCCATCGTCATCTTGGCAATCTAAGTCAATCTTCGCTTCCATTAAAACTTTTAAGCTCTTTTCCTTCCCTTTTTTTAAGATATGCAAAAGAACTGGGTCACTCTCCATCTCAACATCTTGAATGGGTACTTTCAGTTCCAATAGGGTTCTAAGTAGCTCAGGGTCATCTTTTTCAATGGCACTTACTAAAAGCTTTTTACCGCCACCTAATTTAATCGAAAGTTTATCAACAAAACTTAACTTAAACTTTGGAGATTGGTTCTTGGTCTGGGAATCTTGCATTTGTAAAAAATGATAGAAGTCATCTTCAGTTCGGTTTAATGATCGAAGTACTTCTTTATATAATTCTACAAATTGTTGAAAATCAAGATTATCTGGAAAATCAATAATATTTTGTTCTTGAAAAGCTTTAAATGCCTTTTCCGCAAAACGTATATATTCGTTAAAAGTCGTATTATCTACAGTAAAATTTGATTGCTCTATATTTAATGCATTTTTAAAAGCGATAATTCTAAAAAGTAGTTGATGTGGCATTGGAGTATTATTTAAGAGTAACCCGACTCTTAAGGTAATACGATTATCATTAGATATTAAAAGATTTTCGTATACCTTAGCTGCTTCTTTATAGAAATTCTGTGTCCAATAATGTTTTTCAATACTTTGAACAATCACAAGGTACCGTAACGTATAAGCTAGTTCATAAATAGTTATCCGGTTGTTGGCAATAGAGATAGTTAATTCCTGAAAGGCTTGATTTTTATTAATAAATTCATAAAAACGTTTTGAGGCAAGGTCAGCTTTTTTAAAATCACCTTTATTTAGCTGAACCGAAACCTGTTCGAACGTTTTAACAGCCCAAGATTCAGTACGATTTCTCTGAGAATGTTTAATTTCAAAATCAAGTATCCTTTTTGAAAAGTCAATTGATTTAACCGTTAAGCCATAGGAATCGGCAACCTTTGCTAGCTTTAATAAAAGGCCGCCATATAGGGTATAAAGAATTAGTCGAAGCCGCTCTTCTAATTTCACCATTAGGCTAGCCTTTTCAACATCTAGCTGATACCAGCCTTTATTTAAGAGATCAATGAGCCTGTGTCCTTCTCTGCTTACGTCTTGCATCGACATACTATTAATTGATAATCCTACAAGCATTCCCATAATAGGACCAGCTAATAGGGAAACCGACACTTTTCCAAACATTGCGTTTTTACGATTTTCCTTTTCTTTCTCCATCACATTTTTCATAAATCTAAAATAGTTCTGGAGATTTTGGTCGTGTTTTTCTAATGTCTGAATGAAGTCCAAAGTAACCTCATTTACTCCATTTTGATAGAGTTGAAAGGCTTGGTCATGAACAGAATAGACTCTTTCAAAATTATTCGTAAAAGGAGTTGACTCTGAAATCTTGAGGACCAATTCACGATAATCTCTTTGAACATCCGTTAGTTCAATAGCAGACTTTAATTCCATAAATAAATCTCGAGCATTGATAAGACGGTAATAATTTTGTGTAAGTCTCGTTAATTCTTCGTCTGAAGATTGGGAATTCTTTATCTGTGACAGAATTTGGTCTTTTTTATTGATTATTTCAGTTAGTTTTTCGATGTATTTTTTGTGTCTATTTTCACTTAAAGACTTTCCTATAAAATTATCTAATTTTTGAATTGTCTCAGTTTGGACATATTTTGATAAATTATCTCTAATTTCCGTGATTTGTTCACTCTCTTGGTGAAACAAGCTTTCAGTAGTTTGTGTTGTTAGTGTCATCATCTATGCTCCTTACAAAAAGTCTAAAATATCGAAAAGAGAAGCTGAATCATAGAAATCAAAGGATGAAAGGTCAGCAAAATCGACTTTTTGTTGTGTTAAGAAAGAATCAATGTTAGAAGAAGCACCTGTTGATTGAAAAACAATACCTAACTCATTCTGTGTACTTCCAATCAACTCCATGTTGTTAGAATAAAAATTCGCACCACCAAACACATTTTCATCAGATAAGAATGATAAATTCATACCTTGATCAAATACGTTAGACCCTTGAAAGCTATTTTCAAAGACTCTGTATGTTTCGTTGTTTACAGTATCATGGATTGTAAATAATTCGGAATCATTCATCTGACTAAAACCAATCACATTCGTTGAACTATCTGTGACCGTCAACCCACCTTCTGTATTTTCAAAAATAAAGCCAACAACATTACCATCTTTGTTCTGTAACATATATTCACCCGAAACCCAGGGTAATAGCACATTACCATCTACTCCTAAACCTAAAGACTGCACAAGATCCTCGACATTACTTTTTTCATATGTAGCCTCTAAAAGCTTCATAAAAACCCCCCTAAACTTAGACAAGGATTCTGTAACCCTCAGCTTTACCCTATCTAGAAATAGTAAAATATAACTATATTTGTAATTTTAACATGTGAGTCTAAATAATGGTGATAAAAAATAATTGTATATAAATTATTTAAAACTCCGATTATAATAAGGCCAGTCAAATAAGATGATAATTCTGGGCGACCATTTTCAAGCAGCCGAAAAAGAAAGTCAGAATCCAGAATAATCAAGAGTAACCGATTTTCAAGGAGGCAACAATATGAAATACTTCACCTTGTATATTTCATTTTCTCCAGACTTCACCCAGGAACTTTATATCAAAAGCAAGTCCATGGAACACCTCCTTGAACGCATCGGGCTCTACTCAAACGGCTGACTCGCAACAAGTCAATGCAACATTAACACACAAATCAAGTCCTTTCCATCTATGCAAGAGAAACTATTAACCCCAGCCATTTCAGTTTAAAGAAGAACAAATTTACCACCATTAATGAATACAAAAGTAACAGCACAAAAGACTTAGAATAAACCTTCCTTCCCCGAAAATAAAAAAAACAGATCAGATACCCACTCCGTCCTGGTTAGAAGAAAAAAAGATCATAAATTAATTGATTAGTACAGCCGATATACCCGATAATCTCCAGACATCAATAACCTTCAACAAGATTATTTCGACTCTCGAATGAGACGTGAGAACCGTCCCCATGTCTATTTAACATGGTTTGTAATGGAAAGCCAGTCATGACAATGGTCCGCGGGAATATCGTTTACGAGAATGATAAGATTGTGGCCGAACCGGGGATTGGAAAGCCAGTCTCACGTGTGAAAGCAGAGACCGAAAACGCCGCTCCACTTTCTATTTAAAATAAATGTCAGGAGGAATTTGAGATGAGTATAGCTGTCATTGCAATCGATTTACACAGAGGGCATTTAGATCCAGAAGTTGCAACAATGCCGCTGCCAGCAGAAAAATGCGAAGAAGTGATTGAACAAAACCGGGTGTTTTTTGAACAATGCAGGGAATTAAACATACCAATCATCCACCTGCTGACCCAATACCGCACCGAACAGGAAATCTTGTCAAATCCAGCATGGCAGGCAAGGGCCAATGACCCTAATGCAACAAGAAAAAACGTCGCACGCCATAACCTCGAAGGTATGCCAGGCGTCGAAGTCATCCCATCACTCTGGGAGGAAAATGATATTCTCGTAGATACAAAAAAGCGATACGACTGCTTTATCGCAACAGATTTGGATTTTGTCCTAAAGGCAAATAATATTAAAACACTATGGATCACAGGAGTAAACACAAACAGCTGCTGCCTCGCAACCTCCATCGATGCCTCCGTCCGTGATTACGATGTCACCATGGTCTCCGACTGTGTAGACACAATGGATGGTCCCGAATATCACGAGATGGCGCTAAAGGTGTTTGAAAGAGCATTTGGGAAGGTCAAATCAAGTATACAAGTGATACAAGAAGTAAATAGCAATATGACCATACTCTAAAAATAATTGAAAACATCTTTTTCAATAACAAAGTCCCTTCCTTTTAACAAGGTTAGGTACTTTTATTTTAGTAGGGTTTTTTGCCTTTTCCAATTACATAAACATACGGACTAAAAAGCCTTCCTATTAAAAGACCTCGACCGCATGAAGGATTTAGAATAGAAGTACAAATAACCAGGTCAGAACCCCATTCCGACCTGGTTTTAGATTATACGTTTGGGAATATCCATGTTGTTTGAAAGTAACGGACAGATAAAACCATCAATACCTGGACAACCTGACCATCAGCAAACTAATTCAACGTCCAAAAAGACCCAGGTAGCGTCCATCTTCTCAGAAAGTACGTAACACGAAAAAAGCAAAAGGTACGCCTCCATGCTTCCACTGGAAAGCCGCTGGAAATAGATAGCATACAATGAAGAGTTGATTGTTGAGGTGTGTTTTGAGAAGAGAATTCTGGTTAGATGCGACGCGGGGAATATACTCGACCTTCTGCTTGGTAATGGTCGGACTCTTACATGTCGTCTGGCACTGGGGAGAGATTGGTATATTCTCATCGGCTGAAATGATGTGAGGTTCTACCTAAAGCAGTTTAAGAAGTCAGGTTGACTTGTAAAAATTATTTAGGGAAGCAATGAGATGAGACTGCTTCCCTTTCACTATGGACATTGATTCGTCAGTTTCAGGACAATTAGCGACGTTTTGGAAATTGTATAACGTCATTATCTGTTAGGGACAAATAAAGGCATTGAGACGGACCTCCCGAATGGGAGACTATAACCCTCTTTTTACCTCATTTCTAAATTTATTAAAAGTAAAAAATCAAAAAAGAAGAAGCGTAAAGCCATAACGCTCCACGCCTCTCCCATTATTTCAACTCGAATGAGGCGAGAGAGCAGTCCCTGTGTCCCTAGGTCCATTTTCCCTATTTACTTTTATATTAATTATAAAATTGAATAAAAATCATCCTTATTTTGCAGAGGCAGAATAAGAGTTGAAACTCAAAAGAATATTGTATAACTCATTAATATTTTCAAACACATAATCAGGCTTAAAAGGTGTTGTTTCTATATCATTGGCTTTTGCTTCGCCAGTTAAGACAACAGCAGTTGAGACCTTTGCATTTATTCCACAAGCTATATCTGTATACAATCTGTCCCCAATCATGATTGTTTGTTCTTTAGAGAATTTATTATTCTTCAGTGCAAGTTCTACCATAGTTGCGTTCGGTTTCCCAATATACAGAGGTTTCTTCCCAGTGGCGGTTTCTATAATTTTACAAATCGAGCCGCAATCTGGAATAAAACCAAAGGATGTAGGGCACACCAAATCCGGATTTGTTGCTATAAAGTCTACTCCCTGATTTATTAACTTACAAGCATCAATTAATTTGTCATAAGTAAGTTCGGTATCATATCCTACTACTAGGCAATCGATATCAGTCTCATATCGATCTGTAATCAATATATTTTGTTCCCTTAGTTCTGCTTTAAATGACTCTGTTCCAAGCACATATATCTTTTTGTTATTATATTGATCAAGCAAATGATGGACTGTAGCTTGAGAAGATGTTAAAAAATTCGTCTCGTCTACAATAATAGATAGTTTTTGAAGTTTTTCAATATAATCATTGACACTTTTGGAAGAATTATTTGTGAGAAAAACGTATTTACCTCCAATTTCTCGAATATAATTTAGAAAGTTTAAGCTATTATTAAACAGCTTATTATCAAGATAAATAGTGCCATCCATATCTAATAAAAAAAGTTTTTTATTTTTCAATTCATTATAAACTGTCATTAAATATACTCTCCGCTTTCCTTAAATCTTCGTGATTATCAATTTCCATCCATCTTCCTTTCAATGGACAAGGTTTAAATTCAACATCAATCAAAACATCGTTTAATGCTATTTCTGTCCACTGGTTTAGTTCCTTTTTATTCTCTATATAATCAACTATTTTATTAAAGAAACTTATTGACCCATTTGAATTGAATTTATATACATCGATAGATACTCCAAACGAATCCTCATCAGTAATTTCTTTACTTATTCCAACGATTTTCCCATCAATAACTTTTACTTTCATATTTTCATCATTATATTCGCCTTGCTCTACAACAACAGCATTTCCATATTCACTCTTAATTAACTCATTAATTATCATTTCATCATAGAAAACATCCGCATTCATTAATAAAAATTCAGAGTTAATAAAGTTTTGTTTAGCTAAATACGCTGAGTACATATTATTAGTTGTTTCATATTCCTCGTTAACAATTACCTTTACAAACGGAAATGATTTATTTATCGACTGGACAATAACATCCGCACAATATCCTGCAACAATGGTTATGTCCTTAATTCCATTGTTCATCAGATTATACAACTGTTTAAATAAAATTGGTACTCCATTTACCTCAACCATTGATTTAGGTTTATTATCTGTAAGCGGTCTTAACCTAGTACCCATACCAGCTGCAAGAATTAATGCTTTCAATTTAATACCTCCATAATTTCATAATAAATTTCTTCTAGGTAGTCTTCTGTTAGATCAATTGTATTAAGTACAGTAAATCTTTCTGGTCTTGTAGCTTGTGCCTTCATCCATGCCCCAACAAAAATTTCTTTCGTAATACCTAGTGATAAAGGCGAGATATCTATACCATATCTATTAAGAAATTCTATTATGTTTTTATAGTTTCTATTTTGTAGTATACAACTCACTAAGCTACCTAGGGCTACCTTTAAACCATGTGGAGCATCAATTTCATAATTTTCATCTAAAGAGTGGCTAAACAAATGTTCAGATCCACTACACGGCCTACTATTACCCGCAATGTCCATAGCTAATCCACTAAGAACAAGTGACTGCGCTAACTGGCGCACAAAATTAATTTCCCTAATATTCGTTTCCTTTGAATTTAGTAACATATTCAAGGCAGTATCTGAAAGAAGATATGCAAAGTCATTTATACCCGAATCCTTATTATTATCTTCTAGTTTCCAATCATATAGAGCTGTATAATTAGAAAGAGTATCTCCCAAACCTGCCATAAGTAAAGTATCTGGTGCATTTTTTATTATTCCTATATCAATTAAAATTCCATCAGGAGTTTTACAACCGAAACTTTTTCTTTTTCCTTCAATTGTCTTCAGAACTGCAATCGGAGAAGCAAGTCCATCATTACTAAGTACTGTTGGGATAGAGATAAATTTCTTTTTACTAACATATGCTGCATATTTTGCTGTATCTAAAATTTTTCCCCCACCAAATCCGATAACATAATCATAATCTTCAATCGATATCTTCTTAGCTATATCTACAGCTACATCATAGGAACTATCCTCAACAAAATAAAGTTTAAAATTTAAAACCTCTTGCTGGAATTTTTTGAATTTGAGACTAAATCTATCATAATTACCTTTAGAGGTTAGAATGATAATCTTTTTTTGACTGATATCTTCAAACTTTTTTTGTAATTCAAATAATAAATTATCAGTAACATTTTCCTCAATTGTCAGGAAAACTGGTAAACTCAAAGAATACATAAAATCACCTCCTAGTATAATAAACTCTTAAATAATATCGATGGTAAAACCTAAAATATACACTGGTTATTTTTACCTAACATTTCTACTTATTTGATCACTATAGGCTCAACTACTTCTTTCCAAACTCGTTTACAATTATCATGGCCTTCGGTTTCAATTAACATACTCTTAATTTGCTTTCTTTCTTTGGCAAATACCTCATGGTTATTTATATAATTATTTAAAGAATGTATAAATTCATATTGATTGCTCACTTTATATCCAGGTGTCCAAAAATCATATGGTTCAAGCAATAAACTTCTATTCTGCCTATATTGATCTAGATCATTATTAATAAAAATTATTGGTTTATCGAGTAAAAGGTAATCAAAATAAACACTCGAATAATCAGTTATTAACATGTCACTAACACTTAGCAAATTATACAAATCGTTTTTACTTTCTTCTAACCACTTGGAATTTACTAGTTTAATCCTACTACTAGTTGCTAATTTATTAGCTGATAGAAGTTTTTCTTCAATAGGATGCAATTTAGCAATGATTACACAATTGTTAGCCTTTAAATTTTGCTCTAATTCTTTAGAGTTATAATTATCAAAACCAAAGATATTTCCCTCTCGAAGTTTTCCTTCTATTTTATCTTTTTTATGACCAAGCCTAAACGTAGGTAAATATACGATTACTTTTGTATCTGAATTAACAGTTCCATCTTCAAATAACCCCAATATATCAGCTTTACTAGTTTTATTATTCATCGTCAAAAAGTCATTCCTAGGGAAGCCTGTTTTTACGAATTTATTCCTTTGTATACCTATACAAGAGCTTAATAAAACTTCATATAAATTAGATGATGAAAGGATGATATCACAATTATTAAATTCTTTATGCCATGTTTCCGCTTTTAGTTCCTCTTCTCCCCTATCCATATAATTCATCCCTTTAAGGGGAATACCATGCCAAGTTTGAATACAAACCCTATCTTTTGAAACTTTAAATGACTTATGTGTACAAATATAAACATGAGATGATGCAACCATGTACATATCTCTTAGAGTCATACCTCTACCCATGTATTTTTTTGTAATAAAAACGTCATTATATTTTACTTCTTCAGCAATATATTTATAAATAGCTTCGGCATTTGACCCTGAATTTGGAGTCTCATCTATAACACATATTCGCCCAGGCTTTTTCTTAACAAGCTTATAAAGACACTTTAATGTTATTAAAAGGGCTCTAATATAAGCAGTTTTAACTTTATCTTTCAAACTTCCACCTCTTTTCTTACACTTCTGATATATTACGAATTTCCATCTGATAAATATCACCATATTTATCCGCCATTTTACGGACATCAAACTCTAATGCTTTTTTCCTTGCTTTAAGGCTCATATTGGAACGAGTTTCGTGATTAAGAGCAAGATCTATCATAGCATTAGCCAGTTCTTCAGCGTTCATTGGCGGAACAGTTAATCCTTCTTCACCATGAATTAACACATCAGGAACTCCCCCTACCCTTGTCCCAATAACAGGTAATCCTACAGACATTGCCTCTAGAATTGAAAGAGGCAATCCCTCATAATTAGAACTTAATACAAAGATGTCTGATTTTCTTAACCATTCTATTACATTACTAGAGTTTCCTACTAATAAAACATGATCCTCGAGGCCATATGAAGCAATTTGTTTTTCTATATCTTTTCTTAGTAATCCATCACCTATTAAAAGTAGTTTCATATTACTATATTTTTTTCTAGCAAAATTAAATGCATTAATAAGAAGTTCATGATTTTTTTGTGGACTGAACCTAGCAACACAACTAAATACAATTTCTTCAGTTCCATTTTCTATTTTCGTTACTGGAGAAAAGAATTTAGTATCAATGCCATTATGAATTAAAGGAATATCCGCAAGTTTTAGATTATATCTATAGGATATAGTCTTCCTAATTTCTTCAGAAATTCCTATTGGTATTGCTTTTTTCCTTTTATAAAAATACTCCATAATTTTAAGATAAGGGCTCGGCAGCTCTTTATTAGCAATATTATGAACTGTATGAACCCAAATTGTTTTTTTATGAAGATTTATCCATGGCATACAATATATTGAACTATAAAGATGAGTATGAATTACATGAGGCTTTAAGTTTGTAAGTACTTTTGAAAGTTTTAAGATAGTTTTAATATCAAATCCAGATTTTTTATCTAAGTAGTAAACATTAACTCCTCTTTCTAATGCTAATTTACTAAACGCCTCACCTTTATTGGAATATAGACTAATTAAAGTTACGTCAAATTTCTCTTTATCCAAATATGTCACCAAATCTAAAGCCATTTTTTCTGCCCCGCCACTTGAAAGAGAAGGGACAACACAGACAACCTTTTTTTTATACAATACAAATCCTCCGCCTAAAAAATTTTCATTCATAATTATTTTTAACTTTTAGGAAATAACACCTTGTACTATGCTAAATGCTATATTTATAATTTAATGTTGATGTCCTTTCTCCTTACAATTATTAGTATTGATAATAATAAACATATGTTTAAAAACGCACTGATTAAACTATAAATAGCTACTGTATAGTTAGCACTTAAAAACATACCACCAAGAATCATAGAAGCAACTCTGAAAATCAACACAATAATCTCAAAAACTAAATGAAACCTTTGTAGCTGAAAAACATTAATTAGGACAACAGATGGAGAAGTGATAAACGAAAAAAATATTGTAATAACTAACCATTGTGCATACTCTCCAGCTTCATACCAATTCGATCCTAAAACAAATGAATAAAGGGCAGGACCAAAAAATAAAACTGTTAATACAGGAATTATAGATATTACAATTAAAGTAATTGTATATTTTATTAGTGTATAATATATAGAAATCCCTTTTTGTTTCATTTCGGAAGCTTTCTGAAAGAAAACCTGTCTAAAAGATTCCCCAAGTAAATTAATTGGTAATTGAATAAACTTTAGAGAAAGTGCATAAAATCCAGCTACCTGAGGTCCAAAATAGAAAGCCAAAAAAAATGTAGGCATAGTTTGTGAAAATGAATTGATGAATCCCTGTGGTGCACTAAATTTCGGGAAATAATTATATGTTTTTGCTAATTTCTTCATTTCCTTTGTGCTTTTATATTTGATAAACTTATATTTATCATCTATCCAAACTTGCACCCCTAAAACTAATGTGGCAATTGTAAATCCAATGGTCTGTCCTCCAATCAACCCCTGTGCACCTAAAGTTGCAATACCAGCAGGAATCTGAACACCATTAGCCCCTAAAGATCGAAAAATTGAAGAATAAGATAGTCTTTTAAATTGTTTATTACGAGTACTCCAATATCTTAACCCTGAATAAAATCCTAACATTAAAATACTTGGTGGTATCCACCACAATAGTTCTCTAGGTATGTTAAATATATCCGAAAACATTCCTCCAAATATAAATAAAATTAACAAAATACTTAAAGACATCACTATCGTCAAATACATACATAGCAAAACTAAATTTACAGCTTCTTCATCTTTTCTAGGAATAACTATTGCTAGTTCATACCTCCAAGTCATAATAATGACTAAAACGGTTATAATTGAAGTATAAATAGCAAAGTAACCAAATTCTTCAGGCGTATACATTCTACTTAAAAGCGGAGACGCAATAACTGTTAATAATTGGGCTAAAGCTGTACCCGACATTAGTATTGATATATTTTTTATAAAACTATTTTTTAAAATGCTACCTTTCACTTACTACACCTTCATTTATCATTTTATTACCTCATTAGATGTTCTATTAAAATTAAATACTCCAATCTTATTTATACTTCTTCAATATGCATATTTAGCTTGCATGTAAGTGTATAAACAGGTAATGCTTTAGTGATTGTGATTCTCCAAAATTTCCGAATTATAATGTAATGTTATTTTTTTACTTACTAAATAGTAGCTATTAACCTTTTCAAAAACAATATAATGAAGGTGAATCATAACTTAAGGAAAAGGTATAAACTTAAAACTATAATGACAACGTCATTTAACATATTCTTTTTTTGTTCCTAAATTTCAATAAGAACGCTAGGATTGTAAAACCAACTATCAAATCAAAATTTCTAACTAAAATATGATGAGGGTCACCATATAATACAGTCATAATAGCAACATACAAAATCACGTTGGCACTTATAATACTTCTAAAACTATTAATTGGAACTTTATTAACTAAACGATGTATTATATATAGCCCAATTCCGCCCATTAAACCAATTATTATTACGCCTAATACATTTCCTTGCAAATATACAAATGAAAGTAGATCAACAGGGGTTTCACCATAAACACCAGCTTCTCCCTTCCGTGCACCTAAAAGCAAAAATGTATTAAAACTAGAAGCTGTATCGATATTTAACATGCCCGCCCAAATTCTCATTGGTAAAATAAGGAGCGGTGCTGTTAAAACATCAAAAAACCATCTGTATTGGCTGGAATGAAAAATGGAATAAAATGAAGAAAAAGGGAATGATAACTCCTTTGTGAAAAGCGCAACAATACCAAGACTTCCTCCGGAGCGCCCTAAAAATGCATCTATGAATATTAGTAAAAAGACACTAAATATAGAAAATATAGAAAGTTTTCTAACAAAGGCTAGAGTAGATTTATACGAATACAGTATATATCCCAAGAAAAAAGTTGCAATATAAAATACAAACCCTACTCTTCCCTCCCAGCTGTAAAGGACATATAACGAAAAGCACAACGATAAGATAAATCCAACAAAAATTGATAATTTCTTTTGTGTTTTATTATTTTTATCAATCAAATATGCAAAAAACACAAATGATGAAAAGAAAGAAAAACTACCAAATCTTTGTAGGAAACTAAAAGGATTCGCTACTACAAAAACTCCAGATCTTCTTGCACTCGAAAAAGCCAAATAATCTATGAATCCACCATATGCTCTTGTAAACAATCCATATGAAATTACAGAAACAAATAACATTATCCACGCAACTATAAGTAACTTTTTATAATAATCTGAATTTGAGTACAAATGGGTTTTTGTTCTTTTTTTTGTTGTGTTTTTCATACCTATCGCAATATACCAACCAAATAAAACACTTAATAAAAGCGTAATACTTAATAAAATATACGATATAGTAAGTACGGAATCAAAATTCATAATTAAATGATTATGAATATATGAATTTCTTCCTCCATGTGTAAAAAACATTACAAAACCAAAACCTAAGCCATTAAATGTTGCCATTGATATCAAAAACCAATCCAGCAATTCCAATCTTTTATTTTTAATAAGTCTAAAATATACGCCTAGATAGACTACTGAGGCAAAACATAATCCTCCCAGTACTGCTATTGTTGCCTCCATATATTAAGCCTCCGTTCGATCTACCTCAAAGAATATATATATATCTAATTATTCATTATATATACTTCTTAATTGTTCTTTGTAATTATTAGTATCATTTAGTTCATCAAATCTCTTAAAACTTGCACAAGCCATTTCACTTTGTAATCTTTCATCAGTAATCAATTTTATAACTGAATCTACTAAATTTTCATCTTCTGAATGTAAATAGCCCGTCGAGCCATTACTAACAATATTGAGCATTCCATCTACCGGAGTACTTACAATGGGAACTCCTAATGACATAGATTCCAAGGCAGCAATTGGTGTTCCTTCAAATCTTGAACACATCAGCATACACTTTGCTTGATTTAGAGCCTTATAAGGATAGGGTAACATGCCAGTGAAAGCAACTCTATCAGCTACTCCCTCTTCTTTAAAGATTTTTCCCATTTCCTTCCTAAGTTCACCATCCCCTATTATCCCAAACTTTGCTGAAGAGCACTTCTTTAGTATTTCGGATGCTACTTTTGCAACTCTTTGGGGATTTTTAGGATAAGTAAACCGACCAATATAAGCAAAGTCAAAACTATAATTATTATTATCCATATGCATAAGCTTTTCTATACGTGGTGTATAAATTATATTTCTTAAACAAACTGTTTTGCTTTCAATATGTTTTTTAAAGACATAATCTACTAAGATACTTTCCGAAACTGAAATTACTTTTTTAACCTTTTTAGTAGACAACATATAAAGGAATGATTTTAAACCAAACTTTCTCATATCTTCAATATTACCATGAAGGTGAGAAATTACTGGAATTCTATCGGTTACTAAAGTAGAAATTAAAGTTGCTCTGACATCATGTGCATGGATTATATTAGGTTTGTAATAATTTATTACTCTTTTAAGCTCAGAAGGTTTAAGTTTATCAATTGGAATAAATTTTACATCTCTATCATCAAGGGCTTGTCTTATCCTACCATCGGGTGAACAGTACGCCATATCATATTCATCATTAAACATCATACAAATGTCTGCCACAACATTTTCAGCACCTGAAAGTTTATTACTACTTAATACATGTAACACTTTCATTTTATATAAACCTCACATCAAAAATTATTAGATTATTTTTTAAATTAACCTACAACTTACTTCATTATCTAAAGAAACTTATTTAATTACTTAGGTTCCCGTATATTTCTTCAAGTTCTTTTTTTACATTTTCAAAGTCAAATATTTTTACGTTCTCCTTGTTTATCAAACCAAAAGTTTCCCTTAATCTTTGATCTGAAGATAATTTTCCTATTGCTTCAGCGAATCCATTAACATCCGAAGGGTGACGTAGATATCCTCCTTTTCCATCTATAATTAAATCTGAGTTTCCACGAATGTCTGAAACTACACATGGTTTTCCTGCATCCATTGCTTCCATAAGGGAACGAGGTAACCCTTCTCTATAAGAGGGCATTGCAAAAATATCAGCTGCGGGTAAAATTTCTAAAACATCTGTTCTAAATCCTAAAAATTTCACCCTATCGTTCACTCCTAAATCTTTGGATAGTTTCTCCAGATCCGTTCTTAACTTCCCTTCACCACACAACACATAATATATATTTTTATTTTTTATTTTTGCAATTGCTTTAATAATGGATTCATTATTTTTATTTTTGTTTAGTTCTCCAGCAGAAAAAATCATAATAGCAGAACTAGGTACTCCTATTTCTTTCCGTTTTTCGTTTGGATCACTTGAACTAATATACCCCGTATCTATGCCTACACCATGAACGAGATATTTGTTACCATTTTTTCGAAGTTTGAAATTCCGAGCAGCTTTATAGTCCTGTTGGTTAATTGTTATAAGTATATCTGTCATATGAGCTAGATATTTTTCACCCCATTTAAAAAGGGTATTATTTATTAAAGGAGCTCCTTCATAAAAATGAAAACCATGAGCTGTATATATTATTTTCTTTACTTTCGCTCTTTTAGCACATAATCTACCAATTAAACCACCGATAGGTGTGTTACAATGAATTAATTCCACTGGCTTTTGTTTAAGTAAACTTAGTAATTGTGAATAAGCTTTGAGATTATTTGAGTCTAATGGGTTACTTCGAAAATTAGTTTGATGAATTTTACATGGTATTGTTTCAAGGTCTTCCTTAAAATCCGTAAAATCTGCTGCCCATACAACCTCATAACCTTTTTCCATTAAAGGTTCAATCATTACTCTATATCCATTAACATATCTTTTTACTCTGTTTGTTACGATTACTGCACGCACGTTAATCACTCCCTATTAAGAACATATATATTCTGTACTTTATTGATTTTAGAATTACTCTAAGGTTCCTCTAACTTCTAGAATCTAGTAAAAAAGCTAAATAAAATTATGAGGAGTGACACATAGGCAAAAAAATCTAAAAATACTATATCAATAGTTTTTGGACGCATTTTACTGTTGCATTTCCGCCTTCTTTAACATACTTATTTTTAAAACGTATTGTTTTATCACTCTCAACTTTATAATCCATTGTTTTTATATGATTTATTACCTCATCCTGAGTCGCCATTACTCCACTTGGAAGTTCTTTTTTTAGATCTATATAAAAACCTCTTTCTTTAGCATACTCATCATAATCATATCCAAAACATATGATAGGTCTTTCTAATATTGCATAGTCAAACAGTGTTGCTGAATAGTCTGAAATCAAAATATCAGCAACCATAAGTAAGTCATTTACATCAGGATAAGCCGAGACATCGTGTACAAACTCGTTAAATTCAATCCCCAATGTCTTATTGGTATAAGCATGTGTTCTTAATAAAAGAACATAATCATCTTGTAATTCTTTTTGCCAATAAGCAATATCTATAGGAGGATTAAAAGAATAACTTTTTCCTTTATCAGTACTATCTCTCCACGTTGGGGCATACAAAATTACTTTTTTATCTGCAGGAATATTAACTTTCTTTTTGCAATCATTTATTTTATCAGTTGAAACACTATAGAGCTCATCATTTCTAGGCATACCCGAAAATAGAAGGCTGTGTTCAGAAACATTAAAGTCCCTTAAAAAAATTTCTTTTTCATAATCCCCTGAATAACAAAATATATCTATATTAGAAAAATTAAAATCATTTCTTCCGCTTACAGCATTACCTACAAGTTTTACTGGCGTACCATGCCATGTGTTTAGATAAATTGTTTGTTTTTTCTTGAAATGTAGCCCTCTCTCAATGTTCACGCAAGAAACCCAGTATTTTGCTTTAAGTGCAATTACAAAGTATTTTAATGTATCCATCTCGACTTTTTCTGCTTTTGGAATATCATATTCTTCTGGGTCGTCCAATGCCCAAACAATCTTGTAATCTTTATACTTTTCATTTTCTATAATATATTTAAATATAACTTTTGGACTATCGTTATATCTTCTTCCGTGTCCATTAAATAATATCAGATGATTATCTGTTTTAATAAATAGGCCAAGCAATTTAAAAAACAAACTCATTACTATTTTATATAGCTTTTGTATAATAAGGTTGTGTTTGAGAATGTAATCTATTCTACTTCTAATTCCCTTCACTTAATTCACCTCTGTTTTTCTTATACTTTCTTTTATGGGGTACAAATTATATTCTAAAGGGTGTTTTGATAGGTGTTTTTCATAGATCAGGTTACCAAACACTTTGTTCACTACATTTATTTTTAATATAGTAAATAGAGGGTTAAATAGCTTGGTAAGCCTTATCTTCTTGCCATGTGCTTCAGATATTAACCTAACCATTTCAGATGTACAAACATATTCCTCATTCTGAGGGAAAAATACTCCGTTACTACATTCATCAATTAGCAACCTAATGAATTCACATAAATTATCTATATATATCATACTTCGCATGTTTTTAACATCTGGGAATAAAGGGATTGTTAATGCTAGCTTTGCTAATCTTTGATAGTTACCTTTACAGTCTTTTCCATAAACCATTGGTGGGCGTATAACTGCAACCCCGAAATCCTCTGATTTCAAAGTTTGAATTAACTCTTCAGCCTGAAGCTTTGATTTACCATAGTTGCTTTTTGGACTTTCTGGAGTATTTTCACTTATAACACCACTTTCTATTCCGTACACACTCATTGAGCTTAAAAATACTAACTGTTTAACACCTTCCCGCTTTGCTTTATAAGCCACTTCGTATGCTAAATCTCTATTTATTCTATAATAAATCCCTTGATTAGCCTTAGTTTCCTTTATATGGGCTATAGCTGCAACATGAACTAAAACATCAAAATCCGAAAAGTCTATTTGTTTCCACGAATCATCTCTTAGACTTATAATCTCAATAGAATATTTAGTAGGATAATTTTCTAGAAATCTTTTCAAATTATTACCTATATAACTAGTTAAGCCTGTTATTAAAATTTTCCTCATTTTTCATATAGTCTCCTTACTACTAGGAACTTCATTCTTAGTTCCTGTACTTCCTTCAACAACCCCATCACTCTTTATAACGCTAACAACTGTTCCAAAGAAACACTTAAAATCCATCCAGAATCCTATTTTACCAACGTATTCACCATCTAATTTAGCTTTTACCTTAATAGGTAATTCATCTCTTCCATTAATTTGCGCCCATCCTGTCAATCCAGGTGGAACATCATTAGCCCCATACTTATCTCGTTCAGCAATAAGATCATATTGGTTCCACAATGCCGGTCTTGGACCAATAATACTCATTTGGCCAACAAAGATATTCCAAATTTGCGGTAGCTCATCAAGTGAAGTCTTTCTCAGAAATTTGCCCATTTTTGTGATATATCGTTCTGCATCACTTAATAAGTGAGTCGGAGTGTCTTTAGGCGTATCTATTCTCATGGTACGGAATTTCAAAATATTGAAATGTGTCTTGTTAATTCCTACACGCTTTTGCTTAAATAGAACTGGTCCTCTTGAATCAATCTTAATAGCAATAATTAGAAATAGAAAAATCGGTGATAATACTATAAGTCCAATTAAAGAAAGAATGATGTCTATCAATCTTTTAACCTTCATATACATCCAGCTACACTCCTTAAAATTTGTTCTTTAGTAGATTAGGACTTAACTGGAATCTGTTATTCTTCCATTCCAACCAACTACTAAAACACTAAAATTTTTATCTATCTCTAATAGCCACCTCTAAATATCAAATCATTCTACAACGAAAATTCAAAATAGTTATTGCTATATTTATCACTCTCATCTGAGTTTCATCTATTACACTCTGGCCCTATCCACCCGATTAACTTCAAACAAACCCTCTTTATTTCGATCAATGAAAATGACCAGAAAACAGAACAGCAAACGCAGCCAATATACCCAAAATTACTATTACCGCGAGTAACTCCACCAACGTATAACCCCTTGAATCTTCATTAAAGACACTCCTTCACCGAATTCTCTTATTTTCTTCAAGTAAATTCTCAGGGGTTTACACCTCAAAAAAACACCCCGAGTCCATGTCAAACGCTATATGAACTCGGGAAATTTAAATATTATTTAACTTTTTCCTTAGCCATAACCTCATCAAGATAAGCCAGCACCTCAGGTCTTAATCCTTCATCCTGCAAAGCAAATTCCAAAGTAGTCTTAACAAACCCAACCTTCTCTCCAACATCATATCGCTTACCCTCAAAATCATAAGCAAACACACGCTGAATCTGATTCAACTTCTGAATCGCATCCGTCAGCTGAATCTCACCACCAGCACCCGTCTCCATCTGATCCAAGAACATAAAAATTTCCGGGGTAAGTACATATCTTCCCATAATTGCTAGATTCGAAGGCGCTGTTCCCGGTGCAGGCTTCTCCACAAAATTCTCTACCTGATATCTTCTATCATTTTGAATAGAAGGTTCAACAATTCCATAGCGATGCGTCTCACTATCCGGTACCGTTTGCACACCAATCACAGAAGAATGAGTTTCTTTATATTGCTCAATCAACTGCCGTAGACAAGGAGTATCACTCTGAACAATATCATCACCAAGAAGTACCGCAAAAGGTTCGTCACCGATAAAGTTACGCGCACACCATACTGCATGTCCAAGCCCCTTAGGTTCCTTCTGCCTAATATAATGAATATCTGCCAGTTTTGTAGAATAACGTACCTTTTCAAGAATATCCAACTTCCCTTTTTCCAAAAGATTTTGCTCAAGCTCATGGGCAAAATCAAAGTGATCCTCTATCGCGCGTTTACCCTTACCAGTAACAATGATAATATCCTCAATACCTGAAGCAACTGCTTCTTCAACTATGTATTGGATAGTTGGTTTATCTACTATCGGCAACATTTCTTTCGGCATTGCCTTCGTCGCTGGCAGGAATCGTGTTCCTAATCCTGCTGCCGGAATGATCGCTTTTCTAACTTTTTTCATTTATTTTTGCCCCCAATTACTTTGCAACAAGGAAAATTTTATTTTTCTTACGATTTGCTAGATTAATTACATACTCTTTCAGCTGCGGAGAAGTAAAGTTCTCATATCGCTCCAAAAGATAACTAATTTCCTCTTCCTGATCCAGCACTGCTTTCCCAATAAAAATCTTAGGGAAAATCGGCTCTGGATGAATTTCTTTTTCGTTCAACAGCTCTTCAAACATTTTCTCACCAGGTCTTAACCCAGAGTACCTGATTCCGATATCTTCTATAGTATAACCAGACAATCTAATAAGGTTTTTAGCTAGGTCTGTGATTTTAACCGGCTCGCCCATATCAAGCACAAAAATCTCCCCGCCCCGGGCAAGCGATCCAGCTTGGATGACTAGTCTTGATGCTTCCGGAATGGTCATAAAGTACCTAGTCATATCAGGATGGGTAACCGTAACCGGTCCGCCAGCTTGAATTTGTTTTTTGAATAGAGGGATTACACTGCCACGGCTGCCAAGTACATTTCCAAATCGGACAGCAACGAATTTTGTCTTGCTGTGCTGGTCGAGTTGTTGGATGATCATCTCAGCAATACGTTTTGTTGACCCCATGACATTTGTAGGATTTACTGCTTTATCTGTAGATACAAGCACAAATGTTCCGACCCCAAATGTATCCGCTGCTTCGGCAACATTCTTAGTTCCAAATACATTGTTCTTTACTGCTTCTCTAGGGTTGTACTCCATTAAAGGAACATGCTTATGTGCAGCTGCATGATAGACGACATCCGGAGCATGCTCTTCCATCACTTCGAACATCCGGTCACGGTCCTGAACATCACCGATTACAGGGATAATTTCAATAGCTTGTCCATACTGGTTCCTTAGTTCCATATCAATTGTATAGATACTGTTTTCACCATGCCCTACTAGCACTAACTTAGCCGGATTGAACTGGCAAATCTGGCGGCAGATTTCGGATCCGATCGAGCCGCCTGCCCCGGTAACAAGGACTGTTTTGCCTGAAACATATTCAGAAATGCCCTCAATGTCCAACTTGATTGGCTCACGCCCCAGCAGATCTTCTACCTCAACATCACGGAACTGGCTGACCGCCACCTTGCCAAGCATGACGTCTTCGATTTTTGGCATGATCTGTGTCTTTATATTGGTTTTTGCACACTCTGCAAAGATACGGTTTAACTCTTCTTTCTTTAACGAAGGAATCGCAATGACGATTCGATCAATTCGGTACTTTTCAACTGCCTCTACAATGTTTTCGGAAGTTCCTGCTACCGGAACACCTAATACCTGCAGCTTATATTTCCTTGAATCATCATCTATAAATGCCGCCGTCACCATCCCAAGTTCAGGGTTGTTCTTCAACTGCCTCGCCAGTAAAGTACCGGCTTGTCCTGCTCCGACGATCATGACTCGCTTTGTATTATCATCTGGCTTGATATAACGATCACGATAGACTCTCCAAAGAAAGCGAGATCCGCCAATTGTCAATATAAGAACTGACCAGGCACTGAACAGCACTCTTCCGTAGAAAGGAACATTGAATGCGAATTGGAACAGAGCTACTGTAAGGATCGCCAGGGTAACTGCCCTGAAGATTCCGACCAATTCTCCAATGCTTGCATACTCCCATGCTTTGTTATATAGCTGAAGGAATGAGGCAAATAGATGATAGCTGCTGACCAAAACAATCGCACTCAAAAAAAGATGTTCATAACTGAAGGTTTCAAGTGATGGATGAAGTGGTATGTAACTTAGGTGAATCGCAGATAAAACAATGATCGAATCGAGACCGGCTAAAAAAAGCAGACGTTTATGGTAACTCATCGTATTCCCCCTCTATTATTAACGCTTTCCAACACTAAAGACTGACTGACAAAAATAAATATCTAATGAAAACCCACGTCCAGACATGTACTTTCATCAGATATCTATTATTCTTGTATCCAACTAAATTTAACTCTGATTCTTTTAAAAACCTATAGGGAGAAATTCTCCCTATAAGGAAAAAACGGGCATCTAACCCACCCTCACACCATGCTATTGACAACGCGCGCGTCTAAGGCTACCCACTTCTGGGTTCCCACAGCATGATCGAGTGCCCCCATGGGTAACGGGTAGGAGGCATCGCCGGTCAGTCTTACTGACATTCAATATGTTGATTCTGGATGTAGGCTAAAAAATCCCGAGGAACTTTTTCTTTTTTATTGGTTCTGGAGTTTCCTGATAAACATGATTCCCTTGAACCAATAACTCAGCATTCTCTTGAAAGTAGTAGACTAGGTCGATTCCATATTTTGATTCAATTAGTTCCATCGTTTCAGCTATCTTAAATCCCCTGCTTCCAACATTATGCGCATCAGAAGCAATGAAATGAGTAAGGTTAGCTTCAATCAATTGATAGGAGAAATTCCTGATTTTCTTCCCGAAGTGACCGCTGATGCTCGATGCTGTCACTTGTGTCAGAGCGCCTTTTTTGACGAGATTGTATAAAGCCTCTGGACGCTCGATGATTTCCTGATTTCTCTCAGGATGAACAATGATTGGTGTGATTTCTTTCAACTGGAGATCGAACAAGAGTGTTTCCGCATATCGCGGCACATGGTTTGAAGGAAATTCAATGAATAAGTACTGAGTATGATTCAAGCTCAATATTTCACCTTTTTCAATTCCCTCAATGACGTCACCATAGAGCCGAACTTCCTGTCCGGGAAGGACCTTCAAATCGACTCCCTCGTTCTTTAAGACTGTATTCACTTCATCCACTCTAGGAATAATGGACTCTTTCGGATTATCATACTTGCTATTTTTATGGTGAGGAGTGGCGATGATTGTATGAATACCTTCGCCTACTGCCACACGGGCCATTTTGATGGTATCTTCCATACTCTGGGCACCATCGTCAATTCCTGGCAATATGTGACAATGTATGTCAATCATCGTTATTCTCCTTCCTTTTAACTGTAAATTTTCTGTGACTTTTCTAATACTAGCATTCTACCAGCATACCTACAAGGGGATGATTTTGTCGAATCGTGTCAATTTGCCCCGTAATAATAATATTGTTCTTTTCCATCCATCTTTTTATTGTTCAATACAACCCCCAGCATCTTACCCTTTGCGGAAGTCAGCATTTCTTTCGCTCTTAGCGCCTGATCTTGTTCAGTTAACCCCGAGCTAACAACAAGAATCGTCCCATCACACTGGTTCGCAAGGATTTGTGCATCTGTAACAGCCAAAACCGGTGGAGTATCGAACAGGATCACTGAGAAATTTTTAGTGGCTTCTTCAATGAACGATTGCATTGCTCGCGATGACAACAGCTCCGATGGATTCGGAGGGATCGGACCGCTTGAAAGCACCATTAGGTTCGCAACATCCGTCAGTTTCACAGCATCCAATAAAGGCGTCTGGTTTGTTAACACACTCGTCAATCCGACAGAATTAGTCTGGTTGAAAGTATAATGCACTGTCGGTTTCCTCATATCCGCATCGACAATAAGGACTTGCTTGCCTTGCTGCGCAAAGGTAACAGCAAGGTTGGCTGCAGTGGTCGACTTCCCTTCCCCTGGTCCTGTCGATGTCACCATTAATGTTGTGATCTCTTTATCAATAGAAGAAAAATGGATATTCGTCCTGATTGTCCTGTATTGTTCAGAGATTGGGGACTTAGGATCCAGCTTCGTAACCAACTTCCTTTTATTATCCATTAGTTTTTTCTTCGTGCTTTTTTTATTTACCATGCGACTCACCTCTTACCCTGCTATTGCTTTCCTGGCGGCTGGCTCTTTCCTTTGTATCGCTGATCGTAGCGACAACTCCAAGCACTGGCATGCCAAGAACTTTTTCGATATCTTGTTCTGTCTTGATTGTGTTATCGAGATATTCGATCAGGAACGCGATTCCTACACCAGCCATTAAACCGACAACCAATGCAATCGCGATGTTAAGCAGCGGCTTAGGTTTAATTGGGGATTGGTTATCAACGATTGTTGCTTTTGCCAGAATGCTTACATTATCGACATTCATGATTTTCACGATTTCTCTTTGAAATACTTCAGCTGTTTTATTCGCGATATCAGCAGCCTTTTTAGCATCCGGGTCTTGAACTGTGATATTCACAACCTGAGAATTCTGCTGACTCTGAACATTTATTTTGCCATTCAATTCGCTCGCAGCCATATCTAAATCTAACTCTTTGCTTACCAAATCCAAAATAGCCGGGCTTTTAATGATGACGTTATACGTATTGATCAACTGCAGGTTCGTCTGTACTTCGCCTACATTATAAGAAGCCTGGTCATTCTTTGTCTGGTTAACTAATATTTGTGTAGATGCCTGATATATAGGTGTCAGGAAAAAGAAACTGATGATCCCGCTGATTAGGACAGCAATCAATGTAATTACTAAAATCAAATTCAATCTTTTCCTCAATGTCTGCATTAATTCTTTTAAACTGATTGTCTCTTCCATTTGCTCCTCCATTAATTCTGAATTAAACCTCAGTATTATATCATAAATTGTTGTTTTTTTTGGATTTTCTTGTCATAATTTTAATGATATTGTAATTTTACTAACCTACTACTTAATTTAACAGGATATGTAAGTAACGTGAAGAGGTATTTTGTTAATGGAATTATTTTCAAAGTTTACTATTGCAAGATTTGGATAAATAAATATATTTGGAGGTTGTTATGAAATCATTTCTTACTACTTTACTGGCAATCATATGCGGAGCCGTCTTGCTGTGGGGGAATATCCACTGGAGTAACAAGACAGCTGTTAAGGTGGACGGAGCTAGTGTAACGAAGGCAGTTGAAAAACCTGCTGAAAAAAGTGTAGAAAAGAACGATGATCCGCAAGAACAGGAAGATGGGATTCTATCCCTAACTAAAAACTGGCCTGCAGAAGCTATAGAAACCTTCAAGAAGGCTCAAGAAGAGGGACAAGCATATAAGATACTCATTGTCGGATCTAACGCATTAGGAGACGAACCAAATGGCTGGGCTTACCAGACGAAGGACGGACTGACAGAAGCATTTGGTGGGGAGAACTTGATTGTTGAAATAATGAAGTATGAGACTACCTCCCTGAATTTTGTTCAGGAAAACCATCAGGAAGAACTGGCATCGGCTGAAGCTGACTTAATTATTTTCGAACCATTCACTTTGAATGATAATACGAATGGAGTCGGCACGGAAAATTCACTGATTAATGTCCAGCGGGTTTTAGATCAAATTGAAGAAGTAAATACCAATACAGTGGTGATCCTGAATCCTCCTAATCCTTTATATAATGCGAAGTATTACCCATTACAGGTTGAGGCATTGAAGGAATATGCCGAGGAAAACGACATCCCTTACCTGGACCACTGGACAGCATGGCCAGAGCTGGATTCACAAGAGATGAATGACTACCTGACCAACGGTTCGCCTAATGAAAAGGGACATGAACTATGGGCTCAGTTTATGCTGGATTATTTGGTTGCAAAGAATTAACTTATATCGAACATCAATGCTCTTCCATTTGGAAGAGCATTTTTTATTTAAGTTTTCTGCATACTTGTCGATAAAAGGAATGTTATGGAAGAAAAATAAATAAAATGGGGGTCTTTTTTTGTCGAAAATCAAGTTTTCTGCCTTACTAGTATTTTTACTAACATTGACTGGATTTGTAGCCGCTTCCTCTCAAGCGTCTGCAGTAGCAAATTACGAGAGGATTGCCGGTTCGAACCGAGTTGATACTTCTGTACAGATTTCGAATATGGGCTGGGAGCAGGCAGATTCCGTTATACTTGCACGGGCTGATAACCCAGCGGATGCCTTATCATCAGCTTCCTTATCAGGTGCTTTAGATGCACCAATCCTGCTTACCTATCCTAATAAAATCTCTCAATCTGTCATTGATGAGATTGATCGCTTAGGTGCTGCGAATGTATATATTTTAGGTGGCACTGCGGCCATCAGCAGTACAGTTGAAGCCGCACTGGACAAGCTGGAACTTAATACGATTAGAGTGAACGGGAAAAACCGTTTTGAGACGGCGGCTAATATCAATAAGAAAGCCGGAAGTTCGTTGGGGACTAAAGCAATCGTCGTCAACGGGTTTGCAGTTGCTGATGCTTTATCCGCTTCAAGCAACTCTGCTATTAACCAGATTCCAATTTACCTTGCGAACAAAACGAGTCTGCCAGTCAATTTGCCAGCCAATATTAAAGAAGTACTGATCTATGGCGGAGAAGGCGTAGTCGGAAAACAGGTTGCCCAGTACCTGCAGAACCAGGGGAAAAAGGTGACCAGGATCGCTGGCAGCAACCGATATATGACTAACCTTGCGGCGGCTGACCCTTCCCTCGGTAATCATGTCATTATCGTACGCGGAATCAGTACAAGCCCAACAAGTGAGGAATATCCTGATGCAGTTGCAGGAGCTGGGTTATCCCACAAAATAGATGCGAATATTATCCTGACACATCCTGATACTCCTGTATCAGCTACATTAGATTATTTTAATAAGAACCGTTATTGGGGTTATTTCATACTTGGCGGAGAGAAAGCTGTATCAACTAAAACCGCAATCGACTTGAGCTTTCACCCGGATTCAAAAGTATTGAAAACCTTCGGGCAAAATATCATTGCTTCTGCGATGGACCCGTTAAGACCAGTTTTATATTCTTTAAGCGATGACGATAATAGTCTGCATTCCTATAATTATGTAACAGGGGAGCAGAAATCTATCAAATTCAACGACATGCCAGAACAGCTTTATGTTGCGAACAACAAGGTCTATGTTACGCTCGTTCATGGAGAGCATGACGATTATTGGTTCGATGACCAATCAGGCGGAATTGCCGTCGTAAATGCAGAACAATTCAGGTTGGAGAAGCAATTCGAAATTGCGCTTGATCCATTTGATATAGTTGTCGATCAACAGGGATTCATCTATGTTTCCGGCGGTTCTGGCCAGTGGACTGAGCTAAAAAGCTACTCAGGAGTAACGGGCGAAGAACTATCAGGGGAAAGAATTTACCAGCAGGGCTATCTTGAATTAAGCCCTAACCAGAGCAAAATATATTCTATTGATACAGGTCTATCTCCTCGTGATATAAGCGAATATTATATTTCAGGAGGAATGATCACAGGGGAAAAAGATTCCCCATATCATGGTGATTATGATTTAGGCGATTTCCATACTATTTCAAACATCAAAGTTTCTCCTGATGGCAAATATCTATTTAATAATATGGGCCATGTTTTCAAAGGGAATTTAGACTATGCTGCCGAGCTGTGGTTCCCATACGAGGATCTGGCCTTTGACCTTGACCAGAACAGATTTTTCACAGGCATCAGCAGCTTTATCTTCAAGCATGACTACTCTGACTTTATGTTTAACCGTTATTACCAGCTTAATGGAGAACTAGAAGCGATCTATCAGAAAGACGGAAAGCTATATGTCCTATCTTTACTTGAAGTCAGCAGCACTGGACTTCAAAGATATGCGCTTGAACAGCTTGATCCTGCAAAAGGTGTGGAACATAAAATCAACACACAATCAACAGAGTCTACAGAAAAGACGCTTCAGAGCATTATGAAATAGGCTCTTTTCTCAAACTTCGATGCTATTGAATACAAAATTGGATTGAATTATCTAAATTCCTTCTTAAAGTTGCCGCTTCTTAAGAGAAAAGAGCATGCAAACTAATACCGAACTAAAAATGGGTATATATTACGTTAAAATCAGGTTTAGGATTTTAACAACAATCTCTACGAAAACAGCAGTGAATTAAAACCAAAAAATGAGTGTGAGGATGACCTCGCACTCATTTTTTCATTAACCGCCTAAGAAAATATAGGATATGAAAATAAGTATGTACCGCTATCCCGAAAACAAGCCAGCCTTGATACTCGATAGTAAACATAGTTGATGAAACAATTATAGCGGATATACTATATAGAACGAATTGTAGTATATAAGGATACTTATTTATTTTTCCTTCTTTAATAATTAAGTCAATCAATAACGTTGTAGGAATGCCGAGTATTAAATAGAAAGGAATCTGATAGATCGTTAGGACCAGGATGGTATCCAGATATGGGTTATAACCATAATACCCTGTCTCCTGGCTTGCACCAAATGTCAAATAGCCGTAGAAGGTGATCAGTGCAGCAGATGTGGGAGCAGCTAATATAATGGCCAGCAGTATTCTTTTCATTCTCTTCTTCCTTTCTGTGAATGTTAAACCTACTCACTCTATTATATACTCATCAAACGATGGAGCAATTACAGTTTTAGTTTTGTCTATGATAACGCAGAGGGAAAACTGAAAAGTGAGGGATTACTAGCGAGAGAAATCGATGAATAAGTTCTTTGTACAAGTCACACTTGAAGAATTAGTATAGAGGGAATATTCATATAAAAACGTCGTGCCAATCCTGTTGGCACGACGTTTCCACTGATAGCTGCTACCAAGGAAATTTTCTCTATTAACTTCTAAGAATTCCCCTATATAGATCCAAAATTATTCAGATCAATGCTGGTTTGGAAGGTCTTGAAGAATATCAATAATTTGAGTCACCAATTCCCCATTTATAGTTACAGCAGCCATTAGTCCCATTACCAGTATCATACTAACTATCTTTTTCAAAGGTCACCACTCCCTGTTATTTTTATAATACAATAATATATCATTTGTAGATTTTTCTGATTTCCCGTTTTAACAGGATTAATTTCGAATATTATCAAACAATCACTAATATTTGTAATTTTTCTAGTAAAATATAATCATAGTTATAAAAGAGGGAGGGAATAGTTAGTGGACAGAGCAGACATAATCGGCAAGCAAATCAAATACCTTCGTAATCAAGCTCAAATCACTCAAAGCCAGCTAGCAGAGGGAATCGGTACCCAAGCGCAAATAAGTAAGATCGAGAGCGGCGAGGTTATTCCTTTATGCACTACCTTATATGAAATTGCTTATAAGTTAGGGGTGGATGTTAACTATTTCTATAATCAAGCATATCATCCAAGATTTGATTATGTTAATGAAATAAAATATCAGATCAGAAAATCCATCCGGGAACGTAATTATGAAGAAGTGGAGCAACTCATAAGAGCAGAGGAAGCTCACCTGGCGTTTAAGATGCCGATCAACCATCAATTTATGCTCTGGCATAAGGGAGTAGTAGAATATTATATCCGGAAAGATGTTAATAAATCATTAAACCTTCTAGAAACAGCTTTTATGATTGGAAAAGGAAAGAATAGCAATCTTCCCATCTCCATACAGGACATTGAAATCTTGAACAGTCAAGCTATCATTTATAACGAAATTTCGGATTTCAATCATTCTGTAGAAATATATAAAAATGCTCTAAACTACTTAAAAAACATGCCAGAAATTCCCGATAAAAGAGTAGTGATCCGTCTATATTATGGAATTGCTAAGTCCCTTTTTAAATTAGAATTATTTAAAGAATCCATATCATATTGTAACAAAGGGATTAATCTCTGCTTGAATGAAGAGTTGCTGTATTTATTAGGGGAACTTCATTATGAAGCTGGCCAGAATTATCAGGCTTTAAACAACAACATTAAAGCCTCAGATCATTATTCCCGGGCAAAAGAAACGTTCTATATTTCTAATAGAAAAGAATTTCTTGAAGCTACGGAAAGCAAACTAATCCAAATTCAAAAATCAGGACGGTAATGTCTTTCTCGTATTTTTCTTTTTAACATATAATGAGACAGCAAAATGATTTGCTGTCCCATTCATTAGTTTATATCTGTGTGCTTAATAGCCTTCTACTGTACCTGAATATCTTGTTGATTTCGCCCTGTATAGAGGCGGTTTATCGTATCCTGTCGGCACTGCAACTTCGGTTACAACTATTCTCCAATCTCCACTTCCTGCACTACTATTCATAGTTATCTGTGATGTAGAAGTAACTGTCTTACTCACTTTAGTAGACCACCAAAGACCATTACTTCTTTGTAATTTTACTGTTACTCCTTGTTTACCTGCTGTTTGAATGAATTCATCAACCTTAAATTTCACACTTACGCCTTCTTTCATGGAGTAAAAGTGATGATAGTTTGAAGGTACAGAAGTAGTACTCGGGGTGGTAGTACCACTGAAATTCGTTATAAACATATTAGCAGATACTGGACTTACAACTGCAAAGATTACTAGAAATGCTATAAGTAAAGAGGATAGCTTGATAGACATTTTTTTAACCAACTTTGCCAACTCCTTATAGAGAATTAAGATGTGATTTTCGCTGTTTGAATTATATATTCGCGCTTAGGAGCATTAACATCAACTACTAGAGTAGTGTAATAACTGATAGGCAAGTATTTTAGGGCTGTGAATTTACCATTGCTGGTGACTCTTGCCACTTTCGCTGTTTTTCCAATAGTCCCATCTAATCCTTCCTTGCTTGTCGATTCAGATCTGGAATACATAGTACCTGTTGTTTCCGCACGTGCGGAAACAGCTGTTAAATAACTTCCTTCCCAAGAGAAAATTCCACCGACCGCATGAGAAAAATTCCACCCGTTGGTATTGACTACATATGCCTGATACTCTTTAGAGCCAATTGAAGCTATTGCCATTGCAGAATAGTGTAATTGACCTTTTTCTAATACCTTAGGCTCGACGTTCTTTTCCTTAAAACCAACTTTTAGGTTTTTCCCTTTTACTTCGAAATTCTTTTCACCGTTAGCCAACTTTTGGTTAGCTTTATCTACTAGTACTTGTAATTCTTGGTTTAAAGTATCAATCTCCTTAGCCGTAGGATAGTGATTATTTTCAGCGGCGCTTGCTCCATTGGCAGATATGAGTAAGATCAATCCAAAAGTTAAGAGAAACAAAATCTTCTTCACTATATTTCCTCCCTATTCTCTTCAAAGGTATACCTTATTAAGTTTTGAGCTCATTACCATTATCTAGGGTATTCTAGTAAATTGTCACCGCAATTTGGTCCAGGTTCTCCGCAAGATTTCCATGTGGAGTTTTCTAATTTTGTTGAGTACACAAATATAAATATAGTTATATTTCATTTATATATAGGGTGAAAAACAGATAATTTATCTCGTTACTTTTGACATAAAGCTCAAATGTCTGAATTTGCGGATTTCACTAAATTACAACGTTCTATTAAGATTAAAGTGAGTGAAGGGGCAATTAACAAATGTATCAAGGGGGATGTGAAATTTGACGAGGGTATTAGTAATTAATGAAAACGAACTGTTCGGGCAAGGAATAAAACAGCTTTTGGAAAAAGAATCAGATTTCAAAGTTACTTTTTTACAATTATTATCCAAAGAGTGTAATAACACGAACTTCATTTCCAATTTTGATGTTTATCTATTAGAAAGTACTGCCTTAAGCATGGAAATAGTAAATAGAATTTTCAAAATAAATGTTAAAGCTAGAATCGTTATGTTCTATGATAAATCGATTTCTCACCTTAAGCAGCTTGCCAGCTTAGGTATAAGTGGATTCATAAAAAAATCAACCTCCATTACTGAACTTATATTAACTTTACAACTTGTGAAACACGGACACGCTTCATTTCCTTTACCACTACTGGAACAACTTATTGCCACCCAAAAGCATTTTAGCTCGGATGGTTATACTCTGGATAACGTCTTAACAAAAAAAGAATTGGAAATCCTGCATTATATAGCAGCTGGTAAAAACAATCGGGAAATCTCTGAAGAATTATTCATGAGTGTCCGCTCCATTGAATACCACTTAACAAAAATATTTAAAAAACTGAGCGTAAATTCACGTGTAGAAGCTCTATCGAAAGCCATAAGCCTCAATATAATTAGTATTAATTAAATAAAAGGAATTTAGCTGAAAGTATCTATCTAGGAGGAAAAAACCATGGAATTATATATGATTATATTTGTTTTCTTTGTATGCTTTATCATTAGTGCCGTTTTAAATGTTATCTTTAAAATGACCGGAAAAATCAATTGGGTAATATCATTACTTCTAAGTCTATTTCTATCGATTGTTTTCGTTGCAGTACTAGGCGTTAAATAAGTCTGTCCTTATTAAAGTGAATAAAATATGAAAACTAAAAGTCCTTCCCAAATCAGAGAAGGACTTTTGTGTTATTTAATGAATTTATTCAATTGCTTCTCTATATCCGGTGAAACCGCACCGGTACCGCCAAGGATGTATATATTATCGATTTCACTGCTTTTGGCTGTTAGGAATGCACTCACTTTACTATGCATTTTATTCGCAGGTGTAAGGATGACTGGCGCATAATACATGTTTGCCAGAGGTGCTCCCGAAAGTGCGTCTGGGAATAGGTCTCCACGAGCGAATGTCAGGGTACTAGCGTCCATACCAAGATTATTTATCCCGTATTTGGCTACATTGACAGACACCTCATAGCGATCACTGCCTCCAATGCGTTCGACCTCTGCACCTGGGCGTATACGTTTTAATTTTGTGGCTACTGATTCATTTACTGCAGCAGGACCACCTATGATAATAAAGTTCTCTATATTTGGATTGTTTTTAATGAACGTTTCAATAGGTGCCGGCACGCCGTCCTTCTTTACCAGCAGGATCGGCATACCTGATGGACCTGCAATCGTAGAGGCTGAGAGGGCATCCGGGAATGCTTCACCGCTGGCAATGATGGCTGTACCTTCACCCCATTGATCTGCCACTCTTTCTGCAATGCTGGCAGAAACAGCATAACGATCATTTCCTCCTATTCGATCCACCTCTATTCCTAATTCTTCCAACTGCTCTTCTACATCAGGAGAAACTGAAGCTGGTCCCCCAAGAATGATCGCCCGTTCAGGCTGGATATTTTCAAGTTCTGTCACCACTGAGTATGGAAGAGATTTAGGATTCGTCAGCAGGATTGGGGCGTCCTCTGTAAATGCTAGTGGACCGCCTGAAACCGCATCAGGATATAAGTCGCCCCTCGTTATAACCACTGTTCCGCTGCCATAGCCCCAATACCTTAGCGTCCGGCTTACATTGCTTGACACATGGTATCGGTCATTTCCCTGGATTCTTGATACTCCCGGCAGAGTAATAGAATAAAATGAAATAACCTTATTTCCACCTAATTTCATCGCTTCGAAGGTTATGAAGTTGTATCCCTGGCCCAGGACTAAATGATCCCACTTAAATAAACCAGGTGCTTTTAAGGCGACTTCCTGCTCATAATTGAGTGTAACATTAAGTTTAACAGCATCTGAACTTCCAGAGACCGGATAATTAGGCGCTGAATCCTTAGGAAGCCTGGTGTCTGCTGATGCTGGATTGTTCACCGTCAATTTTGGCAATACAGAGTCCGGTGTATTTGAGAAGGCACCCTTTACACGGTATTGATAACTTTCCTTTTCTTCAGAGTAGCCCATCACCACAAGATAATAAGCTCCCTCAGCTAATTCGAATGTATCATCACCTATAGGTTCAATTATTTCCTCTGAGTTCATTTCGTAGATAAAGTAATCGGGACCAAAAGGGTCATCAGCATTTCCATGAAGTGCTTCTACAGTGAATTCTCCGCCTCTTGTCGTGAAAAAGTACTCGTGAATCTGGTTATAGTCAATCTGCTGTTTATACTCAATCTCAGTCGTAACAGTTTGCGAGGATACGGACTGGCTTTGTAATTGATAAGATTGTGAACTTTGCTGCTCCAGCTGCTGAATCACAAAGCTTTTTCTCTCGTCCATTCGGTCTTTCAGGAGACTTTCCTCGGCACTAACGAACGGAATGGATAAAGAAGTGGACACCATTGCAACGACTGTGGCTGTAGATAACACTTTCAAAAACGCCTTCAATATTAACGCCCCTTTTTTTCAATTAAGTTAACAAGCTAATATTATTAGATTTTACAAAATTTGTAATGGGTCGATTCTACTATTAATAATGAATTTCACTAAAACGCTAATAAACGATTGTTTTCCTTCGAATAATCTGGGGTAAATAAAGATACCAATACTTCCAGGAGGTAAGCTATCATGAGAAAGCTTATTTACCGCGTTAAGTACCATTGGCATTCTTATCAGCATGGCTATAATAAAGCCGTTATTAAAGATTGTATCTGTCCTGATCTACGCAATAAACTTGCGAAGAGAATGGAATTCCACGAAAAGATGGCAGCCGATCACCATAAACAGCTTCAAAGCTTACAAACCAGTTTTTCATAAGAAAAAGGAGGCGGAAATTCCGCCTCCTGATTTTTTATATAGTGATGATATTCTTTAAATCAATCTTTAATTCTTCCAGAATCTTTTCAACAGTAATGTCTTTGTCATTCAGACCTTTTTCATAAGCGTTCTTCAACACTTCGACAAAATCAAGATTACTAGCCTCTTCCACTTTCATATCTCTCAATGAATAAATCCTCCGCGTTCGCTAAAATATGACATCATTCTATTAAACTTCCAGCCATTTGTAAATATCTTTCCAGTAACATTTTGTTACATTTTAGTTAAATTTGTGTTTTTTAACAAAAAAGACAATGAGAGGGCATATTCATTGTCTACAGTCGTTTTTAGTTTAGAGGAGAACGAGGCTGTTGATTTCCGTTCCGGTCTCTTCGCTTTCGGGGCTGGCGGTGAGCCTCCTCGACGCTTTAGCGCCTGCGGGGTCTCCCCATGACTTGCTCATCCCGCAGGACATTGATTGGCTCCTTGGAGCCTGCCCACGTGCGATGGAAATGCGTTAGCATTTTCGGAGGAGTCTTCGCGCCTTCCACTACAATCAACAGGGTATTAATACAACAATTGACGTGCAAAAAAAAGACAATGAGTGCTATACTCATTGTCTCGAAAATACTTGCTCTACTTGATAAGTTCAGCTAGTTCATACTGGATATTCATGACGTCGTTTCCACCCAGCAGCGTGTAATGGTTGTAATCCTGTTGGATAATCGTGTTACGAACAGCCCATGGAATTTTGTCTGAGTTTGATAGCAGCAGCGGGGCATTATTTTTTGCTGCCAAAACCGCTCCTGTCAACGCATCCGCGAAGCCCATTCCATTGGCAATGTAAGCCTTCTCTGTTCCAAGTGGAAGCTTACTTACAATGTCAGCATTCGTTGCGAAGCGATCATTGCCGCCATAACGCGTTTTATTAGGGATGTCACTGAGAATCTTGCTGTTTATTACATCCTCGCTTCCTACTACTATGGTGCGCTTATATTTCTTTAATTCGTTCAAGGTAGCAGTATTAAGCGTCGATTTATCAGTCAGGAAGATAGGGAAGTTATTTCTCGCTGCATAAGCAGCAATTGATAGAGCATCCGGGAAATTGAATCCATAAGCAAGTATTGCCGTATCACCCTTCACTGGTAGTTCTTTCGCGATTTTAATCGCCGTAGCGAAGCGGTGGCTTCCGCCATAACGCAATACTTCCAGATCCATATCTTCCAACTGTTTTTGTACTTCAGGACCAATAGCAGCCGTGCTTCCAAGCAGAATGGCTTTCTTAGCCTTCAGTCTTTTTATTTCATTCCTAGTCGCGGTAGGAAGGTTGTCGGTTGCTGTTAATAGCATCGGAGCATCCAGCTGGTATGCCAGCGGAGTTCCCGCCAATGCATCTGGGAAATCAAATCCCTTCGCCAAGACAACTGTATTCGCTCCTTCTTCCCAGCCCTCCTGTGAAATGGCAGCAGCTGTCTCATAACGGCCTGAACCTGATAGCCTGCTGGCAATGTGCTTGAGTTCATGTGAGGACGTATATCCGACCGTACCGTCTTTTGCTTGTACCTTATACCATACGTATTGGCGATAATCATTGAACTTTTCAGGCTCTTTAGATTGATCGTATTTAAAATCTTCTAGTATCGTTAACGGTTCGCTTACACCTTTAGGAAGAGTCTTCACTGCTTTTGAATCCTGTGTTGGCGCAGTACGAATATTGGCAGCTTTAGCCGAAAACACAACATCTTTAGGCTTGAAGAAGTATTTACTCTCGGTTAGAAGATGATCAGAAACTTCATAGTGGTCTTCTTCGAAAAACAATCGGTAATCAGGCGCGCCTGAATAAGTAAAGTCGTCTGCTTTAAAATCAAAAGGCAAAGGGTAGACTCCCATTCCAGGGTTTTTCTCCTCAATGTACCTATAGACTATTTCTTGATAAGCGGTAGCATTGGTTTCACCAGTGGCTTTAACAATAGGACTATTTTTTTGGACCTTTCCATTATAAGCCAATACCGCAAAATACCAGCTTTCGAGAATATGCCTGTCATTATTATTGATAGTTGGAAGCTTTTCGTTGTAGTTCAAAGCACTGAATTTTTCATTAAGGATTTGAACCCCAGCGTCTATATTAAATTCTATTTCTGTTCTAAGTCTATTAAGGTCAAAGCGGGAATCATTCGTTATTTGCATGATACCTATCCCTGCACCGTCATTCCCTATTTTAGGCTTCCCGTTTTCAAATTGTTGCCAATCACTTTCCTTCATGGCAACGGCTTTGACAATCTCCGGTGGCACATCATGTTTCAGTGCTGCCTCCGTCAAATACTGGTCAATGACCTTTAATGGCGGGTTCTCATAATACTCTGCGCCTTCTGCTTGAATACCTTGAAACGGCACTACAACTAGCAAAATGGCCAGCATGATTGTTACTAATCTATTCATTCCCCTTCTCCTCTCAATCTATCAATCTTGTTAAATGGTAACATTCTTCCAATCATCTTTCTATACAAAATGCTCTTAAAATAGAAAATTGAGGAAAATCGATAATTACTTAATTCGTATATCCCTAAAACACTCCTCATATTATTGAATAAGCCATTCACTTTAAAGGAGTTCCACCAATGCATAAGAAAAAGCAGCAACATCTGGTTCTTGTCATATTTCTTGCGGTCCTTCTGGTCATTGGGTTTCTTGGAGGCCGCTTTTTGCTAAGTTCGCCTTCCAGTCAGGCAAAAGCAGTTGTTGACCAATTCTATTCCTACGAGCAGGATGCGAACTTTTCTGGTTCCTGGAAACTGTTACACCCATATATGAAGGAGAAGTTCCATAAAGCCGCATACATCCAGGATCGATCACATGTATTTATTGGCCATTTTGGTGCAGAAACATTTTCATATGAAATCAGCGAAGCGGAAGAGCTGAAAGGATGGAAAGCAGCCAAGGGAGAAAAACCATTTGATACTGCTTTTAGGTTTGAAGTCACACAAAGATATACAGGGAAATATGGAAGATTCAGCTTTTTGCAAGAGGTGTATGTTGTTGAATATAAAGAAGATTGGGTTATTCTATGGGACTTTAATCACTGAAATATAAGAAAATTCTTGATATTATTAAAATATATAATACTTTTTACCCTTAAAACCTCCATAAAAATACAATTACTAACAATTTAATCCATAATACCAGCCTGAAAGCTCATCATCCGTCGTTATTTATCGAGAACATTTTATTTATTTATGTTCTTTATTTAGGTACAATTTATGTATACTTTACACAGGAGGGTTTTGAGATGCCATTAGTACAAATGAAAGAAGTGTTCACCCCTTTGAAGTTCATAGGAATCAAACTTTATAAGAGTAAAGACGGACATACATTTATCAAAGTAGGCAATAAACCCCGAAAGAAGATTTTTGGCTGATACCATTTCCGAACAGATAGAAACAGAGTATTCTCCTATCTTGAATAGTAGTAGTGATACAGCTTGTTGCCCACGGTAACTGGCTTTTTATTTTTTTATGACCTTCATATATAACTATGTTATCATTCAATTAGTATATTTTACCAATAGCTGAGGAGGGCATAAATTGAGCTTTTTCAAGAAATTAGTTGAACAAGGCACTTTTGATTTCATTGCTGACTGGGCAGATGAGAGTAGCAAACAACTAGATGATCTAGATGAAAAAGTAACAAGAAAATTAGATAGACTAGGTGAAGAACTAGAGGAAATTGGTGATAAGGCGGATGCGGTCCTGGGCACCGGTGACTATGAAAATAGTAGTTTTGATGACAGAATGAGAGCTTTGGAAGGAAAGAAACGCAAGAGGAGAGCCCAGGCTCAACAGGGTGATGTGTTAGGGATTAATAGGATGGGCGGGTTTTATGAACATTACGGGATATATAGTGGCAGAAACAAAGTCATCCATTTCACCTCACTGGACTCTGATATATCTGGCGAAAATAAAATCATGGAAACAGATATGGATCATTTCCTGAGAGATGAAAAGAGATTTTTCATACTCAACTTTGATAATGTGTCCCGGCATAGGCGACCAGAAAAAATCCCTGTTACCTCATCCCTTGGTGGTATTCCTGATGAAGAAATAATGACGATTTACTTTCCAGAAGAAACAGTAAAAAGAGCGAAATCCCAATTAGGTAGAAAAGAATATTCCGTTATATCTAATAACTGTGAACACTTTGCAATTTGGTGTAAAACCGGGGTGCATAAAAGCTATCAAGTAGAGGATGTATTAGGTGCAGTTACACCCATTCAAAAGGCAGCGCCCAGACTGAAATCATCAATATAAAAAACGAACGGGAATGATCAATTCCCGTTCGTTTTTTACTTATCCTTAATCTCCAACAGCTTCAATCTCAACTCATTCTCCATAGAAGCCAGGTCCTGTTCTGCCTGACGTCTCTTCGTCCGGCCTTCCTCTTGGATTCTCAATGTCTCTTCCAATGTAGTAATCAGGTTTTCCTGTGTCTTCTTCAATGTCTCAATATCGACAATGCCGCGCTCGTTTTCTTTCGCTGTTTCGATGGTATTTGTCTTAAGCATTTCAGCATTTTTCAGCAATAGTTCGTTTGTTGTCTTGGAAACCTGCTTCTGTGCTTCAACTGCATGTCGCTGCCTGATCAGTGTCAGGGCAATCGCAACTTGGTTTTTCCAGAGGGGGATCGCTGTCACGATCGATGACTGGATTTTTTCCACCAGCGCCTGGTTCGTATTCTGGATCAGGCGGATTTGCGGCGCACTCTGGATCGTGATTTCCCTGCTTAATTTCAGGTCATAGAGACGCTTATCCAGCCGGTCGGCAAACTGGATCATGTCATTGACTTCCTGGAACTTCATTTGATCCTGTGAAATTTCCGCAGCCTTCTTCAGCTCGGGAATTGTTTTTTCATGCAGTTCCTCAAGCTTCAGTTCTCCAGCGGCTATATAAATATTCAACGCATTGAAATATTCCTTGTTCGTTTCGTACAATTTCTCGAGCATGCCAATGTCTGACAGCAGGACGTTTTTGCTTCGGTCGAGTTTCACGCTGATCCGGTCAATCTGTGCCCCGGTCTTTTGATACTTGGAGAGGATCTCCTGCACAGAACCCGAAATCTTGCCAAACATCCGGGCAAAGAAAGATTGCTTTTCAGTGCTTAGCTCCTCCGGATTCATATCATTGAGATGCTTCATCAAATCATTGATAATCTCTCCTACTTCGCCAATATCCTTCTTCTGGACATGGTCAAGCATCGCATGCGAAAAAGTCAGCAGTTTCCCCTGCGCCTGGGTACCATATTGAATCATCGCCTGGTGATTTTTCGGGTCAATCTGTTCAGCCAATTGATAAGCTCTCTGGCGATTTTCCTCAGGTATGACATCAATCAGCTTGACAGGTTTACTGTCTTGTTGCTGCGGACTGAGCTGCAGCTGCAGTTCAGGTGAATCTCCAAACGGGTTCGTTAAGATATCATCCATGATATTTCCGGTATTTTTTAAAAGATCAGGATTTTTTTCAGTCATTATTTTAACCTCCTGGTTTCATCAGGAATTTCTGTTCGTTTCTTAATTGAATGCTTTGCAACGTCTATTTCAAAATTCAGATGGTCAAGATCCTCTTCCAGCATATAGTTCAAATCTTTCTCAACGATTTTCGTAAGGTCCTTTAAAGTGTCCTGTGTATCCTGTAAAGAGTATTCCAATTCCCGATTTTTGGCCGGCTGGGAGGATAGGAAGGCATACTTTTCACTTAGTTCCATTATTGAATCAAGATGAGAAAAATAGAACTGTTCCGCCTTGAAGAATCTTCTTGGCTCGCGATTGCTCAGCTTCTGGATGTTTTTCACAAGCCGCACAAGCTCAATCCTCTGTTTCAGCGAACGGATATGGCGGATGGAAAAGAGCGACTTCTGGATTCTGTTGATTTTTACATTCGCTTCTTTAAGATTTCTCTTAATATATTTGTATTCCTTCATGGTCAGCCTGTTTTTTTCCAAAAAGCGTCTTTGCAAATATGAACCTAGTCCAAAAAACATCACTCCGCCGCCGATAAATCCATAAAGCGAAGACATCCAGAACGTCTGGTCAAAACCTGCATAAGCCAGCAGCCAGATGAACGCCGAAAAAGGGATTGACGCACCAGTTTGCATGAATCGTAAAAGGAATTTATTCATTAGTATCGACTCCTGTTTTGAATCTTCCTATCTATACGAATAGAAGATACAGAATGTTTCATTCACTGTAAAAAAATGTTTTCTCCCTTATACAATACTTCAAAACAAGCTATTTTTCTACAGACTCAGTTTGTACTCTGTTCTAGGTCTCGAGACTGAGATGACTCCAAACTGGAAAAATTTAATATCAATGAACAATGGCATTTCGACAAAAGATGTGGACTAGCTTGTAGGATTACCTGGTAATTTGTAGAAACTTTTGTTGTTTCATTTTTTAAAAAAGGCGGTATATAGGGATTAAAGAAAGCAAAAGTAAAAAAAATACATTTCAAAGGAGTGTTTCAAATGAAAGTAAAAGCAGGAAGCTGGAGCATGTTGAGTCCTGAGGAGAAACTATGGTTATTAAAAGCCATTAGTAACCAATCCAAAAAGCAAAAAATTAATGAATAATGAAAGCGGAGTGGATTCTACTGGAATGAGCATAGAAAAATGGTTGTCATTAATAGAAGAAAGACTGCTGTTAAGGACCATTTGTTCCTTAAACTAGCAGTCTTTCCATTTAGAAAACTTATAGATCATATAAAACTGATGACCAATAGTGTCTTTTACTCTCCTCCCACTTCTTTTCCTCCCAATCTCTTCTATATATTTCTATCTAATTCGTCATATTGCTTGGAATTTTTGTCGTGAATTGTAATATAAATGTAATTATGCCGTTATTTGTTTGTAACCCCTTTCGCTATATACTAGGTTTAACTTTTAATTAACGGGGGTAAAACTACTTGTTTAAGAGAATTCTAGCATCTATGTTGCTCTTCGCTTTAGTAGCTACTGTCGCACCGTCTATCGATCAAGCCTCTGCCTCTGGAACGACTTATTATGTGAAAGTTAATTCTGGATCATTAAATATGCGCAATAAACCTGCTACTTCTGGAAAAATTGTAGCTAAACTTCCTAAGAATCAGCTAGTAACTGTGTCTTCCCAATCAAAAGGTTGGGCAAAAGTTTCAACAAAAGGGAAAACAGGTTATGTAAGTTCTAAATACATTGCACCCAAAACTACTAAAAAAACTTCTGCACCAAAAACTGTTACTAAGACAGCTGATTATAAAGCTAAAGCAATCTCAGTTGCGAAAAGCAATTTGGGAGTCAAGTATAAATGGGGTGGCAACACAACCAGCGGTTTTGACTGCTCCGGTTTAGTAACATACTCATACGACAAGGCAGGCGTCAAGCTGCCTCGTACAGCAGCAGAAATGTATAGCAAGGCAGGTACGAAAGTTACTTCCTTCCAGCCAGGCGATCTATTATTCTACGCAACTAGCGGTGGCAAGAAAGTAACCCACGTTGCCATTTACATTGGAAACGGACAAATGATCCACTCTGCGACTTCAAAGGGTGTATCAATCGTAAGTATCAATAATTCATACTGGAAGCCAAGATTCATTGGTGCTAAGAGAATATAAATTTAAATTATGTAAGACAAATAGACCATCAAATTGAGAGATAGTTCAATTTGATGGTCTATTTTTTGTAATAGATTTTCTTCAAACTGCTAAATAGAAAATGATCTGGAAGAAAACTGTGAAAATCATGGGTGTGAACTTAACACAAATATGGCCATTTCATTGTTAATATAACTAAACACCAATCTTGTCGGTAAGCCAGCCTTCAATAAATTGTTTCAAGGAAGCTGCTACCCATGTCCGACTATCATCCTCGTGATTCCAGACGTATATATCATTCTTTTCAATACTGCCATTTTTTAATATTGCGTAGCAAAACAAATCACCGTTACCAGCTTCCGAGAAAAAGAAAAGATGATCTAATGGCATATAAATATCTTTATAGTCTTCAAAATTTCTAAAGAAAAGATTGTCTTTGACAATTTGAGAAGTAGACCAAATCAGCGGACAATTCCAATTGTCAAAAACACCATTTGTTTCATTCAATAACACTGCTAATTCTTCAGGCAATTCAACATTCAATTCTTTTTGAATTTGATCAATCTCATACTTTGTTGCAGGTTCTTTAAAGTAGTGTTCCTTCGAAATAGTAGAAACAAATTCTCTCCACATATATTTGCTCCCTTAATTGCAATTTAGTTGCCTAATTTTATTTTCGACTTCCTTAATGCAAATCCCTCTTCAGCTGCTAGTACAGCTTCGTTTAATAAGGGAATTCAAAAAAGGGGGTGAACCCTTCAAAGTAAAGGGTTCTCTTCGGAAGTGAGAAATCATAAATAACAGTATAAACACTTTCATATTAAGATGGGGATTTTTCAAAGAAAGACCTGAGCTGATAAATAGACGGAGAAATTCCGTTTAATTAGTAAATGGCACTGGAAATAGACTAAATAGACGGAGAAATTCCGTCTATTTACTCGAAAAACACTAAATTAGTGGATTTTTCTTGGCATAATCGGAAAAACTCCGCTTATTTAGCCAAAAACTTGCTCCATTATGAATATAACCGGAAAAACTCCGCTTATTTTACTGTCGCTGGTTTCTTATTTAAGGACCAGACTTTATATAAGATAAAGATTACTTTTCTTATATAAATCTACTTTCTGGTCTGAACCTTTTACTTTTCGCCATTCTTTTGTTGTTCACGCACCTGGCCGTTCGATCCATCCGCCGAAATGCATGGCAATCAATGCTACTTCATCTTCTGATATCCTTTTGCCCATGGCCTCTTCAAGGTAATGTATTACTTTTTTTGTTTCCTTGTAGAGATCCGGAAAATTGCTGATGATGGATTCAGCCAGTGGATTGTCGTATTCAAGCCCATAGATGATGCGATAATAGGCCGACTTCAGATGAAAATATAGACTACGTTCAAGAACGTCCCTGTCACGGAAAGCCAGGTGGAAATCTTCTTCAAAGTCACTTACCATCTTATTGATGATTTTTTTCAAGAGTGCCAATTCAGCCTCTCCTGCACTACTCGGACAATACTCCTCAGTCTTCGCCCCCATCAGGCATACAGTGATATAACACAGTTCATCATCTGGAATGCTCAAGTCGAACTGTTTCTCGATTTGATTGCCAATAAATTTAGCTGCCGAATACTCTTCGGATGGCTTCAAAATGACCTTTTCCATCGGGTCCATGTGCATTGTCTTTCCCTGACGATACCTTTTCAGCAAGAACAGCAGGTGAACGCTCAGGATCTCCATCATGTCATCGGGATAATGGATATCAAGGTATTTCTCAGATTCAATTAAAATACGGTAAACACCAGCTGCTTCTGGTGAAGCAAATAATTCAGTCGTCCAAGTTCCTTCTGAGATTTGCTCTTCTAAGCTTAACCAGTGACTTTCTTTTACAGGATGAATCCTCGCAAGGAAATGGACAAGGCTGCGCCGTTTATCTTCCTCTGCTCCTACGATACGGTAACCATGCCTTTTTTCCTTCTGTAAATCCAAACGATGGCGAAGAAGCCTAGCCTTCAATTGTTCTAAATCTCGTAAAATCGTACTCCTGCTTACATTAAGCTTTTTAAGCAAATTATCTAGAAAGACCGCCTTCTCCCTGGTTAGTAGCAAGACTCCTATCCAGGCTCTTCGTTCTTTCGCTGAAAGCTGGTATTCTGGGTCCAGCGTAAGTTTTCCAAGTTTGTTTTTTATTGATGCCTTTTCAACCGGATTCAAATAAAACCCTTTATTCCGTGCATACTGAACAGGCTGCAGATGATGTTTCTCCAGCCAGTCATTAATCCCTTTTATATCACGGTAAACAGTGCTCCTGGTGACGCCCAGTTCTTCGGTGAGTGTTTTCATAGAAATATATAGATCCATTCGAATTAACCTGCTCAATATCTCTTTTTTACGTTTATTTATTGTCATGAAAGAGGCTCACCCTTTTTTAACTGACATACAAAAACGAACAAACTCTACTTGATTTCATTATAAAGGGTTGTGCACCATTTTCATACCCGCGGGGTATTTTGTTTTAATGAGAAAAACACCACCTCTTTTAGAAAATAGACTATTGCAATCCGGGATATGGCGAATAGGGAGAGGTGCATAATGCATGATTGGTTCGGACATAATTACTGGCGTTGATTCTGATTTTGGTCGAAGTCGGGGATGGTTCGGACAAAATCACTAGCTGTGGCACTGGAATTATCCGAAGTTGGGGGTGGTTCGGACAAAATCATTGGTGTTTGCCTCTGGTTTTGTCCGAAGTCGGGGATGGTTCGGACAAAATCATTTGTGTTGGACCTGGTTTTCGTCGAAGTCGGGGATGGTTTGGACAAAATCACTAGCTGTGGCACCGGAATTGTCCGAAGGTTGACCAGGTTTAGATATTGATAGCTGGGAATGTCGGAAATAGAATTCAGGACAAAAGACCTATTGAAAGTTTTTTCATAATTAGGATATTTTTATATAGGGCAAAATCATTGAAAAATGATGACGCAAAGCTATAGGGACCTCTTTCCATTGGAAAAAGTCTGCCAGCTACCATCAATCTTAAAGGAGAAAATTGATGTCTAATAACACTTGGCTAACACCAGAGGAAATGCAGAAGAAAAAAGCAAGACAAAAAACCATTCTATATGCAACATTACTATTAGCTACTGTAGTGCTAAGTGCAGCAGTCACAGTCCTTGCTAATCAAATTTAAGCACCGAAACGAAAAGCTCCGATTATCCGGAGCTTTTTGATTTTCAATAACAAAAAGGAGGACACTCCCTCCCGCTGCAAAGCAGCTGTGAAAAAGCGGTCCCCCATACAACTCTTTTGTTACTTCTTCTTCGTCTTATTCGCGATCTCAATCGCCCTGTCTGTTCCTTCAGCTGCCTGATCCAATGCTTCCTGCGGCAGTGTTCCCTGGTACATGTTTTCAAGTGCGGTCACGACTTGCTGGCGTGATTCTGGGAAGACGGAAATCAATGCACCCTGGGTCGCAAATGATGGTTTTGTATCCTGCAGCTGGTCTACGGTTACCTTGAATTGTGGGTATTTCTCCCACTCTGTCTTTACGATATCCTCTTCATATGCAGCCGGGTTGATGGCGAAGTAGCCTGTGCCGATATGCCATTTCGCCTGGCTTTCTGGTGATGCGAGGAACTTCATGAATTCCCATGCTGCCTGCTGCTTATCTTCACCAATCCCTTTGCTCATCCATAGCGACGCCCCGCCAATCGCGACTCCCTGTCTCTCGACTTCATCCGGGTAAGGGATATAGGCAACACCAACATCAAATGAAGAGTTATTGATCGCTCCGGCAACACCTGCGGATGAATCCATGTACATGGCAACTTTTCCTGTCTGGAAAGCAGCACGGATGTCATCCCAGTTCGTTCCGTAGTTGCCGAAGGTTCCGGCTTTGTTCATGTCGTCAAGGAACTTGAAGACTCTAAGCCCTTCCTCCCCGTTGAACACAGCTTTAGTTGCGTCATCGGAACGTCCGTTATCATTGTCGACATACAGGCCGCCTTGTGTCGCTACAAGCTGTTCAAAGAACCAGCCATATGTCAGCATCGAGAATCCAAATCGTTCGTCTTTCTTCGTCAGTTTTTCAGCAGCCGCTTTTACTTCACTGAATGTTTGCGGCGGACTTTCCGGATCAAGACCCGATTCCTTAAAAGCATCCTTGTTATAGATCATCACCGGCGTCGAAGAGTTGAACGGCATTGAATACAGTTTGCCATCGACCTTATAGTAGTTCAGGATGTTTTCCTCAAGCTGGGACAGATCATAATTGTCCTTGTCAATGAATGTTTGCATCGGCTCAATGAAGCCGCTTTCAATCATGTATTTCGTTCCTACTTCAAACACCTGCATGATAGCCGGCGCATTATCGGTGCCTCCCACACTGCGAAGCTTTGTCAGTGCTTCTTCATAAGTACCCTGGAATTCTGCATTGACCACAACTTTATCCTGGGAATTGTTAAAATCCGCAACAATGCCATCAAGTGCTTCCTGGCCAGGTCCCGACATTGCATGCCAGAACGAGATTTCTGTTTTCTCACCAGGCTTCGTGCCCCCATCCTTCTCCTTGTCTTTGTCATCTCCCTTACTTGCATCATTTGAACATGCCGACATGACTAATAAGCTGAAAATCGCACTGATCACGAGGAACCATCTGAACTTTTTCATCATCTTGCTGAACACCCCTTTTTTAAAAAAATTTATAAGTTACTTCTGGAAACCAGAAGTTGAACCCAATATGAATTACTTGAGCGCTCCCTGAGTCAGGCCTTTTTGCAGCTGCTTTTGGCCGGCAAAAAGCAAGAGCAGTGTCGGGATGATGACGACGATCACTCCCGCCATGACGACGCCCCATTCTGTCGCGACTTCCTGGGACTGGAGCTGCTTCAAGCCAATTTGCACTGTCCTCACCTGGTCCGTGCTTGTAACGAGCAACGGCCATAAGTACATATTCCATGTCGTCAGGAAACCATAGGCACCGAGCGTGACCAGGCTCGTTTTTGAGACAGGAAGAATCACTCTCCAAAAGAAGGCGAACTTACCGAGCCCTGCCACCTCTGCCGCTTCATGCAGCTCTTTTGGAATCGTCTTAAAATGCTGGCGCAGCAGAAAGGTTCCGAAGGCCAGCGCGAAAAACGGCACAGTCAAACCTTGATAAGTATTCATCCAATCCAGCTTTTGAATGGTAAAAAAGTTAGGAATCATCGTGGCTTCCCAAGGAATCATCATTGTTGATATAAAGAGGAAGAAGATGAATTCCCTTCCCTTAAACGGGATGAAAACAAAAGCATAGGCCGCCAGACTGCAGACGACCAGCTGGCCGAGCATGACACCGAACGAAACTATGAAGCTATTAATCAAGTAATTCATCAGCGGCAGACGGTCGAACACTTTTATATAGTTATCAAAGTGGATTGACTTAGGGAAGAACTTACCCTGGAGGATTTCACCGCCTGACATGAAGCTGATCATGAATGCATACAGAACCGGGAAAAATACCAGGAAGGCTGAAATCACCAGCAAGATATAAAAAAGTATTTTTTTCGGTGTCGACATCATCATTGATAGTGCACCTTCTTTTCTCCGAGCTTAAATTGCAAAATCGTCACAATCAGGATGCAAATGAATAAAAAGACTGCCTGGGCACTTGCCGTACCAAACTGATAGTTGACGAATGCTTCCCGGTAAATGGAGTAAACAATGAGATTGGTTGCCTGGGAAGGACCGCCCTTCGTTAGAATATCGACCTGCCCGAATGTCTGGAACGCATTGATCAGCGAAATAGTGATGATGAAAAACAATGTCGGCGACAGCATCGGGATTGTGATCCTGCGCAGCTGATACCAATAGCCGGCACCGTCGATCTTGGCGCTTTCATATAAATATTCATCAATATTCTGCAGCCCGCCAAGCAGGATGAGAAACGAGAAGCCGATATTCATCCAGATCGTCGAGATTGAAATCGACACGAGCGCCCAATCAGGATCAAGCAGCCACTGTACGCCCGGTAAATTCATGACATTAAGCAGCCGGTTGAACATCCCGATGCTTGGATGGAACAGGAACAGCCAGACGACAGAGGAAGCCGCCACCGAAATGCCCATAGTCGAAGAATAGACTGTCCGGAAAAAACCGATTCCTTTTAATTTTTCATTCGCGATCAGCGCCAAAAAGAGCGCAATGATGACCCCTGTCGGAACGGTATAGAGAACAAACAGCACCGTTGCCTTGATACTGTTGCGAAATTCCCTTGACTCGAAAAGATATGTGTAATTTTCAAAGCCGACAAACAATGCAGCCGCACCCTGCTGGTCGGTCAGGAAAAAGCTCAGGTAAATCGTCCGGAACATCGGGTAAAATATGAAAACCGAAAACAAAAGAATTGACGGAAACAGGTACAAAAGAGCTGTGCGCGCATTAAGCGATTTCCTCCACAAGCCGAGCTGCTTTGGAGGAGTACTGGCTGCGTCTGCCTTCATATGAACACCTCTTTATCAAAAACATGGTTCTCGATATCCGATGGAGTTTTGATGATTTTTTCCGTCTCGCTGTCAAACAAACAGAGAGAGTCGTAATTGATGACAATCGGGACCATGTCCCCAACATCAATCCGCCATTGGCCAGTCCATTTCGCCATCCATTCCCTTCCTCCCATATCGAAGGAGAAGATCGTTTCATTTCCAAGGATCTCTACATTGGTCGTTTTTACATAGACTTTATCTTTTGCTTTCGTCTCTTTTGTCGCTGCCTTCATGTGCTCAGGCCGGACGCCGATGATGATTGTGTCGGATTTTAATAATGAACGATCTTTTTCGGGAACAGTTATTTTTGCGTCCTCGCTGAAAACAATCTCATTTTTTGCACTGCCCACCTTCCCTTTGCCAATATTCATCGGCGGCGAACCAATGAATGTCGCGACGAAAGGATTGGCCGGGTTATTATAAATATCGATTGGCTGGCCAATCTGCTGGATTTTGCCGTCATGGAGGATCATGATCCTGTCTCCCATCGTCATCGCTTCGACCTGGTCGTGGGTGACATAGATCATCGTGATACCGAGACGCCTTTGGATCTGCCTGATTTCCGAACGCATATGAGCCCTTAATTTAGCGTCCAGGTTGGATAAAGGTTCATCCATCAGGCAAATCGGTGCCTGGTTGACGATGGCCCTGGCCAGGGCAACCCGCTGTCTTTGCCCGCCGGACAGCTCACGGGGTTTCCTTTTCAAATAAGGAGTTAACCCGAGCATTTCCGCAACATCTTCACATCGCTTTTTTCGTTCAGGCTTTGGCACTTTTTTTACATGGAGGCCGAAAACGATATTCTCTTCAACCGTTAAATGAGGGTATAAAGCATAGTTTTGGAATACCATCGAAATATCCCTTTTGCTGGGCGGGAGCCAGTTCGCCTCGAAATCGCCGATTTTCAAAACACCGCCCGTGATTTCTTCGAGGCCGGCAATCATTCGCAGCATTGTGCTTTTCCCGCAGCCTGAAGGGCCGACAAGCACGAAAAACTCTCCAGGTTCAATCGTGACAGTAATATCTGAAATGACTTCTGTTTTTTTATCATACGATTTAGAGACACCTATCAATTCTACCTTCTTCATGCATGCCACCCTTTCCGCTTAAAAGCGATACTCTATGAAAAAGGAGACCACAAATAATGCCTATCCTTCATAGGCAATAGATGTGGTCTCCTGGCTCTCCGTCACAAATTATTAACTTGTCGATTTTAAAATTCCAAGCCATTGAATAATATATATTGAGATTATATGTTTTCAAGATTGGCAGTATGTTAAATTCCGGAAAAAAGAGAGGGACTTATGAGGAACTCGTTAATTATTAGTTTCTGTTTGTTAGCGCTATTTTTTGCAAGTTGCCAAGGAAGAGGAGCGGCACCAGCCTTTGTTTTTACCGGTGATTTCGTGACCATCGCCCATAGAGGGGCGTCCGGTCATGCTCCCGAACATACTATGTCTGCTTACGATTTGGCTGTCTCTTCAGGTGCAGACTATATTGAGATTGACCTGCAAATGACAAAAGACGGGGAATTAATCGCTTTGCATGATTTGGAGGTAGACCGGACAACGAATGGGTCGGGGCGAGCAAGCCTGATGACATTGAAGGAAATTAAAGCCCTGGATGCTGGTTCATGGTTCAATAAACAAAACCCGCAATCCGCTGAACCTTCCTATGAAGATTTGGAGATTCCAACACTTGAGGAAATTTTTCAGCGGTACGGAACAACCGTAAATTATTACATTGAAACTAAATCAACAGGAATGGAAAACAAGTTAATCAATTTGCTAAGAGAATACTCAATCATCGGTTCTGATTCGAAAGTAATCCTTCAATCTTTTTACAGTAAAAGCCTGAAAAAGATTCACCGGCTTGCACCCGGAATTCCACTGATTCAGCTTTACAGATATAAGGAACAGGCGAAAATGACAACGAGGGAGTTACGTTCACTAGAAAAATATGCAGCAGGGATAGGAGCGAACTTTGATATGGTCGATGAGGAATATATTAAAAAAGCCCATAGTCACGGTCTTGCGGTTCATCTTTTCACTGTAAATACTGATAAAGCGATTCAACGTGCTGTTGAGATGGGAGCAGATGGAGTGTTTACGGATTATCCTGAAAAGGTTAAAAGAAAAAACCTCCTATCAAAAGGAGGTCTCAAGTTTAAACAACCGGAGTAGTCGCTTGTTGTATTTCCTCATCAAGCTCAGCTTCATATCTAGCTTTTTCAGCTTCTGACCAGTTAAAGCATTCTGCCATATAACGGCTGACAGCTTTCTTTGTCTGATGGACGGAGGCGATATCAAACAGCAAATCCCCTGTTCGTCTAAAATAGAAATCAACAAGCGTGGCGGTGAGCTCGTGTTCAATTCCGTATACCAATTTCGCAAAGGTGACGAGTGGCAAATTAAATTTTTCAGCGTCTGCTTTTCTCGCGCTGACTAAGCCAAAGACAGTTGGAGCGTTCGAGCCGTAAAAGGCTGCAATTTGCCTCGCTTCCTCTATTGATAGACCAGCTTTTACTCCCTGCTGTGCGGCTGCTTCGACAAACTGCGGGAACTTATCTGATCCGCCAAAGTCTCCTCCGGAAATCGGCAAATGCTTCGTTTGGCTAGGCATGAGTTTCCTACCTTCCTCTGACTCAAATTTTCCGGCTATAAGGTCGACAATCGTTTCCGCCATTTTGCGGTAACCTGTCAGTTTACCGCCGGCAATCGTAATCAATCCTGAATCAGATTCCCAGATTTCATCTTTACGGGAAATCTCTGATGGTCCCTTGCCTTCTTCGTGAATCAGCGGACGAATTCCAGCCCAGCTTGACTCGACATCCTCCGGCTTCGCTTTCACCTCTGGGAACATGTAGTTGATGGCATTGATCAAATAATCCATATCAGCTCTTGTCATCTTAGGATTGGCCTTATCCTCGTCATAAAATGTATCTGTCGTGCCTACATACGCTTTGCCGTTTCGCGGAATCGCGAACACCATTCTTTTATCAGGTGTATCGAAATATACAGCTTGCTTTAGCGGGAATCGGGACTGGTCGATCACAATGTGGACGCCTTTTGATAAAATCAGACTCTTGCCTTTTTTGGAGCCGTCTTTTTCACGAATGTTATCAACCCAGGGTCCAGTGGCATTGATGATTTTCTTCGCATATACCTCGTATTTTTTGCCTGAAAGTTGATCTTCAACTATGACACCAACAATCCTGCCGTTTTCATAAAGAAGATCCTCGACCTTGGAATAGTTCAAAGCGGTTGTGCCCTTTTCCACTGCCGCCTTCATGACCTCGATCGTCAGTCTCGCATCATCAGTGCGGTACTCAACGTAATAGCCTCCGCCCTTTAAGCCGTCTTTTTTAATGAGCGGCTCTCTTCGCAATGTTTCATCCTTGGAAAACATCGTTCTTCGTTCGCTCTTTTTTACACCTGCCAAAAAGTCATATACGCGCAGTCCAATCGAAGTCGTAAAGCTGCCGAACGTCCCGCCCTTGTGGAAAGGCAGCAGCATCCATTCCGGAGTCGTTACATGCGGTCCATTTTCGTAAACAATCGCTCTTTCCTTTCCTACTTCAGCTACGACCTTCACATCCAGCTGCTTCAAATAACGGAGGCCTCCGTGAACGAGCTTTGTAGAACGGCTGGACGTGCCCGCCGCGAAATCCTGCATTTCCAATACTGCTGTGCTTAAACCTCTTGTCGTCGCATCAAGAGCAATTCCCGCACCTGTGATACCGCCGCCGATTACAAGTAAATCAAATTTATTATTTTTTAGATTGGAGATAATCTCCTTGCGTTTTCTATTCGTGAACATGGTGTTTCCCTCCCTGAAACAGGAAAAGAGACCACGTAAAACATTACCTAATGGACGGTAATGCTTCGCGGTCTCTCCAGATCTCCTGCCGATTTATTAACTTGTAAATATTGTATCAAATTTCACGATAAAATGAAATGTCTGAATTTTGAACTCTTGTTATGTAAGATCATTGTTAAAATCCTAATAACAACAATGTTTGAGAAAAGAACCCTTTATTTAAAAGCCATTGCGGCGTTAACAGCTTTTTTCCAGCCGCCGTAAAGCTGGTCCCGGTTTTCATCTGACATCTTAGGTTCAAATGAAGAGTCGATTGCCCACTGTGACGCAATTTCCTCCTGGCTTTCCCAATAGCCAACCGCAAGGCCTGCAAGATAGGCTGCACCCAAAGCAGTTGTTTCGTTTACTACCGGTCTTTCAACTGGAACATTTAAAAGGTCACTCTGGAAGTTCATCAGGAAGTTGTTCATGACTGCACCGCCGTCTACGCGAAGGGTCTTAAGCTCGATTCCTGAATCAGCTTCCATTGCTGACAGAACATCCTTCGTCTGGTAAGCTAGCGATTCAAGCGTTGCACGAACGAAGTGCTCCTTGCTTGTTCCGCGAGTCAGGCCGAAAACCGCGCCTCTGACGTCGCTGTCCCAATAAGGTGTTCCCAGGCCGACGAACGCAGGAACAACATAGACTCCATCAGTTGATTCAACCTTTGTTGCATAATCTTCGCTGTCCTTCGCGCTCTTCAGCATTCTCAATCCGTCACGCAGCCATTGGATGGCCGATCCGGCAACGAAAATGCTTCCCTCAAGAGCATACTCAACCTTGCCATCCAGTCCCCATGCAAGTGTAGTCAATAGGCCGTTCTCTGATTTAACCGCTTTTTCACCAGTGTTCATCAGCATGAAGCAGCCTGTGCCATAGGTGTTCTTCGCCATGCCTTCCTCAAAGCACGCCTGTCCGAACAATGCCGCCTGCTGGTCACCCGCTGCACCGGCAACCGGAATCTCATGGCCGAAGAAATGGTGCGTAACAGTATTTGCGTAAATCTCTGAAGATGGTTTGACCTCTGGAAGCATGGAAGCCGGTACTCCGAGAATTTCAAGGAGTTCCTCATCCCACTTCAGGTCATATATATTGAACATAAGCGTGCGCGAAGCATTGCTATAGTCCGTAACATGGGCACTTCCGCCAGAAAGCTTCCAGATGAGCCAAGTGTCAATCGTTCCGAATAACAGCTTGCCTTCCTCCGCTTTTTGTCTCGCGCCCTCTACATTGTCAAGGATCCATTTCACTTTCGTTCCGGAAAAATAAGCATCGATCAGCAATCCAGTTTTATCACGGAAAAGGTCATTGTAGCCTTTTTCCTTCAATTCATCACAAATTCCGCTTGTCTGCCGTGATTGCCAAACAATTGCATTATAAACAGGAATTCCTGTTTCTTTATCCCATACAACCGTAGTTTCACGCTGGTTCGTAATCCCTATTCCCGCTATTTGCTCTGGCTTAACATTTGATTCTGATAAAACTCCTGCGATGACAGCCAGTACGGAGCCCCAAATTTCATTCGCATTATGCTCTACCCAGCCTGGCTTCGGAAAATGCTGTGTGAATTCCTTTTGCGAAACATGAACGACCTTCCCTGCTTTGTCGAAAAGAATCGCCCTTGAGCTTGTCGTTCCCTGGTCTAAAGATAGAATGTACTTTTCCATAAAATAATTCCTCCCCTTGTCAACTTAACCGCTTTCAATTTATCGTTATCTTAACGCGCCAACTTTAGATGTATCAAACTGTCCTGCCTGTTTTTTTCCTACTGTATAAGCTAATGCCAGGACTACTGCTACTATACCAACTACCAGCCAAAAAGTCGCTGTGATTACACCCGTGAAAAGAGCTTTTAAGATACAACTCCAAGTAAAATTATAAAATGCAAAAAAAGGGAGATACACTACAGGCCTGCCCTTATAAGTGCAGGCATTTCCGTATGAATTTCTCACTACAATGTTAAATTATTTAGATATAAACACTGACAACAGTTTAAGCCTGTTCAATACTATTTGGAAAAGTGATTCCAAATCTCTTTTTTTGATGTTGTGACTGCTTTAGCACCGGCACCCAGTGCATTCTCCACATCTTCAATACTCCTGATAAAACCTCCCGCAAACAACGGAATCCCAAGCCTATCCTTCACTTCTGTTATCAGCTGGGGGACGACGCCAGGCAGGACTTCAATATAATCTGGCTGTGTTTTTCCAAGGAGTTTGTAGCTCTTTTCAAGCGCATGCGAATCTAGCAAAAATACCCTCTGAACCGCTATGACACCCTTCTGCTTTGCTTTTAAAATCACGCCCGTCTTAGTCGAAATCAGGCCAAACGGCTTATATTCCTGACAGATGAACTCTGTTGAATAATCATCGCTTTTGATTCCATGGATCATATCCATATGGTAAAGCATTTTCTTGCCATGCGCCTCTGCCATCGAACTCACATGCTTCAGCTGTGCGATATGCATTTCGAGGAATATCCCTATCTCATAAGGACTTTTCAAAAAGCGCTCAAAATCCTTCATATTCGAAGACGCCGGGAGAATCTTTTGGTTCATATTTTCCATCCTTTAAATTCGTTTGTTAATCATGATAGTGGGATATAGAAGAAATATCAATACTGACGAGCCAGTGTGGCTATTTTTCTATCGGGCTGCTACCGATGTTAGCTGATCTCCCTATCATTACAAATCTAACAAAAAGAGACATCCAATAATGGATGCCTCTAACATACTATTTACGGATTCTGTACCTGTTTCGACCTTCACCCTCACGTATCCTTAAGCCTTTTTTAGGCTCGACGAAAAAAGTCAGAATGCCCTGGGAGTTTTTCATCATTTCATCGCGCAGTTCTTTCGCAGCATGTTTTCTTTGGTTGAACTTAGATTCCTTCATGTTAATCACAAAAGTATGATTGAAGCTTAAATAGACTTCAGTCTTACGAATTCCGAGAGCTTTTGCTTTTTTAACATGTGAAAGGGAAAACCAAACGCAAAAGTCATCATTGTAAGATTTGGTTGGAAATAACCAGATGCCCAGATTGCAGTTAATTTTAATAGGGCACATATAAATATCGCCGAGGATCTCCCTGGAGCTTTTTCGTCCAGCATTGAAATTAGAACCCAAGCCAAGCAATGTTTTATTAATGACTTCAATTGGTTTCATATCGACGAGAAATGTGTCTTCCCCTTCTATTACTCTTGTACACAGCTTTCCATTTTCATTGTATTCTCCTGTCAGCAACACTGTTTCCTGATTAATCGTGTAATCACTTAATAGGTTCACCATTGAATCCTCCTATGTATTGCTTTATCTGACAAAAAGAGTATACTAACATAGTTGGTATACCCAACACACTTTGTCCTCGGGATTTGTCCGCTACGACTTTATTCCCGGGGATTTTTCAATTTTCTTCGCATCTTAACCTCCTGTCTGTTTAAACAGGGCTGCTTGTGTAATTGAGCGCGGTGTTGGATCAGAACCCCTATAGGTATTATTATATTAATAATGACATTTAAATGTAAATCTGAATTTTTAATGATGCCTAACACTTAGTTCTTATGGAATATTGCTAAAATTAAATTTTATTAGTATAATATATTTTTTAACGGACCTGCTATTCAGGTCCGTTTTTTTGTTATATACGGAATTAATCGCAAGAACTAACAGGGTTACTCCTACTTCAATGGTAGTAACTACTTTCTATTTAACAAGAAAAAAATTTATCAATCATTGTCTAAAAAATTTCACAATTCATCATTCAAATATTCGTTACTAATATAGGCATTCTCTTTTAATAGGTCTTGAAAATTTAATTTTCAAGCCTTTTTGTTTGTTTTTTAGCCATTTTGACCTCCAAAATTGAATTTTCGAGATTGGTGCACTCTCTTGTTTCACAGTATGTTTTAGCTACCCGGGAATAAAACGGAATGCGCGCGATCTCGAAAGGACTGCAAAGTGGAAAACTTTGAACAGTTATCTAGACAATATGAGCCAATGATCCACAAGATTATCTCCTCCCTCAATATTTATAAAAACAAGGAAGACTACTTCCATACAGGGGTTGTAGGGCTTTGGGAGGCGGCAGAAGCCTTTGATCCAGAGAAAGGTGATTTTACCAATTATGCTTATTCGTATATAAAGGGACAAATTTTGAATGAGATGAATCGGAATAATCGCCTTGAAGAACGGAGTGTCTATCCGAAAGAAGAATATTGGGAAGGTGTTGAAGAGCCAAATGCCGAATATCCGCTCGAACTTGAGTTTCTGATGAGCTACTGCGAGGGTCTCACCGAGAAAGAAACAAAGTGGGTCATTTACACCTGCGTTGATTTCCTATCCGTCAGACAAATAGCTCAAAAGGAAAATGTCTCAGTATCAGCAGTCAAACAATGGAGGAGCAGCGCTAAAAAGAAGCTCAAGGAGCAATTGATAGAGGTTATAGATTAAGAGGCTTTTCACGAGCAATGCCATCCAGCCAAAAAAAGCCTGAAACCGGGTAATACAATCTTGGTTTCAGGCTTTTTATATTCGCAATATCCGATTCATAACTTTCACTCTATAAAGCATCCTTCCAGTTTTCTGAAGTCAAATCCATGAATCTTCCTTTGTCCTTGTTTTTCAATGCCAAATCGATTTCTTCTGCTCTTCTCCGTTCCAGGAATTCATTCTGGACCTTCTGGATGATTTTGTTTGCTCCATCTGTATACCTAGTTTTTTTACGAGTTAAAATCAGTTCTGTATTGTCAGAATCATGTATAGTGTTCATGAACATATTTACGTCTACATTTTGCTTATAGAAGTTAGAGTTCTTATCGTTTTTCATGAATTATCCCTGCCTTTTTTTGGGTTATGTGTTAGTTACTATTTACCCGATTTTACAGGAATATAACTTTTTTGAGAGATTTTCAATAAATCGCAAAGATCGAAAGAAAGATATTTAAACAAGGGACAATCTTGTTGTATCACTTGATATTAATGCTTTTATGTCATAGGACGGTTAATTATTCTAGTATTAAGCTAGTTGTAGTTAGTAGTGCTTACTGTTCCATTTTGCTATAGATATTTTTAAAAAAACAATTAAATATATTTGTCAATAGTTTTACCTATAAAAAAGTTATATTTTTACAAAAATAACCACTATCTGGATTTTCGGAAAGGTTATATAATTCTTTTGTAATATATTTGAATTGTAGGAGGAAGAATTACTTGAAGCGCGTTTTATCTTTTATTTTGGCTTTCACATTGACAGTGGGCCTGCTTCCAATTTCTGCTTTTGCCGCGGTCGATCCACAGGATCAAGAGTTCCAGGATTATCTCCAGAAAATTGGTCTGTCAGAGGAGGATTTCATCGCCTATCTGACAGACTGGCATGATTACACTCTAGAAGAGTTTGAAACTTTGGATGAATTAATAGAGTATCTTGGACCTGTGTTAGACGATGAGAATTTACAAGAATTGCTTGCAGAGTTTGAATTGACTGAGGAAGAATTCAATCAACTGCTTGAGGAAAATGCAGCAACATTGGATCAATTCATTTTTTATGAAGATTTATACTTCAGTATGTCTGACTGGCTCTACACTGAAGAACTAACACCGATTACTGACGAAAACCTGCAAACGCTTCTTGAGACTTATGAATTTGGATCAATCGAAGAATTGGAAGCTTTCCTAAATTCCTATGATGATTCAATCGAGAACTATGAATATGTTGAAGACCTTGAATTTGCTATTGCTGAACATTACTTTATGGACGCTAAAGATGACCTGATCAACACTTTGGATTCTTTCGGTCTCTCGCTTAAAGAAGCCAATAATCTTGCTAATCATCTCATTTATATTATGGAAAATCCTGACCTTGATCCAGAACAATTTTTCACGGCGCTGGAGGAATACGGTACTAGATTAATGGATTTCCCTGAGTTTGACAGCGCATCTGAACTTTCTGCTGAAGACATTGCCGAATTCATTGACATTTGGGATGGCATGCTTACTTTGTTGGACCTAAAAGTAGAATACTATCTGGTTAAGGACGGAGTAACTACTCCTGTTTCATTTGCTTCCCTTATGCAAATGGATTCTACCAATGGAGCCGACTTAATGATAAAAATATTTTCTACTAATGGTGACCTTTTAGCTGACATGGTCATCACAAAGGAAATGTTCGACTCGGAATTTATTGAGGAAACCGGAGAAAACCTGGAAGATACAACTGATGCAGCTGAAGGAGTCAAGAAAGCAGCTGAAGACGTGGCAAAAGCAGAGAAGAAAGCACCAGCAAAAACTGTTAAAGGCGGCAAACTGCCTAATACTGCTTCAGATTACATGCAAAATACAATGACAGGACTAGCGATGGTCCTTCTAGGAGCTTTTGTATTCAGGAAAGTGAAAGTTAAACGTGCATAAATATTTCAAAGAAAGAAGAACCGGAAAGCTGGTTCTTCTTTCCCTATCCGTTGTCATCATTGCATTGGGTTTCTGGTTCAGCGGAACAAATGCTTATAAATTCATGAAGGGCTATTGGCTCTTTAAAACTGGTGAACCGAAAACAGAGGTTGCCTTTGCTGATAAGCCTGTTAAGACAGCAGATAAAAAATTGCAAAGCGCTAAAACCAGCCTCTATTCTAAAAGACCGGAAAAAGGGGAAATGATTGGCAATCTCTCCATTCCTAAACTTAGTGCCAATTTGCCAATCTACCATGGTACTGATGAGGATGAACTCGAAAAAGGAGTGGGACACTTCTCTGGCAGCGTGCTTCCTGGGGAAAAGGATAATTCTGTTCTTTCAGGCCACCGTGATACCGTTTTTCGCAAACTTGGTGAAGTTGGGAAGGGAGATTTGCTGGTTGTCTCGACAGATGCAGGAGAATTCACATACAAGGTAAGGAAAGTCCGTATTGTTGATGCGGATGATAGAACGGTGATCGTTCCAAAACCTAGAGCGACTCTGACCGTAACCACCTGTTATCCTTTTGATTTCATTGGGGACGCTCCGGAAAGATATATTCTGGTTGCCGATTTAATTGAAGCTAATGAACAAGAATAAAACCTGAGCGAAATCTAATCTGCTCAGGTTTTTTACAGCTTATAAAATATAAGGTCTTTTATGTGCATCCCGCTATCTTGTCAGGAAGTAACGAAATAAACCGTTGTAAATCCCTTTTGCTGCTTTCTTTTGGTACGTTGTTGTAGCTACGAGCTTTTCCTCTGTCGGGTTGGACAGGAAGCCAAGTTCCACTAGTGCAGCTGGCTGTTTATTTTCACGAACTACGTGGTAATTGCCGTACTTGGAACCCATATTCCGCAGCTGGGTTGAGGCTGCCAAAGAACTTTGGATCGAGCCAGCCAGCGGTGCATCCTTAGAGCTGCTATAATAGAACGTCATGACTCCACTGCTTGTTGAAGAATAAGCATTATAGTGGAGACTTAAGAACGCATGAGCTTTATGATTATTGCTGATATTTACCCGTTGTGTCAGGCTTAAATAGGTGTCGGAGCTTCTTGTTAGAATAACTTTCGCCCCCGCATTTTCCAACAGAGGTTTAAGTGCCAAAGCCGTTCTCAGCGTCAACGTTTTCTCCAGATAGGTTCTTCCCCTTGTGCCACTGTCATAGCCTCCATGGCCTGGGTCAAGCACGATAACCTTTCCCTTTAAAACAGTATTCGGGTCACGGACGAGCGGTCCATACACCCAGCCGATGACGCCACTCGGACTCTTTACTTTTACCCATCCGTTGCTCACACCAAGCTTCTCCATGAACGTTCCTGCTTTTTCTGTATACAAGATTGGATATGACGTACTTGGGCCTTTGCGAATGTTGGTATTCACTTTTAAAACTACCTTTGTCACTGTCGCTGCAGGCTTCTGCTTGGTGATATAGGAATTCCAGACCCATCCCGTTTTATTGAGAGTGGATGCATATACTTTCAGCCAAGATCCATCTGTCCCGTAGACTTTGACTGCAGTTCCTTTTGGCAAGGAACCTAAAATACTGCCGCCAGGAGCACTTCGGAAATTCAGGTTAGTAGCTGTTACGTAACCCGTCCAGGTTGTCGCATTGATATACTGGGAAGCAACCCAGCCCTTCAATGAGCCATAAGAAATCCTTGACCAGCCGTTTTTCTGTTCATACACAGTTACAACCTGACCTTGCTTGAGTTTCCCTACTATTGAATAGGCTGTGCCCGGCTGTGAACGGACATTGAGCACATCAGCGTTAACCTTAGCCTGGAAGCTATAGGCAGCCTCTGTACGATCGGCATAGAAAGATAATGAAAATGATAAAAGGACCAAAAAACTCAGAAGCAATTTACCAAAAGAAGCGACTTTCAACATTTTCCCACCTTTTGTCTAAATTTGTCTTTTTTTAAGGACACTACCACTATAAGCCATTTATGGAAAGAGAAAGAGGGTAAAAAGACCCGAATATAAAAGGTGGTAAAAATTAACAAAAATGATTTTCTGAATAATGTTTCGCAGAAAAGAGAAGGGGTATAAGAATAGGTAGATAATTTTTACATAGACAAAAAAGAGTAACCCTTTTTATAAGGTCACTCTCCTTCCAACATTATTCTATCCCAATCAAATAAACTTCCTGGATCTGTTTTTCGTTCCGGTGCATATTCATCATGCCCGATAATATGTATCCTGTCCCTTTTAATTTCCTTATTTCTTGCCAGGATATCTTCTAGCAAAAGATTAAGGGCTTTATATTGTTCTTCTGTGTATCCAATATGTTCTCGGGGTATTTTTTTATAATGATCAGCCGACATCATCGACTTCATTTCAGCCTCTGTGCCGACAGCTAATAACTCGATGCCGATGGAATACTTGTTCAAGTGATCTTTATACTCGGAGAATGCAGAAAGTTCACCTTTCCCTGAATGACGTGCCGCCCTGCTTTCCGGCATTAAAAAGTAGATTTTCCCCTCACGGTCGATCATATAATGCGGAGAAACATCGTAATCAATGAAGATTTTCCGGATATCCTCATACTCATAAGGATTCTCTGGATTATTGGCAGCATTGCTGATAAAGTGCAATACCACGTGAGTACTTACATTGCTTCTTGGCACAAAATTCATATCTGGCATAAAGTCTTTGATCAGAGGAATCTGTTTCTCAATAATAAGACTTTCCTCCGATTCTTTTACATCGGCTCTGGCAACAGCCTCTTCATGAAGACCCTCAGAGCATCCACCAATTATAAATATCATAAAGCTGAGGACCACCAAAACTAACCTCTTATTCATCTTTTTCCCCCAGATATTCTATTAATCTAAATATTAATTCGATTCAATTACCTAAAACCCCTTCTATATGGATAGTTCTTTTTGCTAGGCTCTTTTAAACTAGGCTGTTGATTTTCGTTCCAGTCGCTTCGCTTTCCGCGGGGAAGAATAAAGAAAAATCCCAAAGGCCGGATTTTTCATAAATCAATTCTTCCTTGCAGTCGGGGAGCCTCCTCGGCGCTTTATTCGTCTGCGGTGTCTCCCCATTACTTGCTCATCCCGCAGGACATTGATTGGCTTCTCGAATCAGCCCACGCACGAAGGAAATGCGTTAGCATTTTCGAGGAGTCTACGCGCCTTCCACTACGATCAACAGGGCTTTAAAACAACATTGGGCCTTAAAAGAGCATTTTGCTAAAACCCGCCTGGATTGAGTATGTAAGTGCCTGCTCAGTAAAAGCGGTGAATTATATCGAACAATTTGCGTTCCAGCAAAACACAGACTTTTGTACCTGCAGCAGTTTCCCGCCCCCCTAAATACCCCATTAATAAAGGATATATTTCCTATGCCCTTTTCACTAATTTAAAGAATATTCAATTTATTCATTTTTTTATATGTCGATTTTGATAGAATAGGGGTGATTTGCCACCAGGCTTAATAGCTTAGTAGCAAAACTACCTTTTACAAGGAGGAAACGATTAATGAACTACCGCAAAAAGTTGTATCGTAAATTATTTTCAGTAGCTGCCACTGCTGCTCTATTGACTTCAATTGTTGTTCCTGCAGCCTCTGCAAACATGAAGGGTGTTAAGCCTGGCAAGCCTTATGAATTAACAATCATGCATACGAATGATACCCATGCTCATTTGGACACTGTCGCAAAGCGTGTGGCAGCAATTAAACAAGTACGTGAGGAAAACGCTAACACAGTTTTATTAGACGCTGGAGATGTTTTCTCTGGAACATTGTATTTTAATGAGTTTAATGGATTAGCAGATTTAGAATTCATGAATATGGTTGGCTATGATGCCATGACATTTGGAAACCACGAATTTGATAAAGGTACCGAAACTCTGGCGAACTTTGTCAAAGAGGCAAACTTCCCATTTGTCAGCGCAAACGTAAACTTTGAAAATGACGAAAATATGAATCTCCTTGCCAATAATGAGGTTTCTTCGGATGCGAATGATGGCGAAGTCTACAAAGGCATTGTAAAAGAGGTGAATGGGGAGAAAATCGGGATTTTTGGTCTAACTACTGCTGAAACAGTAGACATCTCCAGTCCGGGTGAGGATGTTGAATTCACTGATTACATCAATGAAGCAAGAGAGGCTGTTAAAGCTTTTGAAGAGCAAGGCGTTAATAAAATCATCGCCCTTACTCATATCGGTTTGAACGATGGCGGCGGAGATAATGACCTAACGTTAGCTGAGGAAGTAGATGGCATCGATGTTATTGTCGGCGGACACACTCATGTCAAGTTAGAAGAACCGCTCGTCGTGAAAAATGGTAGTGAACCAACTGTCATCGTACAGGCAAATGAGTATGGTAAATTCCTTGGAACACTTGATGTAAAGTTCAATAAAAACGGGAAGATCATCCAACATAATGGAGAGCTCTTAGATATCACTACTTATCCAGAAGATGCTGAAGCTGCAAAAATTTTAAATGAAAATTATAAACCAGCCGTTGATGAAATGAAAAAGAAAGTGATTGGAACTGCAAGTGTTGAATTAAATGGTGTGAGAGAATTTGTACGTACAGGTGAAACAAATTTAGGTAACTTAATCACTGACGGAATGCTTGCGAAAGCAAAAACAATCAATCCAAACACAGTAATCGCTCTGCAAAATGGTGGCGGAATTCGTGAATCCATTGATACTGGTGAAATTACCTTAGCAGAGGTCCTTACAGTAATGCCTTTCGGAAATTCTTTAGCCATCATGCAATTGACTGGCGCTGAAATTAAAGAGGCTTTGGAGCACAGTGTTAAAGAGGCTCCAGGGACCTCCGGAGGCTTCCTGCAGGTGGCTGGATTGAAATTCACATACAACAGCACACTTCCTGTTGGCCAGCGAGTTCAGTCTATTGAAGTAAAAGAAGATGGCGTCAACTATGTAAGCTTGGATCCTAACAAGACATACGCAGTAGCAACAAACACCTTCACCGCTAAAGGCGGAGACGGATATGATGTATTCGCAAAAGCTTATAATGAAGGCCGGGTAAGCGAACCAGGTTATGTGGACTGGGAGGTCTTCACAGAATATGTGAGTCAACAAGAAGAGCAAACTGTTAGTCCAGAGGTAGAAGGACGTATTATCGATATAGCGAATTAAGTAAGAAAAGTATTGCCCAGCAAACCTTGTAAGTTTGCTGGGCTTTTATTTATCACATAGGACAGTCCATACTCCATCTCCTTACCACCCTATAAAAGCTGATAGGGTTCTTAGCTTCTCCTGAAAATGTTCCTCAACAGAAAAGAATGGTCTCTCATTAAGAAAAAATAAACCTAATAAAAATGGCAGCATTATCAGTATGTAGTTCCTGAAAACCTTTGAGATAAATTGTTTTCGATGTTCATTCAAATATAATAATAGCACCGGAATCGCCAGACCCACTGTCACGCCAAGTATATTAGCTAACGCATCTATGAATTCCGCGCTTCTGTCAGGAAGGTAATATTGCCGATACTCTTCAAAAATACCGATCGACACCAATGTCATCCATACAACATTCATATGCTGTTTTACACGATGTCCATTAGAGATTAATATGATCATTACTCCAATACAAGCAGATATAACAGCAAAGCTTATAAAATGCAGCTGTTTATCCATTCCAAATAGTAGTTGATAGTTGAGTGCCACTATTCATCACCCTTTCACCTATCAGCATAACCATCAGTCATTATTGATAATCAGTTCTTTTAACGGTTCATCGATTTACTAGTTTATACACCTATCAGTGGAAATTTCAAAGCAAAAATCCAACCCGAAAACATTTCTCTTACCACCTATTTCAACTGAGAGGCATGTTTCTCCATTAAATATTTTAATTTTTTTGAGTATTTGCGCAAACGATATCATTAGTAAAAAAAACAGATTGATATTAATCATCTTGCGGTCCTGTTTTATTCCTGAAGCGCAGACATGGTTCTCACTTATCCGTGAAGTAACCTCACAAACAACATTCAAGGAGGGTTAACCATTTATACGGTTAACCTCATTTTTTGACGGGCATGGACAGTTTGGATTCGAATGTAAATACGTACGTTCCTAATTGGTCTCTAAAGTCTTTAACCAAGCTAATTCAACGGTTTAATAATTATTTTTCAACAAAAAAGACAGTGATCTCTCAAGATTCACTGTCCTTAATTCTATTTCATCCCTGAAATCGTATATCCATCGATAATATGCTTCTGGAAAATAATGAAGATGATGACGATCGGAACGACCATGAAGGTTGAACCGGCCATTTGCAGGGCAAAGTTCCCTCCATATTGGCCTTTCAAAAGCTGTAATCCTACTGATAAAGTATACAAACTCTCATCGTTAGCGATGATCAATGGCCACAGGAAGCTGTTCCAGCCTGCGATGAAGGTAAGAATTCCCTGTACGGCGAGAATCGGTTTGGTCATAGGCAGGACGATTTGCCAGAATACCCGTAACTCACTTGCACCGTCCAATCTGGCTGCTTCAAGCAGTTCATCTGGAATGGTCGTCATGAACTGACGGAAGAGGAAGATGCCGAACGCCCCAACTAGACCTGGCAAAACAATGCCCGCCATTGTATTGGCCAATTGCATCTGGTTCAGGATCAAATATACAGGAATCATTGTTACCTGGCCTGGAATCATCATTGTCGCCAGGACCATGAAGAATAACTGATTGCGGCCTTTAAATTCAAATTTTGCAAAAGCGTAGCCCGCCATAGCATTCAAAAACAATCCTACGAATGACCAAAGAACAACGATAATTGTATTTTTTAAATAGAGGCCGAAATTCATATTCACAAAAAGGTTATGGAAGTTTCCGATTGTCCATTCTTGAGGAAACAGTGTCGGTGTCAACGCCATAACTTCGCTTTCTGGCTTAAAGGCAGAAAGGATCATCCACACGAAGGGCAATGAAACTAAAATCCCCCCAATTGCAAGGATGATTCCGACAACCCATTGCTGCGTCTTTTCCTGCTTCACATTGCTGCTTAATGATTGTTTTGAAATTGCACTGGATTTCATTTGTCTTCCACCTCTGCTTTCCTCAATAATCCTGCTGTTTGTTTTGGATTTTGAATTGAATCAATGTAATGATAATGATGGCAATGAACAATATGAACGATCCAGCTGCCGCATACCCAAAGTTAGAGAACTGGAATCCGTTACGGTAAATGAATAATGCAACAGAAGTCGTGCTGTCAAGCGGCCCGCCATTGGTCATGACGAACGGCTCTTCGAAGAACTGGAGCCAGCCAATCATTGTTGTAATCGATACAAAGAAAATGGCGTAGCGAAGCAAAGGAATCGTGATCTTTGTCAGCTGCTTCCAATTGTTTGCGCCATCAAGCTGCGCAGCTTCATAATAGGTTTTCGGAATCCCCTGCAATGCCGCCAGGAAGATGATCATATTAAGTCCGATTGCCCTCCAGAGCGCAAGCAAAATCAATGAGATTTTTGCCATAATCGGGTCCTGGAGCCATGGTACATCCGGCAGGTTCAACAAATTTAATATATGGTTGAATAAACCAAGGTGAGGGTTGTACAGATAGCTCCAAACAACAGCAACCGCAACAACGTTTGTGATGGAAGGCATGTAGAAGACAACCCGGAAAGCCTTGAAAATACGTGCTTTCCCAAAATTGATCAGTAGCGCTATTGCTAAAGATAAAATAATAACGAGCGGAACACCTATCACTACATAGAACAAGGTGTTAAGAATCGATTTTACAAATATCGGGTCACTTACAACTTCTTTATAATTCTCAAGGCCAACAAAGCTAATTGATGACCAATCGGCAATCCCGACTAAATCAAGATCCGTAAAGCTGATAAAGAGTGCTACAAAGATAGGCAGTATAGAAAATAATGATAAAAGGATAATGGCAGGAGCTATAAAAAAGTAAGGAGTCTTGTTTGCCAAAAAGCTTTTCATTGTAAGTCCCTTCTTTCTCAGTCCGAATATTCCGGACTAATGTAGTTGCCGGCAGGCAAGCGCCTGCCAGACAACCTGTTTCAGATTACTTGGAGAGGATTTTTTCAGCCTCTTGATCAAACGCATCCATTTCTTCCTGGATGTCAGCACCACCGCGGTAAATCTTCTCGAAACGGCTCAGGAAATCCTGGGCGATTTTTTCGAAAGGCTTTATCACAGGCATTGGCTGTGCATTTTCCATTTGCTCACCAAACACTTTATAGTACTGGTTTTCTTGAAGCTGTTTGTCGTTCCATGCCTCTTTGTTCGCTGGCAGGGAGTTCGTCATTTCAAGCCATTTAACCTGTGTTTCTGACTTGCTCATATAAGCAAGGAATTTAAGTGCTTCTTCTTTGTTCTTAGTGTGCTCGAATACAGACAGGTTAGATCCGCCTAGTGTAGATGTATTTGTTTCTTTGGCAGGAAGAACAGCTGTTGCCCACTTACCTTCCAACTCAGGTGCCTGATCATTGATGATTTTAACCATCCAAGGTCCGCTGATGAACATCGGCAGGATGCCATCGCCTTTGAAAGCCTGGACGATATCAAGTCCAAGGTCAACAGGTGCAGAACCATCCTTGAAGAAACCATTCAGGTATTCAACAGCTTCTACAAATTCCGGTTCATTAAAGTAAGCTTCATTTCCTTCGATCAGCTTAGAGCCATTCTGGCGCGCAAGCATGAATGATAAGCTTTGCTCATTTGTATCAATGCTGATACCGTATTTGTCATCGCCACGGTCATTAAGTTTCTTCGCTGCATCACGAAGCTCATCCCAAGTCTTCGGCGCTTCTTTATAACCTGCTTCTTCTAATAGGTCTGTGCGGTAGAAAAGAACGCGAGTATCAACATACCAAGGCACGCCTACCACTTTGTCCTCATATTTTGTTGTTTCAATAGAACCATCATAGAAGTTTTCGGCTGCTAATTCCGGATACTTCTCTGTCTGATCGGACAGATCCATCAATGCATTCGCAGATGCGAATTCAGGAATCCACGTTGTCCCCATTTGCACAACATCAGGACCTTTTTTAGAAGCCACTGCTGTTAACAGCTTGTCATGTGCCTGATCCCATGGAATAGCCTGGACTTTAACATCGATTTCCGGATTTTCTTTTTCAAACTCCTCAGCAATTTTCGGAAGTGTTTTTGCTTCTTCCCCCATGCCCCAGACATTGATGACTTTCTTGCCGTCTTTCTCGGAACCAGAATCAGAAGAACACCCTGCAAGTGCACCAGATACAACTAATGTACCTACCATTGCAGCTGCTGCAAATTTCTTGCTGAATACATTGAACATATTTTTGCTCATTCGTAAAACCCCCATAATAATGTGATAAGGTCTTGCATTTAAATTTCCCGCTATAGCAAATAATTACTTATAACCTGCGAAATTCTACCTTTGTTTACGAAAACCCCCTTATAGAAACGTTTCGAGAGCTAGTAAAAAAATAAATGTGTGTAACTGGCGAAACGATTCAAGGTTTCCTGACTCTTTTTCCGAAAAGAGCAGACCAAATCAATTGAAACGTTTCGATAGGGCTATTATATTTCATAGTGTAATCGTTTTCAAGTAGAAATTTGAGATGGGTTTTAATTTTTTTCATAAAAACCTGCTATTACTGGTTTCGCTTTCATTTACCGGTAGAAACGTTTCGATTATTTATTGACTCTGAAAAAGAAAGCGCTTATAATGCAGTTGTATTCTTATTCGAAACGTTTCTATTTAAATTTATTCCTACTATATTTTACGGGAGGTTCACCCCTATGAACAGTCAGAAACTTACTTCTTTATTAAAAGAAATGACGCTAGATGAGAAAATCGCACAATTACTTCAGTTAGCAACTCCCTTTTTCGAAGGATCCAAGGATGAAGGGCAGATTACCGGTCCACTTGCTTCTATGAATATATCGGAAGAAAACGTCCGGAACACTGGCTCCGTCCTCGGTGCTTCAGGCGGAGCAAAAGAAGCGATCAGCATACAGAAAGCCCACCTGAAAAAGAATCGACTGGGAATTCCCCTCTTATTTATGGCGGATGTCATTCACGGGTATAAAACGATTTTCCCTGTACCACTTGCGATCGGCTGTTCATGGGATTTAGATAAAGCCCAACAAAGTGCAGAAATCGCAGCAAAAGAATCTGCAGCTGCAGGCGTCCATGTAACCTTTTCACCAATGGTTGATTTAGTTCGTGACCCTCGCTGGGGACGCGTGATGGAATCGACTGGTGAAGATCCATTTTTAAATGGTGAGTTTGCGAAGTCGTTTGTTCGCGGCTTCCAAGGGCAAGACTTGAAAAATAACACAGATTCCGTTGCAGCCTGCGTGAAGCACTTCGCTGCATACGGTGCTCCAGAAGGCGGCCGTGATTACAATACGGTCAATATGTCGGAACGCCAGCTCAGGGAATCATATCTCCCTGCATACAAAGCAGCACTAGATGAAGGCTGTGAAATGGTCATGACCGCTTTTAACACGGTCGACGGCATTCCCGCGACTGGCAATGTAAAACTGATGCGCGACCTGCTTCGCGAGGAATGGGGCTTCGATGGTGTCCTCATTTCCGACTGGGGAGCGGTAAAAGAAATGATTCCTCACGGCGTCGCTGAGGATGAAGCAGAAGCTGCATACAAAGCGATCCAAGCTGGTGTCGATATCGAAATGATGACATCCTGCTATGTCGACCATTTAAAAGAGCAGGTCGAGGACGGAAAAGTGGATGAACAGCTTATAGATGAATCGGTTTTGCGGATTCTGACTTTGAAAGATAAATTAGGATTGTTTGAAAATCCGTTCCGCGGTGCGGATGAAGAACTCGAGGAAGAACTGATTATGAGTTACGAGCACCGCCAAGCTGCTAGAGAGCTTGCGGTAAAGTCTTCAGTTTTATTGAAAAATGAAGGAGTTCTTCCTATTAAAAAAGAAAAGAAAATCGCCCTGGTCGGACCATTCGCACAAAGCGGCGATATTCTTGGGCCATGGTCATTCCTTGGCTCAAAGGAAAAAGCGGTCCAGCTATACGATGGCTTACTGGCGAAGCTTGACTCCTCCCTTCTTTTCACAGCAAAAGGCTGTGACATTGAAACAGGATCTGAAGAGCAATTCGCGGAGGCAGTGAAAGTGGCGAAAGAAGCAGATGTGATTGTGCTCGCGCTTGGCGAGGCATCGGAAATGAGCGGTGAAGCTGGCTGCCGTGCGAATATCGGCCTGCCGAAAGTGCAACTGGAACTTGCCGGAAAAATGAAAGAACTCGGCAAACCAATCGTTGCAGTATTATTCAACGGACGTCCGCTTGATCTCCACGGAATCTGGGACGAATCCGACGCAATCCTGGAGGCATGGTACCCAGGCACAGAAGGTGGAAACGCGGTAGCTGACATCCTGTTCGGCGATGCAAATCCATCCGCGAAGCTGACGATGTCCTTCCCATACTCTGTCGGACAGGTGCCAGTTTACTACAACCATTTCAACACAGGCCGGCCACAGGGAGCTCCTGACGCACAGGAAAGATATGTATCACAGTATTTAGATATCCCGAACGAGCCATTGCTGCCATTCGGATACGGCTTGAGCTATACAAGCTTCGAGTATAGCGATATAAAAATGAGTAATACGACACTGTCTGCGTCTAGACCATTGAAGGTTTCCGTAACAGTCGAGAACACAGGCCAGTTGGCCGGAGAAGAAATCGTCCAGCTATACGTAAGAGACGTAGCCGGTGAAGTTGTAAGGCCAATGAAGGAACTAAAAGGCTTCAAGAAAGTCTCTTTAGAACCAGGCGAAAAAGTGACAGTTGAATTTGAGATTAACGAAGAACAATTGCGTTACCACCACGCAGATCTCTCTTTCAAGAGCGACCTAGGAAAATTCATCGCTTTTGTAGGGCCAAATAGCAGGGATACCTTGGAAATGACGTTTGAACTTGTAAAAGAATAATCTACTGAGGGATTTTTATCCGGTATGAGGGGATTTTTTTCAGGGTGAAGTCGATTTATTACCGGTTAGCCGAAATTTATTTCCGGTTGAAGCAAAGATATTACCGGTTGGATCAATTTTATTTCCGGTTAGAGCAGATTTATTTCCGGTTGGACCGAATTTGTTCCAGAAAGGCGATATAATACCGGTTAACTTGAATTTAATACCAGTTGGAGTAGTTTTAATACCAGTTGGAGTCAATTTAATACCAGTTGGCTCTGCTTTACTCCAACGATAAACCCTTTAAAACTAGATAACGCTTAATACCGTTTAACACATACCAGTTTATCAGCTAGTTACAATCCTAAAAGGAAAGAAGTTGACACCGATGACAAAGTCAAAGTTCACCATACAGGCAAATGATCTATGCTTTACGTTTTTAAATAGCGGCGATGTTTATGAGATCGCCAATAAATCAACGATGATCAACCAGTGGCTTTCGAACCCGATCGATGGCTCTATGAATAACATATTTTTGCGAATCCATGGGGAAAATGGAATTCAGTTCTATCCCCTGCTTGGTTCGAAGTCAGGAAGCAAAGTCAGTCACTCCGATAATCAGGTTTTCTATCAGGGCGAGGCTGCTGGCCTTCAATACCAGGTGACTTTTACCCTGGCTGAGGGCGGAGTCTGGTTCTGGGATGTTGAAGTGAAAGGAAGCAATTCGGTGATCGATATCGTCTACGGGCAGGACATGGGCCTTGCTGACAAGGGCGCTGTCCGTACAAACGAAGCGTATATGTCACAGTATATTGACCACAATGCTTTCAATGACTCTGAAAAAGGCTATGTCGTCTGCTCGCGTCAGAACCAGCCGATGAGCGGCGGCTGCTTCCCTTATGTCCAGCAAGGTTCGCTGACGAATGCAACAGGATTTTCGACTGACGGCTTCCAATTCTTCGGCTTGTCTTATAAAGAAACAGACGTGCCTGAAATTTTAACGAGAGAGAATCTCGCGAATGAAATTTATCAATATGAATTTGCTTATACAGCTTTACAGTCTGAAAAAGTGACTCTTGATGGCAATGCGCAATTCGTATTCTATGGAATTTTTAAAGAGACCCATCCAGCAGCTATAACCGAGTTGGAATTTACTGACGAAGTGGCTGCAGCCTGGGAAAGTGTGCAGTCTATCAATGGTGACCATGCAGCTGAACTGCCAAAAGTACAGCTCTCTCCTTCTCTCGGAAAGCCTTTAGAAACACTTTCAATGACAAAAGAAGAAATCGATGAGCTGTTCCCTAACCGCCATCAGGAAGAAACATCCGGCGAAACATTGCTATCCTTCTTCACGGAGCAGCATGAGCATGTCGTTTTAAAGGAAAAAGAATTGCTTGTTGAGCGTCCGCACGGGCATATCCTGATGACAGGCGGGAACGTCGACAACATAAAAAATGTCCTGACAACTTCTTTATATATGTATGGGATTTTCAATTCGCACATCGTTGTTGGCAACACGTCCTTTAACAAGATGCTGACAAATGCCCGCAACGCGCTGAATGTCATGAAGACTTCCGGCCAGAGGGTTTATATTGAAATCGAAGGAGAATACCGCCTGCTAACGATGCCTTCAATGTTTGAGATGGGCTTCAATTATGGTCGGTGGTACTACAAGACAAATGATGACATGTTCATCATCACAACTCACACTGCGGTGGATTCACCGCAATTGCAGCTGCAGGTACGATCTGCAAACGGCAAGGAGTACCGCTATCTTGTGACAAACCAGGTTTCGATGAACAACAATGAATATGCACAGCCTTATAAGCTGAAGCAGGACGGAAATGTCCTTACTTTTACAGCCGCAGAAGGTTCCGACAGCTCGGACGTCTTCCCTGACCTTAGCTACCGCATGCAAATCAACGGAAAATTTGAAGTGAAGGATTCAAAACTGTTTGGAGAAAATATCGAAGCCGAAGCAGCATCTTTGACAGTCTTTGAGCTGGAACAAGCAAGCGAGTGGAAAATTACTGTCCAGGGCCTTCTTGATGGAAAAGAAATACCGTTCACGGATGCTGATGCACAAACAGAAATCGAAAAATACCGCGAATTTTTCGCAGATACAATGAATGGCTTCAAGCTTGCACAGAATGGAGAAGCGACGGAAGAGCTTAAGAAAATTAACGCACTTGCATGGTGGTATACGCATAATATGCTCGTCCACTACTCTGTCCCTCATGGCCTGGAGCAATACGGCGGCGCTGCCTGGGGAACGCGTGATGTCTGCCAGGGACCGACTGAGTATTTCATTGCGACGCAAAAATATGAAAATGTGAAGGACATCATCAAGACGGTCTACTCCCACCAGTACAGTGATGACGGAAACTGGCCGCAGTGGTTCATGTTCGACAACTACTACCGCTTCCAGCAGGAAGAAAGCCACGGCGACATCATCGTCTGGCCTTTGAAGGTCATCGTTGAATACTTGCGTGCAACGAATGATTACAGTATTTTAAACGAACTGCTTCCATATACGGAAAAAGGCAGCTTTGAATTCACTGAGGAAAAAGCAACACTGCTTGACCATGTGAAAAAGCAGCTCCAATATATCAAGGATCATTTTTTACATGATACGTATTTATCTTCCTACGGGGATGGCGACTGGGATGACACACTCCAGCCGGCGAATGCACAGCTGAAGCAGTATATGGCAAGCAGCTGGACGGTTGCGCTGACCTACCAGGTCGTAAGCCACTTCGCGTCACTTTTACAAAAAGAAGATGCACAGCTGGCAGATGAGCTGAGCACGATGGCAGCCGGAATCAAGGAAGATTTCAATAAATACATGCTGTCTACAGAAACAATCCCGGGCTTCGTGTTCATGGAGCAAGCGGACAAGCCTGAACTGATGGTGCACCCTACGGATACAAAAACAGGGATTCAATATCGCCTGCTGCCAATGACTCGAAGCATGATTGGCGAGCTTTTGACGCCAGAACAGGCGGAATCTCACTATCAAATCATCAGAGAGCGCCTGTATCATCCGGATGGCGTGCGCCTGATGGACCGTCCCGCTACCTATAAAGGCGGAGTGAGCACCAACTTCAAGCGTGCCGAGCAGGCAGCCAACTTCGGGCGTGAAATCGGCTTGCAATATGTCCATGCCCACATCCGTTTTGTAGAGGCAATGGCGAAGCTGGGCAAGGTCGATGAGGTTTGGAATGGCCTGCAGACAATCAACCCGATTGGCATCCAGAAAGTCGTTCCGAACGCAGAACTTCGCCAGAGCAATGCCTACTTCAGCAGCTCTGACGGCAAGTTCAATACCCGCTATGAGGCAGCGGAGAATTTCGAAAAGCTCCGCGATGGCTCAGCTCCAGTAAAAGGTGGTTGGAGAATCTACTCAAGCGGCCCTGGAATCTATATGAACCAGTTGATTTCAAACGCGCTTGGCATCCGCCGCGAAGCTCAGGATCTTGTGATCGATCCGATTCTTCCAATGGAAAAAGACGGACTAGAGTTCACGTTTAACATTGACGGGAAACCTGTTACGATCGCATACCATTTTGGAAAAAATGAAGGCGTGAAGATCAACGGACAGGAAGTTGTTGCGGAACAGATGGCCAACCGTTATCGTGACGGCGGCTACCGCATCAGCGTTGCTGAGCTTAAGAAACTGAATGCAGAAAAAAATACGATTGAAGTGAATTTGTAAAAATGAGCGGCCCACAAGGCCGCTTCATTTTTCATATTTGGAGGTTTGGAAAATGGACAGCAAATGGTGGCATAAAAGTGTGGTTTACCAGGTATACCCTCGCAGCTTCAAGGATTCAAATGGGGATGGGATTGGCGATTTGCAGGGGATTCTCTCGAAGCTGGATTATATTAAGGAACTTGGAGCCGACATGATCTGGCTATGTCCAGTCTATGCATCGCCAAATGATGACAATGGCTATGATATCTCAAATTATTATCAGATTCATCCCGAGTTTGGCTCGATGGAAGATATGGACCTGCTCATAGCTGAAGCAGCTAAACGTGAAATCGGCATCATGATGGATATCGTCGCAAACCATACGTCCGATGAGCATCCATGGTTTCTTGAATCAAAGAGCAGCAAGGATAATCCTTACAGGGATTATTATGTCTGGAGGGATAGCGTGGACGACGGGCCGCCGAGCGAGCTTCAGTCAATTTTTAGCGGCGGCGCATGGGAATTTGACACAGAAACTGGTCAGTATTATTTGCATATGTTCAGCAAAAAGCAGCCTGACCTTAACTGGCACCACCCTCCTGTCCGCGAGGCGATTTATGATGTGATGCGCTTCTGGATCAATAAGGGAATCAAAGGCTTCCGTTTTGACGTCATCGATTTGATCGCGAAAGAACTGGATCAGAGTATCATCGCCAACGGTCCCCTCCTCCATACCTATTTACAGGAGATGCACCGTGAAGTGCTTGAGGGTGCTGACATCGTCACTGTCGGTGAAACTGGCGGTGCTGACTTGGAACAAGCTATTCTTTTTACGAGTCCTGAACGGAAGGAACTTGATATGGTGTTCTCATTCGAACATATCGCGCTGGATGAACAGGCAGGAAGACAAAAATGGGACTTGAAGACGCTTGATTTGGACGATTTGAAGAGGGTGTTGTCGAACTGGCAGACTGGGCTTGCGGATAAAGGCTGGAATAGTTTATTCTGGAGCAACCACGACCAGCCGAGGATCGTCTCGCGCTGGGGAAATGATCAGGAATATCGATACGAAAGCGCGACCATGCTCGCTTCCCTGCTCCATTTGATGAGAGGAACGCCATATATTTACCAGGGCGAGGAAATCGGGATGACGAATGTACAGTTCTCTGAGCTGAATTCTTATCGCGATATCGAGACCTTGAATATGTATAGAGAGCGGATCGAACAAGGCTTTGTGCATGAAGACATAATGGAATCGATTTATGTAAAAGGCCGGGATAACGCGAGAACGCCTATGCAGTGGAATGCTGAAGACAGTGCCGGTTTTACAGAAGGAACTCCGTGGATTGGGATTAATTCTAATTATTCGGCCATCAACGTTGAGAATGACATAAATGGTGATAAGTCGATCTACCAATTTTACAAAAAACTGATCAAGCTGCGTAAAAGCAATGAGCTGATTGTTTATGGAGACTACCAACTTCTAGATAGCGAACCGGAAGTCTTTGCTTACACTCGAACCTATCAAAATGAAGAATGGCGTGTACTGTGCAATTTTACCGGCAGAGAAGTTAAGAGTTCGTTATTATGTGACGGCGAAATCGTTGTCCATAACTATGACTCCCCTCCTGAAAAATTGCGTCCGTATGAGGCCATTGTCTACAAATTGAAAAATTAACTATAGATGAAAACGTTCACAAGGTATAATAAATAGAGAGTTACTGAAGAGACAGGAGAGAGTATCGTGGCAAGTATTAAAGATATTGCGAAACAAGCAGGCGTATCCATATCGACTGTTTCCTACGCTCTGAATGGCAGCCCCAAGGTGACGGAAGAGACGGCGGCGAAAATCCTTGCCATTGCGAAGGAACTGAACTATGTCCCTAACGCTGCAGCCCGTTCATTAAAAAAGAGGGAAACCAAAATCATCGGAGTCTTCCTTACCAATTACGGTGGCGCGTTTTACGGACAGCTGCTTCAAGGCATCCAGGATACCCTCAACAGCAAAGGATACGAGATGATTGTCTGTAGCGGCAAGGAGTCCCATCGGTTCATTCCTGAACGGATGATTGACGGTGCCATCGTCTTGGATTACTTTTTCTCCAGCGAAGAGTTAATCAGGCACGCGGACGCCGGACATAAAATCGTCGTTATGGATAGAGAGCTGGCCCATACTAATATAAATCAAGTATTACTGCACAATACCTCGGGCGCGACCCTAGCGATTGACCATTTGATCGAGAAGGGTCATCGTAAGATTTATGCCGTTACTGGCCCCGAAGGATCATACGACGCCACACAGCGTATCGAAGCAGTGCGCCAGTCGGTTGGTCGATACAGTGACATTGAGTATCACGAACTTCCAGGTGATTTTAATAAGCCTGCTGGCGAGAAGGCTGCCGAACAAATCGTCAAGGAATTCACTGAACCTGTTGCCGTATTCTGTCTGAACGATGAAATGGCAATTGGGATGTATAATTACCTTGCCAAAACGAAGTACGAAGTTGGCAAAGACATCCACATCATCGGATTCGATAACATCGAACTCACTCAATACACTCAGCCAAGACTGGCGACCATCGACTATTCCGAACGAAAATGGGGTGCAGTCTCAGCAGAACACCTTTTGAAATTGATCACCAACGAACCAGCAGAAAATGAGCGGATCTATGTGACGCTGATCCCTGGCGAATCAGTCGGCAATATATCAGAAAGGTAGAGGCGTACTTTATCACCCCCTATTCTTCAGCTTGTTTGATTCAAACCTAAGGTGCTGACAAATAACTATCAATTTAATCTAACGGGAACTCTTTAAAAAACCTTTAAATAAATGATAATGAAGGACGGTAGCTACCAAACTAAACCAAAAATGCCCACAACTCTTATTTGGGTGGTGGGCATTTTTGATTTTTATAATGGTTATAGTATGTTTTGTTGCTGTATGTTATTTCAGAGATCAAAGGTAACCTTACAACTACATACATCCTAGTCTAATTCGCTCGATTCGTTAAGCATTCTTCCCCCAGGCAAAACACATAAAACGTGCATCTTCCGTAAGCCATTTTTGTGAATGCACCAATTGGAATAACTCCTTGTGTTCAAAGAACAGCTTTCTCGCATAAGGAAGTTTAACTTCTCGGACTGCTTCATTTAGCATATTAAGGATTCTTTTATCTTTGTCACTTAGTAAAATGAAATCTGCAATCTCTTGTTCCTTTGCTATCACTTTAACGAACTCTTTTGCTTCGCTGTTTAACATTGAAAAATTTAGAGGTTCTGTGATTCGCGTCCACTCTTTTTTTATCAGGTCTCTTGCATTACCATATTGTCTTTTGCTTATTAAGTTATTAATAATAAAAATAACGCTTTCTACTTTCATGTCTTATCCCGTCCATTGTATAGATTATATTTACTTACTATGCTATACAGGACAAAAGACCTAGTCAATATAATATTTAGATTATTCTTAAATTAATCCCGCTACCATCTATTAACGTTCACGGTGTAAAAGCGATTCTAAATAGTTTAATATCTCGTTCCGTAATTTTTCATCCTGCAATGCAAACTCAATTGTCGTCTTAATAAACCCAATTTTTTCTCCAATATCATATCGTCTTCCTTCAAATTCATAAGCGAAAACCCTTTGAATGTAATTTAGTTCTTGAATTGCATCAGTTAGTTGAATCTCTCCTCCTGCTCCAGGTTTTATATCTTCCAAAAACATAAAGATCTCTGGTGTGAGAATATATCTGCCCATAATTGCAAGATTTGATGGTGCAGTTCCAGGTTCAGGCTTCTCTACTAAGCTCTCGACCTGGTAACGTCTTCCTTCCTGCATCGATGGGTCAATGACTCCATATTTGTATGTCTCTTCATCAGGAACTGTTTTAACTCCAATTACAGATGAACGGGTTTTTTCATATTGATTAAGCAGTTGCTTTAAGCATGGAGTTTCACTTTTGACGATATCATCACCCAACAGCACTGCAAACGGCTCATCACCGATAAAATTTCGCGCGCACCAAATAGCATGACCAAGTCCTCTCGGCTCTTTTTGCCGGATATAGTGAATGTCCGCGAGATTGGTAGAATATCGCACCTTATCAAGGAGCTCCAGCTTCCCTTTACTCTCTAGATTGCGCTCAAGCTCTGGTGAGTAATCGAAGTGGTCCTCGATGGCTCGTTTTCCTTTACCTGTCACAATCATAATCTCTTCAATCCCGGATGCTACTGCTTCTTCTACAATATACTGGATCGCTGGCTTATCAACGATTGGCATCATTTCCTTAGGCATTGCCTTAGTGGCTGGAAGGAATCTCGTACCCAACCCGGCAGCAGGTATAATTGCTTTCCGCACTTTTTTCAAATGGGCTCCCCCTTTGAAATTAATTTATTCTTAATATACGGCGTATGCTGCCGCAATATGACGGACGGGACTATGGAGCGTTGCGGCTCACATAAAAAAAACTGGCAGCCCTTTTAATAGGCTGCCAGTTTTACTCTGAACAGGTTTTTAAATCTATTATTAAATCTTCCATAAGCTTTTGGATTGTGATTTCTTGATTATTCTTCCCTTTTTCATAAGTCTTTCTAATGACATCTAAAACAAGTTCCTGATTCATTGCCGTTGTTTTTTTCTCAGATGATCTCACTTTTTGATCCTCCTGTTTCTGTCTACAATGACAATATTCTATTAAAAACGATTCCATTTGTAAATGGTTTTCCAGTAAATATAATGTCTGTACTGGAACATTTTGCTACTATTTGTCAAAATCATGTATATTAAGCTGGTTTACTATGATAGAATATTTCTATATTTTACTAGAATGGAGTGTTGATGAAAGTTGAAGAAAAAAGCCGCTTCTCTTATGACTGCCGCTATTCTGACTTCTGCCTTCTCCGGTATCGCTTCCGCAGACACATATACTGTTAAAAAAGGGGATACATTATCCCATATTGCACATACATATAAAACAACTGTCATTGAATTGAAGAAAAACAATAAATTATCTTCTGATTTAATTTATGTGAACCAGACATTAACAGTTCCAGGTACCGTGATTGTGACTAAGCCCGTTGTTGCGCCTGCAAAACCCAATGCCAATACGGACACAACTTCCGCTTTTGTTGTAATTAGCGGCGATACGCTCGGTAAGATTGCCTCCCAGCATAAAATCACACTTAGTGATCTTATGAAATGGAACAATCTGAGCGGCCACTTGATTTATCCTGGCCAAAGGCTTAAGGTATCCAACGGAACGAGCCAGTCTGCTCCGGCACCTGCCATAGCCCAGCCAGCTCCGGATCAAGTCGTCAGCACGCCAAGCATCCCTGCTCAGCCAGCTAAGTCTGCACAAGCCGAATACACCATTAAATCCGGTGATACACTGAGCGGAATCAGCAAGCAGTTCGGTGTGTCCGTCCAGGAGCTAAAAAAACTGAATAACCTTAAATCGGACATGATCTATGTCGGACAAAAATTACTGGTGATCAAGAAGGCAGATTCAACACCTTCTGCACCAGTCCAGGTACCTGCAAAGCAGCCTGATCCTACTGTTGACTCAGAAGTACTTGCCATCGCACAGGAACTGATCGGTGTTCCCTATGTTTGGGGCGGAAGCACACCAGAGGGTTTTGATTGCAGCGGATTTATCTACTATGCCTTCAACAAAGCCGGCATGAAGATGGGCCGCTATTCATCCGAGGGCTATTACAATCGTTCCTACTATGTGAACGATCCACAGCCAGGCGATTTAGTATTCTTTGAGAACACATATAAACCAGGCATCTCTCATATGGGTATCTATCTCGGAAACAATGAATTCATCCATGCAAGTGATAACGGCGTTGTCATTACCAGCCTGGACAATTCATATTATAAGAAACATTTTGATGGATTTAAAAGATTCTACTAAATAACAGGCACCTAAATAGGTGCCTGTTTTGTTTTACCACAGAGTTATTTTTATAAACCATGAATATCATTTTATTTTCACAGTCGCACAAGTGTTAAACAACTGTACTATCTTATAGCGTATTATAACCCGTAAAAAGTCCCATGGCCTACCTTTCCAAAAGCCAAGGCCACGTTCTCATACTATTTAAAGCAGTTAAACAATTCGAGATTCCCGTTTCACTCTTCTTAAAACTGAATCCCACACCTTTCCTGTTAAACCTAAAATAATCAGCATCCAGATAATCTGGAATATAAATTTCATTGGTCCGTTCTTTAAAAATCCTGCGATCCAATTTCCTGCGTAGTAGATTGCTATAGCAGAAAATCCGATAAGAAAAACAAATGCAGCCACCACAATCAGGCGATTTTTAATACTTACCTTTTTTATTTCTTTCTTGTGTTTGGCCAATTGAAAGATTACTACAGAAACAAACAAAAATACGGCAAACCCAATCGCTCCATCCAAATGGACCTCAACCTTTCATCCCTACTCATTGAACACTCCCAATGAGTTTTCTTTTACTTTTAATCTTGTAGAATTAAACTAAGCCTATTTCGCTGAGTCTCGATTCTTAATGTCATTTTGTAGATATACAATATACGTAGAAAACCTGAATGCAGTTTCATCATTTAGTAAATATTACCGAAACGATTTTTTCCATTAAAAAAGGGAACGTTCAATTAAACGTTCCTTTTTTTGTGAGAATAAACTAAGGAAGCAAAAAGGTCCCCTCTGCGCTTACTTAAAAAATCCCACCATAATATGCTTGAATATGGTTCTTTTCCCTTCTTCTTTGAAGGTTTTCTTCTTAAGTAACTCTATGTTCAGCCTGTTAAAGAATGGACTGTTTACCTGCTGGATTTTATCTGGATTTTTCATGACGATTTCTCCAAATTTTGCTCCTTTCTTAACTTCAACCTTGTCACCCTCGGTCAAGCCTTTTTTAATCTTACGTTCCTCAACTACACCTTTTTCATTCAATACATAAATGTAACTGTTCTTCTTACCTTTTTTCACCGACTTTTCTGGAACAGTTGATGCATTTACAACCTGGTTTATGACGACATCGACATCGACATGGGTTCCTTTTACGATCGGATCCTGATTCTGGTCCTGCTCTAGTTCGATTTCAAAAGGATAGCGGCTTTCATTTTTCACAGATGGATCTGTCTCAGGGTATTCAGCAATTTTTGTCAGTGTTCCGCCGACAGTCCCTTTGAATAAGTCAGATTTAATGTAGACTTCCATACCTTCCTCTACATTCTTCAAATCTTGCTCTGTAAAAACCCCTTCGACCTTTGGTATATCAGAAATAATGGTGATAATCGGATTTTTCAATTCATAATTAATTTTTTTCACTGTGCCTGCAACTTCACTGCTTCTGCCAAGCTCATCACTGCCATCATAAGCATCAATCAAATCATCATATTTATCGATTTCAGCCTTTACCCTGCTTTTTTCAAGTTGCTTATCGTATATTTCTTTTTCGATTGACACAAGTAATAAATCTGAGGAGTCGCTTCCCGAGGAGCCGTCTCCGAATACTGGCGCACTGTTATTTGAGGAAGAAATGGAGACAGACTGCAGATAAAGAAGCTGTTGAATCTGTTCTTCAATCAGAGTTGATTCCCTTACAAGTTGACTTCTTTCCGCTTCCAGTTCTGCCAAATCCTCATCAATGTTATCAGAGGAATATTCAAAAAGAGTGGTGCTGCTGTCAATTTTATCCCCTTCTTTTACCAGGAAGCTCTTAAACTCTCCGGAAACCTCATTATAGTATATATAATGCTCATCTTTAGGGGTGACGACACCTGATGCCTGCAGTGTCTCTGTCAGACTTTCCTTGCCTACTGTTGCCCACTTGTTAATATAAGAAGATCGCACCGCTTTACTGTCATCCTTTAATGCCAAATATAAGTTGGCAGATACAAACAGGATGCCTGCCGTTAGCAAGATTGTGGTTTTCTTTTTCATATGGCGCACCTCCTTTAAAGGATCTTTTCAAATTGGATGAATGAAAACAGTGCTGCAAACAGCCAGATTAAGAGATTAATTGAAATGACGATGATAAGGATGATTTTAGGACTTCTTTCCATCAGCATTTTAAGATACTTATATTCAATGAAAACAATCCATATTTTGAAAATGGACATGGTCGCCAGAAGATGGATCATAAACTCATTACCTGTTATGTACTGCGCAATGATGCCCAGCGAGAAGGGTGATGATATCTCCGTCAATCCAAGCAATACAGCCAGGGGGATCAATAGAACTTTTTCTAAGATTAAAACCGGCATGACGAAAAGCTGGACTGCCAACATTTTTTTCAGTTCAATGTCCGATAAAGTCCAGAAAAATAAAGCCGGCAGAAAAATCATAACTCCACCAAAGAACAGTCCCAGGATGGTTTGACCAATCATGAATAGCAATTTTTGCATTTCATACTCTGCTCGCGATACACTAGTCAGTTGTTTGGACAAATACTCTGACCCGATTCCAAAGTACGCACTAACTCCAAAAACCATACCACTGAGCAAAATCAGCAATGTAGTCTTTTTCCACACCCCGGGAACATGTTCTGAGTCTCTAAGCTTATATGTATAATAATTATAATTTAAAAGGCCGCGAAGTACTTCTACTCGGTTATTCATCTTTTGTCCCCCAGGTTCTGTTCTAATCTATCTTTATTTTATCTAAAAAAAACCTAATATTAAAATAATATTTTAACTTAAATCGCATTTGTCACTAATTGGTATCCATTGATTGTTCTATTCTACAAGTTTCGCGGAAATACCTTCCCTAATTTTAAAAACACATATCCCCTCCTCTAATACCTCTTTTTTGGGTATAATAGAAGAATATGTTTTTTCGTCTAATTGAATATAATTTTAACAAGTTCATGTTTGTTTTGCTTGTCGAATTATGTCTTAAAAGTGCTTTTATGCGCTATTGATGTAGGTGAACGGAGGAATCGCTGTGGCTGTCATACCTGATAACCAGGCAACGATTTTTAAAGAAGCTGCCAAAAAACTGAATACGATGCTCAAGCCGGAGGTCGAGGAGGATGCGCGTCTTGTCCAGAAGGGGCTGATGCTCTATCGCCAGGGGACGGTCCACCATCTGAAGTATATGGTGAAGTCGATCTGGGCGACGGTCCAGGACGTGACGCCGGTTCGTGTGTACATAAATATTTCGGACCCTGAAGAGAGTAGTTGTACCTGCCCTGCTGGGTCGTTTTGCCGGCACCGTTTAGCTGCGTTTTTTCAGGCTTATGGTGATGTCGCGAGTGTTTCCGACTGGGTCGAAGCCTGGCGCAAGCCTGCAAAGGAGCAGCTGAATGCTGAAAAATGGGGCTTGCAGCGCGCGAAGGATCTGGTTAAGAAGGATACCCGGGCTGGACATGATTACGATAGCTGGGCCGCCTCTTTTCGCGTAAGCTTCGAGGAAATCGTCAAGGGCCAGGGAGAACCGAGGGCATATGTTGTACCCGGATTGTTCCGTTCCTATATTCGGCGTGTTGAGGCTTCCGCTCCGCTGGAGGTCGTTTGGAAAAACCTTTATATGATCGCAGCGTCGGTCCATTCCTTTAATCTGCTCACAGAACTGGCCCGCGAACTTGGACACGATGATGAACCAACAATGGACCGGTATTACAGGCCGCTTTTCGAGGATCTATTCAATGATGCCGAGGAATACATTGAGCGCCTTGCTTATGGGACGATGCCGTTTTCTTTTGATACGTTTCTGGAAAAACTTAAGGATGAAACGATCGGTTTGACGGTGCCCGATGCTTCTGTAGGCTATGACCGGATTGATTTATACCGGCTGTTATGGGAAAAGCTTTTTAAAAATGGCAGCTGGCGTGATACAGAGCGGACTCGCCTTGAAGCGTTTGGCGATGGCAAGCGGGATCAGATTGAGGAAATTGCTTTGATTCATCAGCTTGTTTTAGCAAAGCATGACGGAGACGCTTTGAAGCGATTCACCTCCCTCCCTGTCAGTTCCCTTCCATATATGTTTTACTGGCTAGACGGCTTCCGTGTACAGCGCGAATGGAACAGGATGGGACCATTCATTGAATACCTCGTCCAGCAGCTGCGGAATTACCTGAAGCATCTCGGGGATTATTATGCTTGTAAAAAATTCACGCGTTATGCGTTGAAGCTGGTTGGCGCTTTTACCCGCGAAATTGGTCGCGGCGAGCTGTACGACCGCGCGCTGGCACAGGCAATGCCATACAGCTTTTACGAATATGAAGATTCCTTGTTTGAAAAAAAGCAGTACGAACAATGGGGCGAATTGCAGTCCTACTTTGGCTTTGAATATAATTCGATTTCAAGCGAGCGGATTAAGCTTTTACAAAAGGAAGCTCCAGAAGTTCTGATTCCGCTGTATCACCAGATGGTCGGCGATTTAATCGAGATGAAAAACCGCAGCAGCTACAAACAGGCTGCACGGTTGCTGAAAAAACTGCGCACCGTCTATAAAAAACTTAAGCGAGTCCCAGAGTGGGAAGAGTTTTTCGGGAAACTGCTAGTGAGGACGAAACGACTGCGCGCTTTTCACGAAGAATGTACACGGAGCAAGCTGATTGAGGTCGAGTGACGTAAGCACGGGGACGTACCCTTTGCTCCTTTAGTTTAGCGAAAAGAAGGAAGAGCAGGGTATGTCCCTCGCTCTAGTTTAGAGTAATAAAGGGACAGATGAACCGTCTCCATGTCCCAAGGGAGGTGTGTCAATGCTTGAGATTAAGCAGATTCATATAGATGTGATGCCGGTTGCGGGTGGGCGGTATTTTTTGAGTGCGGAGGATTTTGATGGTTTTGAACTCAAACCCTCTGACTGGAAGAAGTTGCTTTTTTTCCGCCATAAGGAGAGTTATTATGGAACGATGCTGGATTCGGATAAATGGGGTCCTGCTGAGGGTGTGACGTTAAGTGCCTGGCAGCTTGTGACGCTATTTGGCGAGGAGAGCTTCAACCGGCTTGTTGAGTGGGAATGGGATGACCTTGGCGATATCTGCCTGTCGACAGCCCATGCAATTTATGATGCAATCCTCGCGAAGGAATGGCATCCTGATTTTACCCAGCTTGATGGCGAGGATTTCCGCTGGAAGCTTCCTGTAAGTGTACTTGATGAATTTCATGAGCCGTTTTGGGATGAACCTCTCAAGATAAATGATGAGAAGCTGGCTGTGCGTGATTTTGTGGCCGACCTGTTCCATCATGCCCTGGATTCTTATTTCCATGAAAATGAAACGATGAAGTATCTGCTGGGCGATAAGCTTGATGTGCTGCGGAAAAAGCAGCTCTCGGCTTCGCAGCTGGCAGCTTACTTTGATGAGGACCGCTGGCTTGAATGGATTGGGTTAAAGGAAAATCCTGCTCCTTTTTCGACTGGCATGCGTCTAGAAGAGCCAATGGATGGTCTCGGTGACTGGAAGCTTGGGTTATTTTTGCGCGGAAAAGAAGAGCCGATGCTGATTGAAGCCCGTGACTATGAAAGCTATCCTGCTGGCTGGGACTTTTTTAGCGAAAGAATCGAGGATGAAGAAAAGCGGCTGGCTGCAATTTTCCCATGGATTGAGGAGGATGGCCGCCTGAAGTCTGACTTGACCGAGGATGAAGCGTGGATGTTTTTGACCGAAGCGAGCGAAACGCTGATTGCGCTCGGCATTGAAATCCTCCTTCCTTCGTGGTGGGAAGCGATCAAGAACGCTAATCTGAAGGTGAAGGCACGTCTGAAAGGCCAGACTGGCTATCGCCGCTCGTTTGTCGGCTTGAATGCGATGCTCGATTACGATTGGCGTTTTTCCATGAACGGTGTTGACCTGAGCGAGGATGATTTCCAGCGCCTTGTGAATGAGAAGCGTCGACTTGTGTATCTGAAGGGCCGCTGGATCAAGCTTGACCATGGATTCATCCGCCAGATTCAGGAAATGATGAAAAAAGCGGATAAGGAAGGCTTGCACATCCGCGACCTGCTGCAGCAGGAGCTGTCTGATGAAGAAGATGACGGAGAAGGACTGGATGATCCGCGAGCTTTCGCGAAAATCCAGATCGAGCTGAACCGTCACTGGAAGCAGATGATGAAGCAGCTGTCTGAAACAAAGGAAATCCCGGACTTGCCGGTGCCTGCCGGATTGCATGGTGAACTTCGTCCTTATCAGAAGCTCGGCATGAACTGGCTTCAGTTTTTGCGGAAATACGGATTTGGCGCGTTGCTGGCTGATGACATGGGTCTCGGGAAAACAATTCAGCTGATTTCTTATATCTTGTCGGTAAAAGAACAGGAAAACGATGACCATCCATCACTGATCATCTGCCCTACTTCCGTTCTCGGAAACTGGCAAAAAGAAATCGAGCGCTTCGCTCCTGATCTGCGTGTCCACCTGCATTACGGACCGAACCGCCTTAAGGGCAGCAGTTTTACCGAAGAAGCTAATGGCTCGGACATTGTACTGACTTCCTATGGCCTGACGCATCTGGACTTCGAGGAGCTTGAGAGTGTTGAATGGAGCAGCATCGCAATTGATGAGGCACAGAATATCAAGAACGCGGATACGAAGCAGTCGCGGGCGGTGCGGAAGCTGAAGGGCAAGCATCATATTGCCCTGACTGGGACGCCGATGGAAAACCGACTGTCTGAGCTGTGGTCAATTTTCGACTTCACGAATCGAGGTTATCTTGGCAGTGCGGGGCAGTTCCAGAAGCAGTTCATCCTGCCGATTGAAAAAGAAGACAAGAAGGAAAAAATCACACAACTTCAGTCGCTGATCAAGCCATTCCTGCTGAGACGGACGAAGAAGGATGAAGATGTGGCGCTGAATTTGCCTGACAAGGTCGAGCAGAAGGAATACTGCCCGCTATCAGCTGAGCAGGCTTCATTATACGAGCAGCTTGTAAAGGATACCTTCGCGCAGATTGAAACACTATCGAGCTTCGAGCGAAAAGGCTTGATTTTACAGTTACTGAGCAGGCTGAAGCAACTGTGTAACCACCCTGCACTGTATTTGAAAGAGGAAAAGCCTAAGCATCTGATTGACCGCTCTGCCAAGATGGAGAAAATGATAGAGCTGGTGAGCGCTGTGCTCGAACAGGAAGAAAGCTGCATCATTTTCACCCAGTACATCGGCATGGGCGAGATGATCCAGTCCGCGTTGAAAAAGAAATTCGGCATCGATGTCCCGTTCCTGAACGGCAGCCTGCCGAAGACAAAACGTGATGAATTGATCACGAAATTCCAGAATCGAGAGTTCCCTGTGTTCCTGCTTTCGCTAAAGGCCGGCGGAACCGGTCTGAATCTGACTGCTGCAAACCACGTTGTCCACTACGACCGCTGGTGGAATCCGGCTGTTGAAAACCAGGCAACCGACCGAGCATACCGCATCGGGCAAAGCCGCTTCGTGCACGTGCATAAACTGATCAGCACCGGCACACTGGAGGAAAAAATCGACGCCATGCTCGAGAAGAAGCAGTCGCTGAATGACCAGATCATCCAGAGCGACAGCTGGATTACCGAGCTTTCGACTGATGAATTGCATGAGTTGGTGTTTTTGTCGTAGGCTCTCTGACCGCCCCTTGAATAATAGGGGTGGTTTTTCTTTTGAGTTCCCACTTTACACCCCTATCCAATGTATAATGGGAATAGTTTGGTAACAATTTTTTAAAAAAAGAGAGTGAATGGCAGTGAAAAGAATTTTTTTATTATTATCTTCAATTGTATTTCTAGCAGCATGTAGTTTCGAAGAAGAAAAAACAAACAATATCTTTCTTGTCCCTGAGGGTTATGAGGGTACCATTATGGTTTATTACGATATACCGAATACACCACCTTTAAAAAAAGAAGGAGAGTACACAGTCATACCTGTTAAGCTTGAAGGATTGGAAGAATTAGAGGGCACACATATAAGTCAATATGGTATTTATTTCACCTCAACTCTGGATATGAAGTATGGACTTGTAAACGATAAGTATTTTTACGTAGATGCAGATGGAAAAAGGACTAAAATCGATGACTACTGTACTCACGGAATGGGAAATGGAAGCTTTACAGGAGAGAGTGAAAAAGAGGTTAAATACCAAGGAATCCAAATAACAGCTAGCAACTGTGGGGAATCATTTTTTCTTGATGGTTACGAAGACTACTATATTCAAAAAGATGCAATACAAGACCATTGGATGAATCATTTTGACCAACACAATTTTTAAAAATTGGCTTACCGTATAGAGTATCGGTTTTCGGTTACTAAACGAAGTAAGCAGAAGGTCCGTCCCAGTGATTCGTTCCTAGAGAAAAAAATGACGCCAACAATGTGCTGGTTTTCTTAAGATTAACAGCTTCGGAGGAGATTAAAATTTTATCAAGAAAAATTGTTTCAGCATCTATTTCTGGTTCTCTTTTTGCAATTTTGTTAGGGATAGTCACGCCAAATCCATTTGGCGAAACCATTGATACAGTCCCAGGATATATTTTATTAACAGCATCTGCTACACCTATATATTTGATGTACAGTTTTCCAGTTATTTTAACTTACGGGGTTATCACCTCTATTATTAGTGATGAGCTGGCTAAGTTAATATCAACAAAAACAGGAAATGAAAAATCCGAACTAATTATCTCTGGCATTTTACACGTTATTTTTGGACTAGTTTTACTAGTGTATAGTTTAATTGCTTCTATAATATTTTTTATCACTGATAAAGTTTTACGAAAGAAAAATAAAGATTATAAGTGGCAGCATGCACTTAAAAGTTTAGCAATACCTATCACTGTATTTCTAATTTTCATGGGGATTGTTTGGAGTGGACATATTTTAAATGGTAATTAGGAGCTCTAAACTATATACAGATTTACACATCTCTTAAATATAGAAATTATATATTGTTTTATTAATAAAAAAACCGGCTGACTCAGCCGGCATCAAATTCGAGGGTATATTGGAGATCGGGTTATTGAATTTCTCTCTCAAATGTCCTTAGTGAGGTGGAATCGAGGAAATTCATATGAGTTCATGTATTTATTTTCTTCGTTATTTCCTGACGTATTCTTTTCTGCTGGAATTTGGTCTTGGTGGCTCGGCAATGAAGGAGTAGACGCGGTTGATTTGTTGTTCTTTGGAGGCGATTTCGAGCTGGCGTACACGCTTGGTGAGTTCATCGACCTTCTCATTGTTTTTTCCGACCATTTTAATCAGGCTGACTAGCAGCTTTTCAATTGAATCGGTATCGTTATGCAAATGGAAGCTCCTCTCTTAGCGGCGGCGCAGCGGGAACAGTTTCCGGCTGCCGTGGAGGTTGGGATGTCTGCTGGGTTTCCCTTGATCCGGCCGGTTTCGTACTTAAAAATCTAACTCCCTCAGCAACAACTTCGGTCACATAGACACGTTTGCCTTCATGGTTATCATAGTTTCGCGTCTGGATGCGACCGGTGACTCCGAGGACAGAACCTTTTTTACAATAGTTAGACGTATTCTCAGCTGTTTTGCCCCAGAGGATGCAATGGACAAAATCTACCTCGATTTCCCCGCTGGCATTTTTGTAATGCCTGTTTACCGCAAGCGTTATATTCGACACAGCTTTTCCGTCCGGTGTAAACCTGAGATCTGGATCTCTGGTCAGCCTGCCTACTAGCGTAACTTGATTGATCACCTTTTCATCTCCTTTCTTCTTGATACCCCGATGATAGTCCTTTTGAGCGCTGCAGTAAAATGCCTAAATTTGTTCTTTTTCCTGCAAAAATAACCCTATCCATGCATAATTGCATTCCATAAATCAGTTTTAAGCACTTCGTATATAGACAAAAATGATTTTTACCAATTCAGAAATATTTCTTTCGACAAACTTGCTTTTTTTCGTTTTATATTCATCCTGTGTTATAATTTGGACAAGTATTACGGGAGGTGGTTGACATGAAGACGTTTAAGTTGATTTCAATGCAGCTTGCTGATGATGATGCTTTAGTGGATATCGAAATGGAAGACGGCCTGATTATCAATAAAGAGGATGAAAAAGGCACGTGGCTCGTCGAAGTTTTTACTAATCATAAATACATCCCATATTTCCAGGATGCGTGTGACAACGACAAAGAAATCATCGTCCAAGTCGTCATCACCAAACGAGAGAACGACCCGGCAGCATTCGTAACAAAAGTCTGCTGCGTGAAGAAGCTGAAGACACATGCCAGCATTCTTTTAACAGGAAAACTCACCAAACCGAAGAGCGATTATCCGGAAAAACTTTTGGAGTACTTGCTTGATAAAGGATACAAAGGCGAAGAACTGCTAACGGAATTCAAGGAAAAAATCATATCAAGGCCGCAGATTTTGCAGCCGAAGAAAGTGTAATCAAACTCCTGCTGACTGGCTGGAGTTTTTTTATATGCAAAATAAAAAGGCAGGATCACTCTCCTGCCCTTAACATTATTCATCCTTGTTATCTTCGTCGTTCATATCATTCTGATCTTCAATAATATCTTCTCCAGGCTCGTTATCGTCCTGCATCATGTCTCCATCTTGATCTGTGTTGACATCGCCATTGCCGTTGTTTTCATCGAGCATGTCATTGTCTTCGCCATTCATGTCGCCATTTTCATCCGCTGGATTCTCGATATCCACATCGTCATCCGGAGGAGGATCCTGATCATTCGCACAGCCTGCAAGGAACATAGCCGATAGCAATGAGCCACCGATTAACATTAATAGCTTTTTCTTCATGAGTAAAAGCCCCTTTCATTAATAGGTATTTTTGAGACCTGTTGCACGGGTCTGCTGTTATATTGCCCATCAATGAAAAAAACTTGCATGATTTTTTGTAAAAATTACCCGATTTTCGGTAAGGAAGTAATTTTCGTGCCAAAGGTCTGTAAATGTGCAAATTATGAACTATATTTATTGTACTATTCCCCATAATTTACAGAAACATGGTAAAAATAATTCCATTTTGCAACTTAACTTAGGCTGTAAGCCAACTGGAAAAATTATTCTGTTAGTATAGAAGGATAATTGCACCGTTCCCCACTTTAATTGCACCATGATTCCGTTTAATTGCACGCTCCACACCAATAATTGCACGTTCAACAACCATAATTGCACCGTCTTCCTAATTATGTAAAAAAAGAACCCAAATCAAATTGAGTCCTTTCAATAATAACCTATTTTATCGCAAATGTGATCTCAGCTTCACAAGCCAGTTCGCCATCTACTGTCGCGACTGCCTTACCTTTTCCAATTGGACCGCGCAGCTTGATCATTTCAACTTCAAGGCGAAGCTGGTCGCCTGGTTTTACCTGCCTTTTAAAACGGCAGTTATCGATTCCAGCGAAGAAGCCAATTTTTCCGCGGTTTTCTTCAAGCTTCAAAACAGCTACTGCTCCAACCTGAGCCAACGCCTCCACGATCAGCACACCTGGCATGACCGGGTAATCAGGAAAATGACCATTGAAGAATTCTTCGTTTGCCGTAACATTCTTGATGCCGACAGCCCTTTTTCCTTCTTCGATTTCAACAATTTTATCAACGAGTAAAAACGGATAGCGGTGCGGAATGATTTCTTTGATTTGGGTGATGTCCATCATTTTTTAGTACCTCCTACTAATACTTACTAACCATTGTACTAAAAAAACCAAATAAAAAGGAAGGGAAATCTCCCTTCCACCGAAAATTTATTCTTTATTTACCAAATCTAAGATATGAGTCCATGTAGACTCCTCAAAAATATCCTTCGCTTTGCCGCCGCCCATCACCGCGTAGCCAAACATGGCGCCAAGCACGATGCTCGCAGCCAAAAGAACGAGCACAATAATAATCCGAAGCCAGATCGGAATAAGGCGAACCCGGATTCTTTTCTTTTTTTCGCGTGTTTTTTTCTTATCTTGTTTCACTTCTTCACGCGTTGTTGCTTCTTGATTATTCTTGTTCAAAGCCATTTTGATTGTTCTTCCCCTCTTAACGGATTCCGTTCACTAGCCCGAGCATTTGATCGGCCAGTGTAATCGATTTGGAGTGGAACTGATAGCTCCGCTGTACATTGATTAAATCCGTCATTTCTTTACTCATATCTACGTTCGATTGCTCGAGAACACCTTGCTGGATGGCGATTTGGTTCCTTAAGGGACCAGCCAGATTAGTCATTACCTCTTCCTCGGTAACGCCAAGCTCACCCAGGTTTTCTGGCAACCCAAGTAGATTCGCCCCTTTTTGCTCTAAAAATTGAGGCTTATTAATCAATATTACACCAAGATTCACTTCTTGGCTTGTCCCATCGTACATTTCAGCTGTTAAAAGGCCCGTATTATTGATATTAAAGTTTTTCACATTACCTGCTATTGTGATTGGCTGGTTGCTTTCATCAAGAATAGCATGTCCATCGCTATTGACAAGCATTGATACATTATCCGAAAGTGGCGACAGGTAGAGTGCACCATTGCGTGTTAACCTCATCGCTGAGCTGCCATCTTCGTTCTGGACCATCACCCGGTAAAATTGACCTTCAGCTGTGAATGCTGTGTCTAACGGCCTGTCTGTTGCCTTCAAACTTCCTTGTGATAAAATCAGCTGGACTTGTCCTAATCTGGCTCCATTGCCATGGCGGATGTTAAAAGGCGTCATCCTGTTCTGCGGCTCCAGGGTATTATTCGGCTGGTTGCGGTATTCCTGCACAAGCAGGTCGGTAAAAGACGCTTCGCGGCGCTTGTAGCCAGCTGTATCGATGTTGGCAAGATTGTGGCTGATCATGTCCATCTGCTTTTGCAGCTGGGATAGTGTATTGGTTGCAGTAATCATTGTTCTGTTCATATTTTATACCTCAACACGCCTCCAGGAAAGGAGTGCGATTCCTTCTAAAATTTGATCCAGAATACTATAGCCTTCCGATTTCGTTCGCAGCCTTTTCCATGCTTTTATCATAAGCCTGGAGAATCTTTTGGTTCGCTTCGAACGCTCGATAAGCTGACATCATGTCGGTCATCGTCCTGCTGATATCGACATTGGATTGCTCAAGGAAACCTTGCTGCGTGCTGAACTGAACACCAGCTGTACCAACAGCAGTCGGTAACTCGCCGCCATCTTCCGTACGGAACAGGCCGTCGCCTTCTTTTATCATTCGCAGCGGATTGTTCGCATAGGCAACCCCTAAAGTTGCACTCTCTCCATTTTCACCTGTTAGGACTCCGCCTTCATTGACTGTAAATCGATCACTTGAAAGCTGAATTTGCTGGCCTGCTGAATTCAGCACATAATGGCCGCTTCCAGTCGTCAAATATCCTTGCGCATCAATCGTGAAGTTACCATTCCTTGTATAACGAACTGTGCCATCCGTGTTGCGGACGGTGAAAAATACCGAGCCATTATCCGGCATATTTATATCGAGCAATGCCACATCCGTTTTCCGTCCAGTTTCGCGTAAATCACCCTGGATGAATTTCGGGATCGCTTCTTGCATGTAAACACCTGTATTGATTGTGCCAATTTCCTTAGCAAACGGCAAATTCAGGCCCTTCTCTGTCGGAATTTGCTGCTTGTCAAAACGCTGCAGCAGCATTTCCGGGAACGCCCTCATCCCCGCCTGGTCCGCCTTGTAACCTGGCGTATTGGCATTTGACATATTATTCGTCAGCATTTCCGTCCTGCGCTGCTGTGCAAGCATTCCGGAAGCTACTGTATAAAAGCCTTTAAACATGTTTCCACACCCTTTATCGGAAAAATCCTGAACAACAGGAAATTTTTTCACTACTTCCTATTATAAGAAATATATCGGCAAGAAACATTAAAAATTTGCAGGAAAATGTAGGATTTTGGGTTTTATTCCAGAAAAACTGGATGAAAAGCAAAAAATCTGGAATCCTGCGGCATTCTTCACCGAAGTAATTCCAGATTTTATTTTAGATAATTCCGCGACGGCCTGCGATACGGTCGATATTATCAAGCATAATGCCTGTGCCGATTGCAACACAATCCATTGGATTATCCGCCACTAAGACCGGTACCTTCAACTCTTCTTGCATCAACTGGTCGATTCCGTGAAGCAAAGCCCCGCCACCAGTCAAAATGACACCACGGTCAATGATATCTGCAGATAATTCAGGTGGGGTCTTTTCCAGCACTGTTTTTGCCGCCTGAACGATGACAGCAACTGATTCTCTTAATGCCTTTTCAATCTCCTCAGAACGAACGGTGATCGTGCGTGGAAGTCCGGATACCATATCACGGCCGCGGATTTCCATTTCCTCTTGACGGCTGCCTGGGAAAACAGTACCGATTTGGATTTTGATATTTTCAGCTGTACGCTCACCAATCAACAGCTTATATTCACGTTTGATATAATTTAAAATTTCAGCGTCGAATTTGTCGCCTGCCATTTTAATTGATTGAGATGTAACGATGTCGCCCATAGATAGTACGGCTACATCCGTTGTACCACCACCGATGTCAACAACCATGTTGCCGCTTGGCTGGAAAATATCCATGCCAGCGCCGATTGCCGCAACCTTCGGCTCTTCTTCAAGGTAAACCTTCTTGCCGCCACTCTTTTCAGCAGCTTCCTTAATCGCTTTTTGCTCAACGCTTGTGATGTTCGTTGGACAGCAAATTAGGATGCGTGGCTTCGACAAGAAACCTTTTACGTTCAATTTATTGATGAAATGTTTAAGCATCGATTCCGTTACATCGAAATCCGCGATAACTCCATCCTTCAACGGGCGAATCGCTACGATATTGCCAGGTGTACGCCCAACCATTTTTCGCGCCTCTTCCCCAACAGCCAAAACCTTGTTCGTGTTCTTATCGATCGCCACAACAGACGGTTCATTCAAGACAATTCCTCGACCTTTAACATGGATCAACACATTGGCTGTACCAAGGTCAATCCCGATATCCCTTGCAAACATTTTGCTTTTTCCTCCTTGACAAATGGCTGGCTGCGGCTGATTAAGCCTCGTTATCTCAGCTGACGAAAAGCCTCATCTATGTAAAATAGATCACGATGTCCGAGATTACACAGACGCTGCCGCAATCTGCGAACCATATTCTACCCTAATTGTTTATTTTATCACAACAATAGTAAATAAGTAACTTCCTGCTGAAAAATTTGCAACAATTTGTTTTAATTTGTCAAATATTATTAGATTACTTAATCTCAATGTAAATTTTTTATGGTGAATAGGTAAATCATTACCTATTATTCGGTTACTTAGTGTCTTCGGGAGTACTTTTTTCAATTTTCGAGCGTTGAAATGGGTTTATTCCTCGATTTTTCGCAGTATTTCCGCGAAACTCATTCACAATTCCGCGAAAAATGATATTAATTCCGCAAAATTCCACCTGAATTCCGCGACCTGGAAAAAACCCAGTGTTTTTTCCAGTAAAAAGACCCGGGAGCATCGCCTGATCCCGGGCCCAATTTCAAACCAGCTGTTATTCTTCTTCCACTTTTAACTTACGTCTGCGAACCAGCATGGTTGCTGCTGCTCCAAGCAGTCCAACCAAACCAGCAACCGTCCCGCCGAGCAAAGGTTTATTTTCATAAAACTTCACTAAAGCACCTTTTTCAACGATTTCGAATGTAATGACGGTTGTTTTTTCGTTGCCTGCTTCATCAGATGCAGTTACTTTGATTTCGTATGGCTTGATTTCTGCTAGTTTAGTCTTGATTACTCTGTACCCATTTTCTTCAACTACGTCCCCTTCAAACATCTCACCGTTGATCATGACGGACTTTATTTTGTCATTTGGATTTTCCAGGCGGATGGAAACGTCTACTGGGCCGTAGTACTTCTCTTTATTTTTCACACCTTCATAAACTACCTTTGGCGCAGTTTTGTCGATGATGAACTCGACGCTCAACTGCTGGATATTGCCTGCCTTATCCTTTACCTCGAAGAACATGACGTGCTTTCCTTCTTCTTTGATTGGATCGCCAGCTTCATATGGTTTACCGTCAAGCATCATGGCGATGATGTCGTAAGAACTCATATCTTCAATCAAAAGCTGAGGCAGCAGGTCTGTGTTGAAATAGTTATTCGAAATAGGCTCTTTAAACTTGATGACTGGCTTTGTTTTATCAATGGTGAAGACGATCGTTCTTGATGAAACATTATTCGCCAGGTCTGTAATGACTGCTTTTAAGATATAATCCTGTTCGTACTCAAGTTTTGTGCCGTTTTCGAATGGCTTGCCGTTCAAGGTTACTGATGTCTTGCTGCGGTCCAGATGGGTATCTGAATACGTCACTTTCGGGATGATATCCTTGTTGAAGAATCCATCAAGTACGCCGGAAATGTTCAGCATCGGCTTTGTCGTATCAAGCGTGAAGCTGATTTCCAGTGTTGATTCATTGCCAGCTTTGTCGCGAGCAAGAACTTTGTAAATGTACTTCATTTCCCTTGCCGCAACAGGAATGTTTTTACCAAGATTTGCGCCATTGTTCAGAGTTGCAGAAACAATCATATCCTCTGCTTCAGCTAGGGCAAACTCTGGAGTGAATACTTCATTGATATATTCTCCATCTTTAATGACGCGATTCTGCCCTTTGAATTTCGGGGTGATGACCGGCTTCGTCTTGTCGATCGTGAACTTCATCGTCTTGCTGAAGCTATTGCCCGCTTTGTCGGTTGCTTCCACCAAGATGTTGTATTCACCTTCGCCGCTGAAGTTATGGCGGAGCGAAGCTGTATTTCCATTTAGAGAGAAGCCGCCTGCGTTATAACGCGCTCCATTTCTTGTTACAGTGATTCTGTTGATATCAAGGTTTACATCTTTGATTGCAACGTTAACAGGTTTATCAACATTGTAATAGGCATTATTTTCGACACCTGTAATCTCAATTTCCGGCTTAGTTTTGTCGATGGTAAACGTCCTTTTCTCAGCGATAGGTCCGTTACCGGCTTTATCCTTTGCAGTTGCCTGAATCGTGTAAAGACCATCCCTGTTAAAATTGTATCCTAATTTAGATAGCTTTCCCGCGTTCTTCCAGCTGCCGATTGAGAATGCAGCACCATCTTTTGTTGCGCTGATGTTTACATCGTTTGTTTCATAATTTAATTCATCGATTGTGATGGTCACGTTTTTGCTTTCTGGATTGAATGAGTTGTTCTCTACTCCATCTATTTTAACGCCCGGGTTGGTTTTGTCGATGACGAAAGTAACCCGGTCATGCTTTTTGCTGTTGCCAGCTTTGTCGGTTGTATTAAGGTCGATTACATAGTTGCCTTCTTGAGAAAAATTGTAATTCTTCTCAGCTGCTGTTTTGCCTTTTAGTTCCGGATTGCCAATCTTGTAAGGCTGGCCATTGCGCACGACCTTAAGCTCTGTCTGCGTCAGGTCGATGTTGCGATCGGCAATCTTCATGCTAACTGGTTTGTCTGTACGGTAATGTTCATCATCACTAACACCTGTGATGCTTAGTTCTGGATCGATGTAGTCAAGGGTGAACAGGAGCGTTTGCGTATCGGCAGCATTTCCGGCAGCATCCTTTGATTCGACGGTAATTTGGTACTCACCATCACGGTCGAACTTATAGCTTAAGTCAGAAAGCTCCTTCACGTTTTTCCATTCGCCGATTGGGAAGTTAACTGAACTGCCATCAACTTCTACTTTCCTTGTTACCTTGATATTTACCTTGTTATTTGCGAAGTTATGCTCTTCTACCTCTATTTTCACTTCTTTGTCATTGTTGTAATAAGCATTGTTCTTTGCACCAGTGACTTTGATGATCGGTTTGATGTTGTCGACAGTGAAGTTCAGCGTTTGAGACTTCGCTTCTTTTTTTGCGCGGTCGATTGCATTTACCGTGATTTGATAATCGCCGTCCTCGTTAAAAGTGTGGCTCAACTCAGAGACTTCGCCACTATTTTCCCATTTACCGAAATCATACGGCTTGCCGTTTTTTGTTGCTTCGATGGTCACTTTGTTATCGTCAAAATTATGTTCGATTACTTTCACCTTGACCGACTTGCCCTTCTGGACGAAATCTCCCTCGTCAATTCCACTTAGCTCGATGACCGGAGTAGTATTATCGATTGTGAATTTGACAGGACCAAATGAATGTGGGTTTTTAACCCTGTCCATTGAGGTCAATTTGATTTCATAATCCCCATCTTCATCAAAGTTTAGCTTGCGGGTTGCCCTTTTGAGAACACCTTTTGAAGCTTCATTCCACTCACCATTCTCAATTTCGAACGGCTGGCCGTCTTTTAATACCTCGATCTTCGTTTCTTTTAAATCGAGAGTCAAATCTTCTACTGATAATTCGACATCTTCAAGCTTTTGATAATACTCTCCGACTTCGAAGCCAGTAATATCAAGTGTCGGCTTCGACTTGTCGACAGTAAATGTCAGTTGTTTGTGGCTCTTTTTATTTCCTGCTTTATCTGTTGACTCAAGGCTGATGACATAAATCCCATCTTCTATGAATGGATGGATGCCAGAAACCTTCTGTCCTTTTTCGGCTAGATATTGCTCGCCATTCCTTGTAACATTGAGGAATGTTTCATTAAAATCCATGTTTTTATCAGTAACAGAGATTTTTACATCAAGATCCTTTCCTGATTCATCCCCATCATTTACATTTTCAATTTTTAAATCTGGCGGGATTGTATCAATGGTGAACTTGACTGGTTCAAGGGTATTTTCGTTTCCAAAAAAGTCCTTTGTTATTAACTTAATTTCGTAATCGCCATCCTTGTCGAAGCTCAGCTTCTTGACCGCTCTCTTTAGCCAGCCTTTCGTCAGGACGGACCATTCATCTTTGCCGATATCGAATGGTTTCCCATCCTTCAGTACTTCAAGTTTCGTTTCACCAAGTACGAAAGTTAAGTCTTCAATCGCTAGTTCGAGATTCTCGAGCTTCTGATAATACCCTCCATTCTCAACACCATTGATGAACAGTTGGGGATCCGTATTGTCGATCGTGAATTTCAAATCATTTTTGGTCATGACGCGGCCAGCTTTGTCTGCCGCTGTGATTTCGAAATCATATTCGCCGTCTTCTTCAATCACATGTGTTTTAGCCACTTCATTTCCTGTAATTTCGGAAAGCATCTCGCCATTCCTGAAAACTTTCATGCTCGTATTGTTCCAGTCGATATAATTGTCTGCTATATCCACAGTCAGTTCGTAGTATTTCTTTTCGTCTTTTACTTTTTCAACAGCCGATACTGTGATTACTGGATCATGCTTATCAATTGTGAATGTCACCGTAGGGTGCGATTCTTCACGTTCTTTTCCGTCTTTTGAGTTTAAGTCAACCTTATAAGTTCCTTCCTCCGTAAAGGTGTGCGTAACCGTGGAAGTGAACAATTTTTCGATGAAATTGCCGATTGTATATGGCTCTCCATCCTTTTTCACATTCAGATTTGCTTTTACAAGACTGATATCCTTTACAGAGAATGTAAGCTCCTTGTCTGTGTTAAAATACTTTCCATCCACATCTTCTGAAATGGAGAGAATTGGTCCATCTTTGTCGACTTTGAACGTAATGCTTTCTTCTGCAGCTTGATTTCCGGCCGCATCTGTTGCGTTCAATATTACGGTATATTGACCCTCGCCATTGGTTTTGTAGCTAGCCTTTCCGTCTTTCACATCAACACTACTCGATGTTTCCTCACCATTGATGTCTTTCTTCTTGATTTCAAAGTGAGCATTGCCCATATGTTCTTCATCAACTTTAACTTTTATATCTTTGTCAGTTTCGTATAATCCGCCATTTTCCACATCCAGGATCGCAAGTTTTGGAGCCGTTTTGTCAGCTGTGAAAGAAAATGATGGCAATGAATGTTCCTCGCCCATTGCATGTTTCTCCCTGACTTTCACCTGGAATTCATATCTTCCTTCTTCAGGTGTCGGATAGTTAAGGCTGGTTTCCCAATCTCCGGCAGGGAAAGTTTTTGTCTCTATTTGTTCCCCATCCTTCAGGACTGTCACGGACGCACTGTCAATCTTGATTTTGCTTGAAATCTTAAGATTTACACTGTCCGTTTTAGAAACTTCTCCTCTTGAAAGAGGCGTCTCGCCTGCGTACACAGCCAGCTCAGGAGCCTTTTTACGAATTGCAAAATTCAGCTGTTCCTGGCTGCTTTCGTTTCCGACCTTATCTGATGCTTTTACTGTGAAAATGTACTCTCCTTCTTCACTGAAGGAATAAGACCTGCTCTTTCCCGTGCCCCAGTCACCCACATTAAATGGGTTACCGTTTTTTGAAACAGTAACTTCGACTTTTTCGGCAGCAAAATGTTCCTCGATCACTTCAACATCGATTTTGACATCCTGGCTTGTAAGAGTGCCATTCTCTGCTCCAGTTAATTTTACAGTAGGAGAGGTTTCGTCTCGGGTGATGCTGAATGACTTAGTTTCTGCTTCGAGTTTCCATAACTCATCATTTATAAGTTCTATATTGATATCAATTTTTCCATCAATAGTGGATGGGATGTTCACCCTGTATTTTCCCGCGAATTCTGTACCGCCTACAGGGGAGATGTCTGTATTTGAAATTGGGTTCCCGTTTTGCTCAGCCGTGATATTAAACGGTGCCTGAACATTTTGTCCCTGTAGATTCGCTTTACTGAAATCATCTCGCAAATCAACAATGAATGTAACAGGATTGTGGTTGGTTTGCCAATCCTTGTTAAACGATTCCGCCATGTTCCATTCCTGGCCCTGAAATTCAATTTTTTTGTCAACATTCGTTAATGTAGAAAGCGCCTTGCCATTAAAAATCACCACAGACACCATCAGGACTAACAAAATAGGGATGACAGCAGCCCATTTGTTGCCTGGGTGCTTCTTCTTTTTCCTCGGTTCGAGCATCTCTTTATCTCCTTTTTATTAGGTAGTTTTGGAGTGGACGGTTATTTGTTCGATTCTGGCGGAAGGTCCACTGGTATTTATCGATTGGCACGGTGATGATCACGATAACCAGCGTGCGTATGGTAACTTAAGCTAGTATTCCGTGTGATTCACATGACTTAAATGATTGTTTCTGAATGAACCACGATTATATCAACCTGCTTTTTAAAGCGGGGTTCTACTTCTCTCTCGTCAATATCATCCAATAGTGTTGTTTCACCAAGTAAAGTCGTTTCATCATGGTCAGCAGTCAGAACGGTAGTTTCATTCCAATCGGACAGGATAGTGGTCTCGGTTGGTGACTCATGGGATCCGCTACGGCTGGATGCAACTGCTGCACCAACTGGTTCTCGCACTTGAGCTTCTTTCAACAAAGCGGTTGGCTCGAGTCCTTCTGGAGATAGCAATGCCGTCGGCTCCAACCCTTCTTGTTTAAGCAAGGCTGTATTCCTGAAGCTCTCCTGGCTCAAAAGAGCTGTTGGCTCAATCTGGCCGCTCGCCATTTTCTCCGTTGGTTCCACATACTCACCGGCAGCCACTTCTTTATCGACATTCTTGCGGACATGGATTTCCCTTGTCGTCGGCTTTGTACTTGTATCGGCCTGGGTGCTGGTCGTCGTCTTCCTGGCTTTTCTCCCTGCACCGGGAAAATTCCAGCCTGTCAGATCGGTAATGACCTGGGCAATATTGAGTTTTACGTATGTGAGAACAGCAATCACAAGCGCGATTACAGCACCTGCCAAACCGCCGTAAAACATAATCTGGTATGCCAATTTTCTTCAACCGCCTTCCTTGGGAGCATGAGGAGTACCTTTTGCTTCTTATTCGGAAGCAAAAAGTACGTCCCTCCGCTTCTCTTGCTCCCCTAGAGAATATTCAAATTTTCCATACGTCTAATGAGTTTTTTGTATCCTTCGTCGTCTTTTGCACCAGGCAGAGTGCCTGCTTTTTCAAAGACTTTTTTCGCTTCAACGTAGTTCCGATTGCCTTCTTCTTTGTTTTGTTCGATGTCTAGGAGAAGATTGCCTAGCTTGACATTGGCGTTGATGCTGTCAGGGAATTTCTTCAGCACCGTGTTCCGGAAGTGCTCGACTGCACGGGAGAATTCACCCATTTCCTGATAGATGACACCAATTTTGACGTAGACGTCTTCCTGGTCTGCGACGTTCAAATCAAGGAGATTGTTGTAATGTTCTATTGCCTGTTCGTAATCATCGCGGGCACTTGCCTTGTCTTCGGAATTCACGCCGCGGCTGTAGTATGCCTGGGCCAGCTTCTGTTCGAATTCCATCTCATATTTGAACTGGAGCTGTTCGTTTTCGAGCTTGGCGAGGATTTCCTTCGCCTTCTGGACTATCTCGATTGCCTGGGTATTCGCGTCAGGAATCTGACTCTTATAAGAAATATAAATATTAGCTAGAGAATTATAGTTATCGATTTTTTTGCTGTCATTGGCAAGACCGTCATTGTATTCGTGGAATTCCTGAAGGTCTCCGGCAAACTTCGTATAGTCGACGTTCAGACTGCTCATGGTCGTTGCCAGCGACTTGTAATATTTAGCATCCGGCAGTTCTTTTTCATCGACCTGCTGGAAGTATTTCAGCGCATTGTTATAGTCCCTTTTTACATCAAAATAGGTCATCCCCATTTTGAAAAGAACTTCGTTATTCTTATGGACTCCACCATATTCATCCTGTATGTATGATTCCAGCTTGGCGAGCCCTTCGTCTGTCTGGTTTCTATTAATATATAAATCAAGCAGATTGATGTAAGCCTCCGGACGTCCGTTATCAACGCGGGTTGCGCTTTCGAGCAGCTTGATCGCCTCTGTCTGCTCGCCGTCCATCAACGCGATGCTCGCCTGATTCACCAGATTCATATAATCCTGGAACTGCTCATTTTTCATCCCTTTGTACCCCAGGACAGAGGTCGTTGAGAATGCCAGGAATAGCACCGCCGGAACAAGGAACATCGCCAGCTTTTTGATTAGCATGTTCTTGTAACCCTTCGTCAGCCTGTTGATGTGCTCGAGGTCATAGCTTAGCTCCTCGCAGTTCTGATATCGGTTCGCCGGCTCAGCCTGGGTACATTTTTTGATAATATGCTCGAGGCCCTCCGGCAGCGATGAGTCCCATTCACGAATCGGCCGGATTTCAAATGGCGGCTCGCTCAGGTTTTTCCCGGTGACCAGGTGGTAGAGTGTGATTCCCAGGCTGTAAATATCAGTTTTCGCGTCGGTCTGCCTCCCGGAAATCTGTTCCGGGGCCGCATAACCTTTTGTTCCGAGATTCGTAGTGTCAGAGAGATTCTCGGTTTTGAATTCACGCGCGATCCCGAAGTCAATCAGTTTGATTTTGCCCTCCGGTGTGAGCATGACATTGTCAGGCTTCATGTCACGGTAGATGATCGGGTAAGGCTTGCGGGAGTGCAAATATCCAAGTACATCGCTCAGCTGCTTCGCCCACTCGATGACCTCTTTTGCAGGGATTTTGCCGTCGCGCTTGAGCCTTTCCTTGAGCGACTCTCCCTCGATGTAATCCATCACTACATAAATATCGCCCTCGGACTCGATGATGTCATAGATTTTCGGCAGCGAACCGTGGTCGAGCTTCTTCAGCATGTTCGCCTCGACGACCAGGCTGTTGATCAGCAGCTCATTGTTGCTGTTGCTGCGCTTGCGGATATCCTTGACGACAAGCGACTTATTGAGCCGGTTATCCATCGACAGGTAAACAACGCTCATGCCGCCGCGCCCAATCTCCTTCAATATTTCATATCTATCATCAATAATCGTGCCAATTTGTATCAAAGTCATTCCTCCCAGAAACGCGGGGTGGTTCTTGTGCACCCCTATTATTGGGACGCGAGAACCGTCCCCATGTCCCGTTTCGCCAGCAGAATTGAGATATTGTCTGTTTCCTGGCGTTGTTTTGCGAGCTCGACTAGTTCTATGAGCTTTTCTTTCATATTTTTTTCACTGGTAAAATGTTGTGGATTAAGGTTTGTGAGCATTTCTTCATCGCTGATTTCATGGTAAAATCCGTCGGTGCAAAGCATATACATCGTTCCGCTGTCGACTTCGCCTGAAGTGATGACGACTTTTATGTCCTTGGTTGCACCAACGCACTGGAGCAGTACATTACGGCGCGGGTCAATCCTCGCCTGTTCTGCGGTAATATTGCCGCGCTGCAGCTCGCGTTCTACGAGAGTCTGGTCTTCGGTCAGTTTGATAAGCTTGTCATTTATGCTGTACGCCCTGCTGTCACCGATCTGCAGGATATAATACTGCTTGTGGAGGATGAGCAAAGCCGTGATTGTGGTGCCAAGTTTGATATTTGAAGCGCCGCCATATTCAAGGATTTTTTGATTCAACTCACGAACGCGTTCCTCAAGCTTGATGGGAATTTCTTTTTCAATCGTGCCACCCTCAAGCAGCTCCGGAAGGTCGTTGTCGAACCAGTCTGACATCCCCCGGATGACCGTCGCACTCGCCAGCTCGCCGTGGGAAAGCCCGCCCATTCCATCGCAGATAATGAACAGGCCAATTTCCCCTTCTGGTGTCTTCGCCGTTTTCAGCAACAGGCCATCTTGATTCGTTTTCTTCTTGATTCCTATGTCCGTATGGTATGCCACTTGAAAGGCCATCTTTGTTCCTCCCATCAATAAAGCCTGAAGACGAATTCCTCGTTCGCGAGCTTGATTTTATCTTCATGCTTGATTTTGACTTTTTCCTTTGGCGACAACTTCACGCCGTTGACGTAACTGCCATTTGTTGAGTGATTGTCTTCCAGGAAGTATTCGCCGTTCGAAATGATCACATGGGCATGCACCCGTCCAATTACTTTATTTTCAGACGCAAAGTCCGCTCTCATTGGGTCCCGTCCGATTTTGAAAAAGTCCTTGGCAATCGTGATTTTTTCATTCTTTGAGACTGCCATCAAAAACGGCCTGCGGGCGGAGTGGCCAAGAGTCGTTGTGCCCTCATCCACATCTGCCATTACACCAAGTACTGTGGTACCCTCGTTTTCTGGCTCACTGCTGGTCAGCGCTGGCTGGATGTTGATTGATGTTCCGCCACCCAGTTTCGCTGCATCTTTTAACAGCGTATTGTTCTCTCCAAGCTCTGCCCTAGTGATCCGCTTGTAGTTAACTTCTTCCTCGATTTCGAGCTTTCGGCCTGTTTTAATATCCTTCTTCTGGCTTGTATATTTGGAAGTCAGCACGCCATTGTCGACGCTCGTTTTCACGGTGTGAACCTCACTGCCTGGACTGTAGAAATTTGGATTGATTTTCGGGGTTTCAAGCTCCGGTTCTTCCTCCGGTTCTTCCTCCACGCTTTCCTCAACCACTTTGTCTAGTGGGAGTGCCGCTTCCTGCTTCGGTTTTTCCGGCATCTTATAAGGCTGCCGTACGAGTGCTTCATCTCCGACCAATTCATTCACTTTTTCCAGCAGGTGTTCCGGAGAAACATCGCCTGTCTCGACCAGATAGTTATGGAGTTTGATAAAAAATGCGGCATCATCGTTTTCATCGTAAGGAGACGACAGCAGCAATTCACGCAGAAAGTCTTTAAGTGATACCTTTTCAAAAACATTATTTTTTACAGGAAGGTAGATAAAAACTAATCTGTTTGAAAAATTATCAATAAAGATGTCACGCTGGCTGAACACGAAGTTCTCGATATCCAGTCCGCTTGCTTGAGAATCCACCAGCGTTTCGGCAATGTTAAGGAAGCTGTTGAAGAGACGCTCTTTTGATGCTGGAGTTGAATTCAGCATTTCAAGCGTGTTATCGGAAATCATGTCATAGCGAAGAAAGCAGTTATCTCCCTCTAAAATGGCATTACAGGGCAGAATTCCCGGAATACGGCTCGTTCTCAAAAGCTCAACCTGGCTGCCATCGATGTCTGCCTTGCTTCCAGCATGATAATAAAGGAATTTTGAGATTCCATAGCTTTCTAATTTAAAATCCGCGTGTTTGATCATTGCGCTTCGACTCCAATTTTGAATTTATGTATGATTTTGCCTCTAATATTTTATAAAAATCGCATTTAATACCAGTTGGATTCAATATAATACCAGTTGCATGACTTTTAATACCAGTTGAATCCGATATAATACCAGTTGGACCTTTTTATATCCGGAGGTTATTTCGAATTTTACAGAAGGGCAAACTGCACCAGCCGCTTGCCCCATACCCTCTGTAAAAAGTGATTACTTAAAAGAGCTGGCGTTGTTGTTGATTGCTGTTTCTGCGGTGTTGTAGTTTGTGACAGTGTTATCCAAGAATTTGGCGTAACTGTCGACGACCTGGCGATATTCTTCAAATCGTGGTGCAAGTGAGTTGAAGTTGCCGCGGATTGTGTTGGATGCATCAGAGTTCCATGATGACGATAGTGCATTCATGTCCTTCTTGATTTCTTCCAATCTAGTGGATAGTTGCTGGTTAAGGTTGCGGATTTGGCCCGCCGTTTTGCTAACCTCGCCAAGCGAGATTTTGATTCCATCTCCTGCCAATGTATTTCACCTCCTGCGTTATGTTAAGGATTAGTTGCTCAATCTCTTAGCCTGGTTAATAACCTCTGATTGAGTGTCGCGGTATGTTTTCGCACTCATTTTCAGGAACTCTGAATACTGTCTCATCAACTGAGTCATTTTGTTGAAGTCGTCCATGAAGCCTTTGATTTGTGCAGTGTATGCCTGGTTGTCGGTACCCTGCCAAGCAGCCGCCATGGCTTCAACTTCGCTGAAAAGAGCTTTGTAGTTTCTTTCATAGTCAGCTGCCTGCTGGTCAATCTTGTTAGCAGTCGTTTCAAGCTTTGCTGGTTCAACAGTGATCGATCTTGCCATTCTTTTCACCTCCTTTCAAGTGAGTCTAATAGAGTCATATTCTTCTATCTTCAAACATCGTGAGGCCGAATAAAGTTCCCAGTCTGACCTGGGACAAGAGAACCGTCCCCATGTCCCATAGAGTCATATTCTTCTTAACTTATAGCTTACATAGCGGTATTTCTCCGCAGAACGCCGCAATCCTGAGGCAGCTTTTACCGAACCGATCCCTTTGAATTCATGACTGAGGCCATTCGAGATATCCTCGAGCTCACGGGCGATCGCATTTGCTTCCGCCGCAATCCTGTTAATCTTGCTTCTCACTTTCGGGTCCATTGTTTACCCCCTGATTGAACCGGCTTTTCCGGCGAGATACCTTTCATTCTGCTGTAAAAGTTCCGCGGTCCGGTTCAGGTAATTGATGCTTTCCGGAATCCGGATATCGAAGGATGAGGCAATATCCGCTGCGAGGACATTATCCAGTCCCATGACACCCGCTTCCCAGTACAAATCGTCGATCATATCGTTAAGCTGAGCGACACGCCTCTGTACCGAGCGAAGCCGGTTGGCGTAATAGAACAGCCTTGGGATGTCAACTTTTATATAAGGTTCGATTGGGAAGTTGTTGCCGTTCAGGCTGTCTATAAAACTGCCAATTTTAACAGAAGCCTTTGCAATAAGATCTGTAAAAAATGAATTTACCTTCTCCTCAAGTTCCCTCTTTGCCTTTGCCAAGCCAACGATAAGCTTCACTGTCTGCTCCCTGATTAGATGGGCAGCTGCAGTCATTGCTTTTGCCGTATAATGCATGACATATTTCGCTGCATTGGCGACAACATAAGCGGCCTTATAAGCCTTTATTGGTGTAGAAGTAGAAAGTCCATAAAATATGTCTTCAAAGACCATATTGTTTAGAACATACCTGCCGAACGATTGCCCGTTCTCATATACTCGATAATTTCCATTCTCATCAAACCCCGCACTGCTCGTCAGGGAATGGGGATAAAACGGCTTCTTTAGGTCATAATCCTCATTTAGACCAATCGTTTTATCGACATATGGCACTTTGCCAAGCTGTGAGACTGGATCAAACGCATAAACGATAAAATCATGGCGGTCTCCCATTAACGCCTCTTGTTCCTTCTTTGATAAGGACCACCAATATAATGGAGCAGCATTTATTACATATGCCTTGGTGTTATCATCCAGGTTGTTAATGAAGACATAATCCGCCAAATTGCCGCCCTTTGAATGGCCAAGAAGCAGCCTTTCACCTGATGTATCCGAGAGATATTTTTGATAAAATGCATTCGCTTCCTTTTGTTGCGTTATTTCCACTCCCATTGATGCTTCAAAGTTAGAGGTCCAGTCCGTCCTTAGGTGACCCATATCCCCCATCGCTTCACTGCCTCTGAATACAGCAGTCGAGTTTCCGCTATTATCTTCAAATGCGTATCCAACAAAGCCGGAGTCGGATGCACCTTTAGTATTATTGCCTTCATTTGGGTTATGGTTCTGGTAGCCTGATAATTTTATGTTATGAAGATTTGAACTTTTAAAACTATCACTTAAAAAAAATGCTTCTAGCTGTTTATAGCTTTCCTCATTTTTATCAGCACTCATTTTGGCATAATCCCAAATTCGTTCTATGCTTTTTCCATTAAGAGGCTGATTATTGGGCAAATCATAGTACGACAACATCAGCAGGACATTTTTCTCTTCATCAGTTAATTGATCAAGGGACATATCATCACCCCTCTTGCGGTTGATAATATTCTTTAATCTGCTCAGGGCTGCTGATATCCATTGAATCATCAACCATAATAGTTCCGTACACCTTCGCATCAAGGTTTGACCAGTCAATATTGTTCACGTTTGATGTCCTCATATAGTCAGATACATTCTCTGAACTATCCACAAAACCGACAGTCACACCGTAATATTTTGCATTAGATTCCTTAAGCTCGTTCAGCAATTCATATACCGGATCCAAATATTTCTCCACTTCCGGTTCTCCGTCGGTCTTTACGGCAATGTTCAAAGTAAGCAACGCACCATTGTCATCTCTTTGTAAAAAGTCAGTGACAGATGAATCTTTCTTTTCCTCAGCGTACTTCTCTTCTTCCACGAACAGCATTGTCTTGAATTCAACATCTTCATTAAATGCCTGTTTTACCTTTTCCTGATACAACTGGTCGAGCTGGTTAGACCATATAGATAAAATGAAGGTGTCATAGTAAACACCATCTTCATTCCTACTTTCACCTGCAAGGAAGACAAGCTCAGGCTTTCCTTCTTGATGAGCAATCACTTTGTCTTTTCCATACATATCCGGGAAGATGACACTGCCTTCTTTGGTGCTTTCAACCTCAAACTTCTCACCATACTTCTCTTCTAAATGCTCAATTACCTTACTCTCCGAACTCATACACCCCGCACCTCCCATGATCACGAATATAATTGCCGCTGTCAGCTTGATCCACTTCTTCAAAGTCTCCACACCTTCCGTTTTAAAAGCAGGGACGGTCCGGTTTTCGATAACCGCCCCAAGGTCATATATTCAAATTCTGTGGGACGTGCATCGTTCCTACTTCGCAATTTCTGAGACGCAAGAACCGTCCCTATGTCGCGCCAATTCGATGGGACACGAGAACCGTCCCCATGTCCCCCCACGTCCCTAAATCAACATCAACTTGGCCCCGTTCATCAACCCGGTCTCTTCAACGGTCTGATTGATGTTTAAAATGGTGCCGGTTTTGCGGTCACAGAGGATGGTGTCGTGTGTTGCCGAGAAGTATCCTTGTGATAGTTCGGTCATGGTCCCTGCGAGCAGGTGGACGACTTCGTGCAGTTTGCTTTCGAGCGGCAGGAAGACGTCGTATGATTTTTCGGAGGCGGGGATGAAGACCTCTACGAGCACCTTATCCATGGTACGCTACCTCCTCTTGCTTGCTTTGTACTGAGGATAACAGCTTCACGAGCGTTGGTTTTCCTTTTTTGACGACATAGCCGAAGCCTGGCGGAATTTCCTGGTACATATCGTTTGTCACCTTGCCGAGCTTCATGACGTACTGGTCTGTGATGCCATTGCCTGCCCAGATGAAATCGCTAAGCGATACATGCTGCTTGAACCAGCTTTCGAATGAGATTGAGCTCAGCTTATCGGCACTGTCTGAGATGATCAGGTTTACATTGAGGCCATTGCCTTTTTCAAGGAAGACCTTGAGCTTATCCTGGCCGTCCGGCGACAGATACATCATTAAATCGGTGAAGGAATCGATGATGCAGGTGATGTTGCCGAATACTGGCGGCTGCTCGCCTGCTTCGATTGCATCCTTCGTCGTATTGTTCCGGTGGACGAGCGTATTGAACAGGTAGACGATAGTGTCTTCGAGTTCGGATGTCTCAAAAATATACTTATAATCCTGCGTGCGGCCCGCCGCGAAGTGCTCATTAGGGTCGATGACAATCAATTCCCTGCCTTCTGAAGCGGTGAAAATTTCAGAAACTCCCTGCATGAAGCTTGAGCATTGATCATTTTGCAGCGCAGTAACCACGTTTACATAGTTGCCAAGGAAATCGAAATGAGCTGTTTTCAGAGAGTTTTTCTCAATCCCGACTGGCACTTTGTTACTGTTCATATTTTTCGCTTCATCACGCAGATAATCCAGATCGACTTTCTCAGGAAGGATCGGAACACGCATTGCGGCCGGCTGCATCCATGATTCCCGCAGGCCTTTGCAGTAATCGGTGATGAAGGTATACATATTGTCTATATCGCTTGTGATATGGGCCGTCTGGAATTCAAATGTTGTATCACTCTTGAAAATGCCGCGTCCCTTCGATTTGGATGGATACACTCCTTCTGTATTGCCCAGTACGCCCGAGTATTCACTCTGGTCATTCAGCTGGAGCACATACATCTGCTTAAAGTTCTGTAGCAGCCTGTAGCGTATCGCTCCCGTATTGATCGCTGTGACAATGAAATAAATCCCGTATTTTAACCCCTCACGCGTCAGGAACGAAATTCCTTCCTCAAGCTCTTCGAACATCTCGGAGAACGCCGCATAATTGTGAATCGCCACAACAATCGACGGCAGGCTCTCACCAGACATTTCGTTGTATGTGATAAAATCTCCGCCGTAATTTGAAAGCAGTTTCTTCCTCCGTTCAATCTCACCTGTAAGCATCTTGAACAGGTTGTGGATCTTCTCGCTTTCATGTGACAACATCACGTCGCCGACATGCGGTGCCTCCTTGAACCAGACAAGAGTCTCAGAACCGAAGTCCAGCAGGTAAAAATTCACTTCGTTTGGCGTGTGCTCTTCCATTAATGAGTAAAGCATCGTCGTCAGGAAGGTCGTTTTTCCGCTTCCGGCGATTCCGTAAATGACAGCATTTCCTTCCTGGGTGATCGGCATCCGCATCACCATCTGCCTCTGGTTCGCTGGGTCATCGTATTCACCAATGATCGGGTTCAACCCGAAGCATTGCTGTACGACACTATATTTCTTTTTCAGCTTATCGACGTAAATGAGCTCAGGAATCGGCTCAAGCCATAGCTGGCGTACCTTGATATCCTCTTGCTGTGCCATCTTTGCAAGATATTCTGTGATTTCATCGATTTGCTTCGGCGGGTTCTTCACCGTAGACTTACGCTTATCAATACGGGCATTTTTGATGATGCGTCCGAGGTCATCGATAACCACAACACTGTCATCCTTGTGCTTTTCAACTCTGTCAGACGGATAGTAAGGCGCACCCGCCCATGCAGACTGCCCAAGCTCGAACAATTCATTGAAGCCAACCTGAAGATAGAATCGTCCGGTCTGCTTCAGTTCCGCGGCGTCAGGACGTTTGATGACCTCCATACTGTCCGCTTTTTCCTGTACCTTCAAAGAGATACGGAATTTACTATTGCTCCAGATCTGGTCATCGACGACACCAGATGGCTTTTGCGTTGCCAGGATCAGGTGGACGCCAAGGCTTCGGCCGATACGCGCTGCACTGACAAGCTGTTCCATGAATTCAGGCTGCTGGGCCTTCAGCTCGGCAAACTCGTCAGAAATGATGAACAAGTGCTGCAGCGGCTCTTTTACCAGTCCTTCGCGGTATAGTTTCTGATATTTATAGATATCGATGTTACTCTGATCAACAACCCGGCTCGTTTCGCTAAAAATAGCCTGGCGGCGCTTCAGTTCACTTTGGATTGAAATCAATGAACGGTTGACCGCGGCTCCATCAAGGTTCGTAATCGTCCCGGCAAGGTGCGGCAGGTCTTCGAAAGCATTCGCCATGCCCCCGCCCTTATAGTCGATCAGAATGAATGCTACCTCATCCGGGTGGTAATTGACCGCTAGCGATAAAATGAATGTCATGATGAATTCACTTTTACCAGAACCAGTCATCCCGGCAATCAAGCCGTGCGGACCATGGTATTTTTCGTGCAGGTCAATCATGAATGGGTCGCCTTGCGTATCGACACCGATTTGGGTCTGGATCGTATGGACGGGATTGTTTTCCTTCCATTTCGTCAGAGCATTAAGATGTTCAATCTTACCCACGCCAAACATTTCCAGGAATGTGAGCATATCAGGCAGGGTATAGGCTTTCTGTGAGGTATTCAGCTGGATATTGGCTAAACTTACAGCCAGTTCTTCGGCATCCTCCTCCAGATAGCTGTCTGCGTTGAACCCTACATACTTACCAGAGATATCATCCTTGTCATAAATCTTTGAAAAACTCTTGTCTAGTTCGATGACATTCGTACATTCCTTTGGCAGGTTTTTCAGTTCATCATAAAGGGCAATGAAGCTGAACTTGATGTTTTTCTTTTCTTTTAAAATATGATTGATCATCTCAGCCTTCGATGCGAGGCTCTTGCTCATCGAGAAGACAATATAATGCTGGTTGATCTCTGCAAGGTCCTCCTCAGCGAGCACCTGGCGCGCACTGATTTCTTTTTCAAAATAAGAGGAAAGCTCTTTTACCTCGTTCGCATCTGTGGCAACGAAACGGATTGTCTTGCCATCATCCCAAACATGCGGCAGCCACTTCACGAAGTTCCACGTATCATGCTCCTGTTCATCATAAATGAACACCAATTTTAATTCGTCATAGCTATGCAGTGCTGTCAGCTGAAAAATCAGCCCCTGGACAAAGCTCTTCACTTCTTCCCTTCTGCCAATGATTCCGCTGATCCGTTCCTCCGTCAGGTCGACAGTGACCGGCACATCCTTTAATATTTGCGGCTTCTCTACGATCTGATAAAGCTCATCCTGAAGATTGTCATCTTCAAGCATAAAGCGTTTCTCAGGATATTTGATTTCTGCGTTTAAAGGCAGATCGCCTATTCCAAGACGTACTTTCAGAAAATCATTCTGTCCTATCCCGCGTTCCCAAAGATTTCTCTGACGGCGCTTGATTCTCGACAGGCAGTTTTCAAGGGTGACGTGGTTTTCGAACAGAATTTCGCTTTGGTGCTTGCACTCATCTGCAATCACTTGCTTCATCTCTGCAAGGTATTTCGAATATTTCTCCTGGCGGATGCCTTCAAGCTTTATGCGGCGCTTTTTCTCGTATTTTTTTGTTAAAATCGGCCAGAGTACGGTGCCGATCATCATACTGATTGACATCACAAGCGTCGGCATCGCCCTCATGATATCCCCGTCAGTGCTCATTACGTTTTGCAAGACTAAAAGGCCTGTGAACAGGGAAGCCATCCCCATCGTGATTGATGGCCCCAACAGCAGCATCAGTGGTGTTTCATCAATATTAGGCTGTGGCGGCGGCGGATCGATTTTTATCGTCGTTTCTTCAATATCACGCTTGAAGCGCGGCGAACGGTAAAACAGCTGATCATTTTCTTCTTCAATATGTATTTCATCGAGGTTGATTTCTTTTTCAACTACCGGCTTTTCAGCAATGAATGAGTTGAACGAGTTTCGGTCAAGGAACACGGATTTATGGGGATTGTTCAGCGACAGCAGGCGGCCATTGAAAATGATTTTAAGACCCATGATGAAAATGACATCACCAACTGCCAGCACCTTCTCCTTGATTCTCTCTCCATTGACATATGTACCATTTGAACTGTTAAAATCCTTGATCACAGCCTTATCATCGCTGCTGTATTCGATGACACAGTGTGACCCGGATACAAGTTTATTCGAAAAACAAATTTGGCTGTCCTGTGAGCGTCCTATTTTAATGACATTAGTGGTGGCGATATGTTTTGTGAATTCATTGCGGTCCGCAGTTTGCGGCTCGACATAAACTAGCGCGGATTGTTCATCGTTGCGGTGAATCGTATACGTTTTGAATGGTTCTATGAGGACCTTCGATTGTACTTCGTTTGCGGTATCTTTCAAGAATGCATGTTTATTAGATTTTAAGTACCATCGGCCATCTTCTGCCTCAACAGCCAGCATTTCAACCTGGTTATGGTCCTTATCTTCAGTATTCAGTATGTATCTCCCGGTTACCCGTTCGGGCAGCACGAGATCAAACGCCCGATTCCGGTCAAAAAGTGTGAGAATCAACTCCATACCTCCCCAGCCCAAAATATTTTTATTCTTATAGTATGTATAGTGATAACTTCATATTTTTTACCATTTTAGTTCAAAAAGTGTAATTTTACATCAAACCTTTGGTTCATCTCTAAATATATAAACATCTTACAATATCAGGAATTTTATTCAACTAATTACCCCCTTAATTGGAAAAATAGGGATATTAGTCCTATCCACTTTTTCAGCGAATAGGGATGATATGGTTTTTTGGTATGGTCTTGCTTTTAAACAGAAATAAAACTAGTTCTATTTACCCCTAAAAATATACCCTAAACCCAAATTTATCTAAAAAATACCAAAATATTCATATATTATTATTGGGATTTTTTTGGATAACATTATATAATCTAAGAATCTAAACATAAGCAGGTGATCCAGGTGAAGATTAATGTTGGCCAGGCGTATTCACAGGCTAATAGAATCAGTGGTTACGCACAGGAACTAAATGAAATCAAAAGCAGGCTGCAGGACTTCAAGGGGAATCTTAACAGCGGATGGCAGGCACAGGAGATGGTTCATATCAATAATGCCATCAACAGTATAAGCAGGGAAATTTCCGAACTTCAGACACTTCTTTTTTCGCTTGGCCCGGATATTGTAGCAGCAGCAAATGAAATAAGAAAAGAAGAAGAGGCTCGCGAGGCAGCGGAACGGGCAGCCGCAGAGCGGGCGGCTGCTGAAAGGGAAGCAAGATTAAAAAATACTGGATTACGGTAAAACAGGCCATTCCGGCTTTTCCGGCCTGTCCTATTTTTTCCATAATAAAAAGGCGGCAGCCTCCGCTATGTATAAAAGCAGAATCATACACGCCTTTTGTGGCGATGCCCGGCTTTTCTGAATCTAAGCTGGGCATTTTTCATTTTGTTGTTGGCAATGATCACACAGCTGAATTACGGTCCCTCCAATCTGTTAGTTTCAAAACTTTTTCACTTGACCGGCTCTTCTTCCCTTTCCTCTTTGCGGTACTTCATTTTTGTGGCTTCCCCGCCTCTCAAATGGCGGATTGATTTATGATAATCAAGGATTTCTTTTACTTCATTGGCAAGGTCAGGGTTGATCTCAGGCAATCTTTCTGTCAGGTCTTTATGGACTGTACTTTTGGATACGCCAAACTCCTTCGCTATGACGCGAACTGTTTTTCTCGTCTCCACGATATACTTTCCAATCTTGATTGTTCTCTCTTTGATGTAATCGTGCACACCACTCGCCCTCCCTAAATTGGATGTGAGAAGTGTGAAATGAGACTCGCTTTTATCTGCCAATACTGCATCCCGCAAAATATACTCACTTGCGGCAGAAGGTTGTTCCTTCCGTATATTACTAAGATTAATCATGTCCCCGGCTGAATCCTCATATTGTTCAAACGACTCCTCACCTCAAACACTCTCTTTGTCAGGTTTGTAACATTTTATTAGCTTGGTTGAGGATATATGCACGAAAAAAGCAATAGGGACAAGGTATTGTGAAGTTTTTTGAAAAATACAACTATTTTAAAGGAGAAAAACTTTCCTATATACCCAGTTTTAAGTACATAAAAACCTGTTCCTTATCGAATTTCTGTTGAGGAGTTTATTTTTCATTGGGGGAGAAGCAGACTTGATTACCTACAGACAGACTAGAAAACAGAGAATCAGAGAGCAAAAGCGGAAAGTGACCTTGAAACGGAACAGAAAACTGATCGGTGCAGCTGTAGCTGGTTCGGTGGCAGCGGGATTGCTGCTTGGTTTTGGCCAAAAGAAAACAGATGCGGTCGGATCCTTTTATACCGTAAAAAAAGGAGATACGCTGTACAGCCTGGCGAAGGAATTCGATACATCGGTTGAAATGCTTCAGGAAGTGAATTCACTGCCTTCAGAACTTATCAAAGCTGGACAAAAGCTAGAGGTGCCTGTGGAGGCTGAGGCAGGGATTTATATTGTGAAAAAAGGGGACACATTGTTCTCCCTGGCAAAAAAATACGGTGTAACCCTTATAGATTTAAAAAGAGAAAACAAATTGGTCAATGACTCGATTTATGTTGGACAAGCCCTTTCAGTACCAACCCATGGCTTTGAAAACAATGAAGGAATTTACATTGTCAATCCTGGAGATACATTGTTCAATATCTCCCAGCGATTCGGTGTAAGCTTGAAAGAATTAAAGCAAGCTAACGGTTTGAAGGAAGACATGGTGCTGATCGGCCAGCAGCTGGTTATTCCAGGCGAAATCGAATTTATGGAAGCGATCATTAACGGAGCGGCTGATAATTTTACGATTGAGGTTGAGAATGATGGAAAAGCCATTCCTTTAAAAGTTTCTTATGGGACGGCGAGGGAGTACGAAGAATTTGCAGGACAACGAGTTTTCGTTGCTTATAAGAATGGTGCTTTGATTAATCTTCAATAATACAAAATGCTTAGAGTGCCGTGAACTCTAAGCATTTTTCTTATGTCCATATAAGATAATAAACACCTGCCATTAAAACTGCGAATGACATTAATCCGACACTTTGTTTAACACTTTTATCAAGATGTTCAAGACCACCATAAAACCAGCCAATAAATAATATAGATGCCCCGATGTGCTGAATAACGGGGCTGGAAGCAATCATCCCTGAAAACATCAATGGGAAACCTATATGTCTAAATCCATCGTCCAGGTAATATAAGGGGTTTTTTAATGAGGCTTTGATTTCTGCTTGCTCCTCTTCATCCATTTCCCTGTAAACCTTTATAAAACGGACAATTGGGACACCCCATAACAATACCAAAAACACTATTTGCACGGCATCCATGCATTTCCCCCATTTTCATGACAAGTAGAATAAAACTACATTTCTTCAAAGCTTAAAATACATTTTTTTACACCACCAACATTATATAAGCTTATCAAGACTGAATCTACCTCGAATCGCCGAGCGATATACCTTTTTCCTAATCATATTTTATCGGCCACGTATCGGTGGCCGATATACCTGTTCCCACTTAAAACTGCATCGACCTCGCCTGGCTGTCAGTAGCCTTGATTAACTCGCCCCAAGTGTTATGTCCCCGGTCTTTGAACTGCTGCAAGAGTTCAGTGAACAGGTAAGCTGTAGTTAATGCATCGCCCACGGCACTGTGGCGGTCATATATTCGCGTGCCGAATGCCATCGCGTATCGCTCTAGATCGCGCATGTCATATGAGGGAGCAATAAAGCCAATCAGGTCGAGTGTATCGATGGTGAACAGCTTTTTAAGCGCAAGCTTTTCACGTTTCAGCTCGCTTTTCAGCACGAGGTGATCAAAGCCGACATAGTGCCCGACAAGGCATACCGCTTCTTGTGACCCAACAAAATCAAAGAAGTTATGTATCGCCTCTGATGCCACAGGTGCTCCTGTAACTTTTTCATTTGTAATGGATGTCAGCTCAATTATTTCCCGAGAAATTTGTCGCTCCGGGTTCACATATGTCTGGAAACGGGCATTTTCCATCACCTTCAGTCCACTTACTGGCACACCGCCAATTTCAATGAGCCGGTCAGTGGTCGCCACCTGAAATCCAGTCGTCTCCGTGTCGAAAACAACAAACGTAAGATCATCGATTCTAGTCGATAAAGGAATCTTTTCATACGTAAGCGGGCAGGAAATATTCTTCCGTTGAAAAAACATGCCAGCCTCCTTTCAATGTGCCTGTCTTCGATGAGATTATGCCAGATTTCATTCTGGTGTTCGGAGTAACGTGCTAGTCACCATCTGAATTTCGTTAGATCTCTTTCTAGTAACCTGCGCGGTCCCCGCACTTTGTCTAAACGATATTACACCGAGAACCTGGCAAAAACCATTCCCTGTAGTTCGCGTAGTGTTCGCAGGCTTAGGATTAGTTCGTCTTTTTGTCTGGTCGACATGGTGGCGAATGATAGGACGGAGCTGCCGCCGTTCTTCCCCCATCTTTGCCTGATATAAAGGTCGAGCACGTGGCTGAAGGCTTCTTTGAGGTCTTCTGTGAATCCTTCGGTGAAGATCCCCTTCTCTTTTAAACTAGCGATTTTCTCCAGTGGTGTTCCCGGGATTCCTCCATAATATAGCGATAGGATTTGCAGGCTATGGTGGAAGGGAAACAAGATTTCTTTTTTCATATCAATGCTTTTTCTGCCGAGCTTGAACAATGCGCGGATCGGTTCGTCCAGCGTCGGGATTTCCTGCTCCTTTTCCGCCTGGACCATGCGATACAGGAAGATTTTAGAACGGTCGAGCAGCTCGGTAATTTTCGCTTCGAATTCCTCGTTCAGTTGTTCGCTCCCAGCAGCGAATCGATAGGAAAAAAAGTTCTGCGCGAGCAGCAGGTTTTCATTCGTGGACTGCAGCATCCACTTCCTGACGCGATCCTGCCATTGCAGCAGCGTCCCTCTCCACTGCTCTTCACTCGACATCATCAAGCCTTTGCAGCGAGCGTAGCCGGCTGACTCCAGCCTTGCAGTGATCTCTGCTCCTAATTTTTCAAAGTAGCCATGTTCACTCGTTTCCCCGTACACAAGGAAATGATCCTGATCCGTCAGCATGAACTGTTCACCGCGGCCGGCAGAACCCATTAAATAAAAAGCAAAAGGAACTGGTGGCTCAAATCCTTTCTCGCGGAGTGCCGCAAGAGATAATTCGACTGCTCTCCCTATTAACCGATCGTATAATTTCGTAATGATATCGAGCAATGCTATAGACGGTACATGGTCTCGTAACAGTGTTTCGGTAATTTCATAGATTGCTGCCTTGATCTCAGGGAGGCTCGTTTCATCAGCTTCCTCGATCTTCTTTATTGTCCTCATCATGCTGTCGTTCTTTTTTCGAAGCAAATCGGTAAGTGTAATAACCCCGGAAATTTCTCCGTCATCGACCACAGGCAGATGCTTGATTCCGTTCAGCAAAATTTCCGATAGGGCATCGTAATAGTAAGCGAACCTGGAGATTGTCACTGGATTCTCTGTCATTACAAGCCTTGATGGCCCGTCAAAAGATACCCCCTTCGAAACCACCCGCCCTACAATATCCCGTTCGGTGATGATTCCTTTCAAGTCTCCATCTTCTACAACCAGCACCGAACTGGTTTTATTCCCAACCATCCGCTGTGCCGCTTCCTGAATGCTGGTGGCAGGAGAAACAGACGCTACCTTATCACTCATTAAATCCTGGACCCTCGCTAAAATCGTCTCTCCCTCGCCAATTCCCTTTGCCATTTTCACCTGCTCCGCAAGTGATCCATAAACATCTTTCAGCCTGATCGAAACCTGGGACAGCAGGTAATCATGGACATCCTGATCATCCCATCTTTTTGCTAGGACGGCAAAAGGTATCAACAGTGCCTGAACATCGTCTACAGACCTGACCTCGACATTGGCCTGCGGTTTATCGGCACTCGAGAATCCGAGGAATTCTGCCAGACTTGAAAACCCTACAATTTCACCTTTTCGGATGACTTCAAGGACTTCTTCCTGGCCGGCGGCATTTTTCACAAACACCTCGGCAATTCCCTGTAAAATCAATAAAAGGCCCTGGCGTGGTGTGTCCGCCTTGAGCATCATTTCTCTTTTGCCATAGGTAAGTGCTTCGCATTCCTCGACAAGGGAAAGGGCCATGCGTTCATCCACCCCCACGAACAGGGGATGGAACTGCACAGCCTTCCAAATTTCCTTATTAAGCTTTTGTTGCATCGTCATTCATCCAAACTTCGCCGTTCTTATATGTCATCTGTTCAGGATAGCGAAGGTCGAGTACTTCCTCCTGAATTTTTTGCGATGGAGCCGGAGTCGCAAGCGATACAATGACGTTAGCAAGGATTGCAGCTGTTGCGCCGAATACCCCAGCACCGGTATCGATGATGCCAAGAATCGTGAATCCGCCGTACTTTGCCGCGAAAATGTATCCGAGTGTCACAGCAAGACCAACGAGCATACCGGCGATGACACCTTGTGAATTCGAACGCTTCCACCATACACCAAGGATCAGGGCTGGGAAGAACGTTCCGCTTGCGAGCGCGAAGGCCCATGCAACGATTTGCGTAATTGCACCCGGAGGATCCAGGGCAACAAGACCAGCTAATACTGTAGCAACAACAATTGAAATACGAGCCACATTCAGGCGGGTTTTTTCCGTTGCATTTGGCTTCATGACACGATAGTAAATATCATGTGCAAAAGCGGAAGAAATCGCAATCATCAAGCCGCCGGCTGTAGAAAGAGCTGCGGCCATAGCGCCTGCCGCTACAAGGCCGATGACGAATACACCAAGGTTGGCGATCTCAGGTGTCGCCATAACGACGATATCATTAGAGATGATCAATTCACTCCACTGAAGGACTCCATCACCATTTCCATCGGCAACTTGAAGCTTTCCTGTATCAACCCAGGATTTCGTCCAGGCAGGAAGTTCGCTGATTTTGCTGCCGGCAACCTTTGTCATCAGAATAAAGCGCGAGAATGCTGCATACGCAGGGGCAGACAGATAAAGCAAGCCAATGAAAAGAAGTGCCCATGCACCTGACCAGCGAGCAGCCTTCATCGTTGAAACGGTATAGAAACGGACGATTACGTGCGGAAGCCCCGCCGTACCAGCCATCAATGTAAACATCAGGGCAAGGAACTGCCACTTAGTGCCGTTCGTGAATGGCGCGAAGTATTCAGAAATGCCTAGTTCACGGTCAAGTTCACCCATTTTTCCGACCAGCTCACCATAAGAAAGCCACGGAAGCGCGCTGTTCGTAAGCTGCAATGACATGAAAATAACCGGAATCAAATACGCAATGATCAAAATGATATACTGGGCAACCTGTGTCCAGGTGATTCCCTTCATACCACCAAAGGCAGCATATGTTGCGATCAGTACCACACCGATCATCGTGCCAAGCTTCGCATCGATTTCGAACAGTCGCCCGATAACCACGCCGGAACCGGAAAGCTGCCCAATCGAATAAGTGAAGCTGATGATGATCGTGGAGATCGCCGCGATGACGCGTGCAGTATGGCTGTTGTATCGGTCCCCGATAAACTCAGGAACCGTGTAGCGGCCGTACTTCCTTAGCTGTGGCGCAAGCAGGAAGGTCAGCAGCAAATATCCGCCCGTCCAGCCCATGATATAAGCAAGGCCATCATAGCCGAGCAGCATGATCGTACCCGCTAGTCCGATAAAGGAAGCGGCACTCATCCAGTCAGCGCCAATCGCCATCCCGTTGAAAATTGGCGGGACGCCGCGGCTGGCAACATAGAAATCAGACGTCTGCTTAGCCGTATTGAAAACCGCAATCCCGATATACAAACCAAATGTAGCTAAAATAATAGATAATGAGACCAAGAATTGTGTATCCAAAGTTCTCCCCCTTATTCAAACGCTCTTTTTTTCTTCACCCGTGGTTTAGTGATCCAGGCTCTTTCCTTCGCTCAAACGGACATTTTTCTCCTCATCGATTCCATACTTTTTGTCAATTCCATCGCTAACTTTGGCGTTGACAAACAGAAGGATAATGAATGTGACTATCGCTCCCTGTGCTCCCATGAAATAGTGGAACGGGAATCCCCCGATCGAAATCTCACTTAGCGGTTCGGCGATCATCACGGCACCAAATGAAACAAGGAACCAGATGATGAAATAGATAATGATGTTACGGGTTCTTTCACGAAAATACGCGTCAGCAACTGACTTATCAATTTTCTTCACATTTACACCCCTTTGGTTTTGCTAATCCCCTTTGTTTAATCCTTTATGAATAGACGAACACAGCTTAACAATAAAAAACTTTCCCACTCCCTTTTTTATAGATTTGAATATATGAACCTTGCGCCAGGCAAGGTTGATACCTATTAGAAAAGCGCAAGCGCCTTGGTCAGCCCCGACAAGCGCTGGAGGGCCTGAAAGTGAAGTCGTTTTTTGACTTCATTGGCAGGATCGAAGCGTCTCGAGGGGGTAGGCGCTGTAGCTAGACACTAAAATAAGTTATAAATTTATACATTTTAATAATTCGAAATCGGGATCTTGATGGATTAACTAAGGCTGAAGATGAATTTCACAGTTTCGAAAAATGGAGCCGGGACCATGATGATTTGGATGAGGAAATAGAGAAATATGCTTAGGAACGGGACTGCCAGGTAGATTAACTTGTTTTTTTTCAAACCCATGAAAAGGCTAATGCCGGTAATCACCAGCAGGCCTATTAAAATAATCACAATGATTCCTCCTGTGCAAGAAAATTTGCATATATATGAATAAATATTTATTTAACTAAATCTTTAGAAAATTTAATTTTATTATCCATATAATGTCCAGGCAGGTCAATACGTTATTTCTAAAAAATGTAATCGTTTTCTATGTCGATATTTTTCCGGTCGTGGAAAAAATGTTAGTAATGGTAAGGTTTTACGGGGATATAAGCCAGATGAGTTTGTCGAAAAAAAAATTTAGCTGGTGCGGTATATTTCCCATAGTTTTGTATCGTTTGTAATGATTTTACAGAATAGTAAAAGGAACACTCGCCATCGAGTGTTCCTTCATTAGAATAGGCTCTTTTCTCAAACTTTGTTGCTATTAACTACATGAACTATGTTTCTTCGCAAAGTAGATTCCTGTTAGGAGAAAAGAGCATGCGATCTACAAAATGGCTTTATATTACGTTAAAATCGGCTTTAGGATCTTAACAACAACCTTTACGCACACAACCTTGAATATATTTACCAGCAGGCAATTGCGCCGTCGGTCCTCATTTCCGTTCCGCCGGTCAGCACGCCGGTTTCTGGATTGCGGACGATGACCTGTCCGCGGCCGAAGCTTCCGCCATCATATGCTACCTTCATCTGATGCCCGCGGGCTGCGAGTTCCTTCACGATATGATTCGGGAAGTTGTGCTCCACTTCGATTTGCTTGCCTTCGATCCATTGCCAGCGCGGTGCATCAAGCGCGGCCTGAGGATTCAAGCCAAAGTCAATCATATTCATCGCCACCTGAACATGCCCCTGTGGCTGCATATAGCCGCCCATCACACCGAATGGACCAACTGCCTGGCCATCCTTTGTAATGAAGCCTGGAATGATCGTATGGTATGTCTTCTTGCCCGGCGCAAGTGCGTTCGCATGATTGGGGTCTAGTGAAAAATCATGCCCACGGTTTTGCAAGCCAATCCCTGTCCCGGGAACAACAACTCCTGAACCGAAGCCCATGTAGTTGCTCTGGATGAATGAAACCATGTTGCCTTCTCCATCCGCCGTGGACAAATAAACTGTTCCGCCCTTTGGGAGCTGACCAGGTTCCGGCATTCTTGCTTCATTATTAATTTTAGCTCGGGCGTCTTCACCGTACTTCTCAGATAGAAGGTCCGCTACCTTCGCCTGCATTGTTTTAGGGTCAGTCACATATTCCTTACCATCCGTGAAGGCCTGCTTCATTGCTTCAAGCTGAAGGTGGACACCGTTTACGTCATCACGGTGGGTAAACTCATAACCTTTTAAAATATTCAATGCCATCAAGGCAACGATTCCCTGCCCGTTCGGCGGGATTTCCCAAACCTCATGACCGCGGTATGAAACAGAAATCGGCTCTACCCATTCTGGATGATAGTTTTCGAGATCGGTTTTACTCAGGAAAGCACCCGCTTTTTCAGACGCGTCTGCGATCTTCTCCGCCAAAGCACCTCTATAAAAACTCTCGCCATTCGTTTCCGCGATTTCCTGGAGTGTGTTCGCATGGTCCTCCGATTTCCACATCTCTCCGGCCTCAGGAGCCTTGCCATCAGGAGCGAACACCCGGAACCACTCCTCGTACTCCTCGCCCTGGAAGCGAGTCTTGTAAGCATTGTAAGCACCCTTCCAGTATTTTGCGAGAATAGGAGTCAGCGGATACCCGTTGCGCGCATAATCAATCGCTGGCTGCAGTACCTCAGTAAGAGGCAAACGCCCGAATTTTTTTGACAGCTCTGCCCATGCTGATGGTGCTCCCGGGACTGTAACCGGAATCCAGCCATGTGAAGGCATTTTTTCATGGCCAAGCTCTTTCACTTTCTCAATCGAAATCGATTGTGGCGCAGGACCACTCGCATTCAAGCCATACAGCTTATCTTTTACCCAAACAAGCGCGAACGCGTCGCCACCGATTCCGTTAGAAGTCGGCTCAACAACCGTCAGACAAGCCGCTGTAGCAATCGCTGCATCAATCGCATTGCCTCCCCTTTTTAAAATATCAAGCCCAGCTTGCGCAGCAAGCGGCTGAGACGTAGCAACCATCCCATTAAGAGCCACCGTCGCCATCCGCTGGGAAGGATAAGGATATGTATTCAAAGACATTCAGATTCCCCCAATATATTTTCGTCTTACGAAATATTATAACAAAATAGCTGAAAATTCTAAATAAAAAATATCAGTAAAAAAGCCCGGCCTGATTCGGCCGGACTTTCCTACATTCCACTCTGCAGTCTTAGTTCATAAAATCCCTTCACTCTTGTCACGACGTCTTTTGAACCGGAATCTTCGATCATCATCGCAACGATCATGTCGGTGGATTTGGGGTTATAGGCGACAAACCATCCGAGTTCCCTTCCTTTATCGCCTTGTTTTTCTTTGATTTCTGCTGTGCCCGTTTTACCGGCGAGCGGATAGTTGGCGATCAGTCCATTGTGGGCGGTTCCTTTAGGGTCGGTAATGACCTTTGTCAGCATATTGCTTAGAGCCGCTGCATTTTCGGGGCTGACCACGCCTTCCTGCCAAACCTGTCCCTGCTCATCCTCCATATTCAAAATCGGTTTAATAAGGTTGCCCTCGTTGACGATTGGTGAATAAGTGGTTGCAAGATGAAGGATATTCATTTCAACCTGCCCTTGACCATAAGCAGAGTCCGCCAGTCTGATTTCGCTGTCTATTTTACCGATTTGCGATGGCTCGATTGGGTAGAGATATTCTGGCTGGTCTTCAAAGCCGAATTTCTTCAGGCCCTCTGTAAAAGTATCCTGGCCCATTCCGAGTGCAGCCTGGGCGAAGTAAATGTTATCTGAATAGATCAACGCTTTTTCAAGATTGATACTGCCTTTGACGTCTGAATATCTAGTGACTTTGTATTTGCCCCACGAAGCGTCTTTTTGCCACTGTTTCTCGTTAATTTCAAAAGCTGTATCCAGCTGGAGCTTGCCACTCTCAAGACCGATTGCAGCAGTAATTGGCTTGATCACCGATCCAGGCACATAAGTCAGTTTGAATCTATTAAGCGTCGGCTTAAGTGGGTCATCCTCTAGTATTTTCCGCTTGTTTTGCGAGATTCCGAGCGTCATTTCATTCGGGTCAAACCCTGGCGCACTGACCAATGCCAGTGTCTCACCTGATGTTGGATTGATTGCCGATGCGGTACCTGCTTTTCCTTTTAACTGATCGTATAACTGCTGCTGGGCCACAACATCGATCGTCAGCTGAACGTCCTCTCCGTTTTTGACAGGCTTTTCTGCAAGTGTCTTAACTGTGCCGTCTTCTTTTACAATGGAAATCCTGACTCCGTTTGTTCCTTTTAGCTTTTCTTCAAGAACCTGTTCAAGGCCCCTGCGGCCAATCAGGTCGGTTGCTGTGTATCCTTTTCCCTCCAGCTTTTCGAGATCATCTGCAAGAATTGGGCCGACGTAACCAATCAAGTGGGACAAAGCCTCTCCATATGGATACTCTCGTGCCCCTACCATCTGGCTGGTCACTCCATCGAGCGCAAACAATTTTTCATGAAGTCCTTTATCTGTCTTCGAAACTTTTTTCAACGGCACAAAGAGATCAGGTTTTACCCAGCCTGCATTCATCGCCTTGTTGATGCTTTCCTCGGACATATCAAGCAGTTCGGAAAGCTTCGCGATTGTCTGCTCTTTTGGATCTCCCAATTTGCCAGGGACTACTCCGACCTGGACAGCTGTCCCGTTGATTGCGAGTCCATTACCTGCGCGGTCAAGGATGCTGCCACGTTCTGCCTGAACATTCTTGAAGCTGATTTTATCTCCTGCTTCAAGATCGGGAAAAATATAAGTTGTGTTCCAATCGACATACCAATTTGTTTCTTTTTCACGTTCTTCTTTTACAAGAGTAGCATTGTGGTCGAATTCGATCGGACCAGCAGCACTATTCATTTTTGCTGAAAAAGGAAGTTCTGCATTTTCTTCATGTTCCTGCTCTTCCTCAGGCTGTTTATAGCTGACCTTTAGCTGGTTGATCTCTAAATCTTTGTAAATTTTATTATAGCGAGAGACGAAATCTTCCTTGGTTATCGACTCCTTCGCTTGCTCTGATAAAAATCCATACATTTCTTCAAACTTCTGGTCGTTCCAAAGTTTTACGTACTGGGAAAACCGTTCTTCGGGGGTCGGTTCTTTGCTGCAGCCGGAAATTAATGCGGCGATGAAGACCGATAAAAGTATAAATAGTGCCCGTTTCATATGTATCCCTCCTCTTGTCTGATTTTACCATAGAATTACCAAATAGATAAGTTTGGTGTATTCCTTATTAATCCAATAAAAAAACCCGCCTTTATACCAAGGCGGATTTCAGAATTTTATTTTTTATTAAGAGTTGCTTGAAGTATCAGAGTCAGTTGAAGAGTCTTTGTCTTTATCTTCTCCTGCGTCCTTATCTTCGTCTTTTTTATCAGAGCCGCCTTCAGCAGGCTTGTCTTCCGCTGGAGTTGTGCCTTCAGCATCTTCCTCTGAGCTTCCTTCCACATCTTCCTCGGCAGCATCTTCAGACTTGCCTGCATCTGCATCAGAAGAAGCTTTCTCTTCTGTCACATTTGCATCCTGCAATGCGCTTAGAGGCTTGTTGAAAAACTCATGCGGATTGACTGGTACATTGTCCTTGCGGATTTCAAAGTGTACATGGTTGCCAGCCTTTTCATTGATCAGGCTTGTTCCGGATTTAGCAATGACTTGTCCTTGCTCAACCTGGTCGCCAACCTTAACTTGGTAGTCTTTAACCGACTGATATTGTGTTACAATACCTTTGTCATGCTCGATTTCGATAACATTTCCAAGCACTGCATCTTCCATGACATTAGTGACAGTACCGCTTAGTGATGCGATTACATCAAATTCCTTGCCATCTTTTGAAGCAATGTCTAACCCAGTGTTCGGATGGTACGTATTATCATAGAACACTAGAGCTGCTTCTTGCTCAGCCGCGTCGCCGTCATTGTCATAGAATCCCATTTGGATGACAGCATCGTCTTCATTCACCACTGGCATTACAAAGTTCTCCATCGAGCGGTTAACTTCAACTGCTGGCTGATCATTCATCTTTTTGCCAGGCATGTCAGTCGCTTTGTACTCGGACTGATCAATGTTTTCGGTTCCGCTGTTTTGATACCATAGGACACCAGTTAGAATGATTGCGGCACTAGCAATATAAACTGTTGGATACACCCACCGCTTCTTGAAAAAGCTGTTCTTGCTTTTGTCTTGAGAAGATCTTTTTTCTTCCTCTCTCATTTTCATCACCTCAGCAATCAGTTTGAACAGAAGCGAAAAAATATATACATAGAGTTGAAAAAATTTTTACTACTTATTTTTCGACAAAGGTGCAGATTTTATGCAAAAAAGTTTTTGGGATGGTAGAAGTCTTGGTTTTTAGGGATTTCACTATAGTCTGGGACATGCTTTAACTGCTGGCCAACACAGTTGCGCCTATCTTCCTTTCGAGTTATTGCTTAGAATTTTATTTGCCATCCCGTTCGTGTTACTACTATAAAGTGAGGTATCACCATGAAAAAGTTATTAGTATGGTTTTTACGCTTTCTTCCGCTGTTCTATATGGCGGCAATCTGGATCATGTCCAGCAACCCTGCAAATGCATTGGTCGAGCTGCCGAATCAGGGTGTCGATCGTTTTATAAAAGAATCGCTCCATCTCGTTGAGTTCGGGATCCTGTATGTGCTGCTCGTCGTGGCTGCCTTGACGACCGGGCGCTTCACACCGGTGTTGAGCTTTGCATTCATGGGCGTGGCGATCCTTTACGGACTGCTGGACGAGATCCATCAAAGCTTTGTCCCGTACCGATCCGCAACACTGATTGATTTTATAAAAGACGTAATTGGGGTTTTGGCGGCATCGCACTTCATCCACCATGCATACTTCAGCGGCAAGTTTGTGAGGCTTGGGAGGGTTTTGCGTCGGATTGAGAAGAGAGTTCGGGTATTATAGCTGGATTTATTTTAAAGCTGGATATTAGTTACGGTTTTTTAGGGGTTGGCCTTGTGATTGGGGCTGGCTTTTTGTGTTTTAGCGAAGTTTTAACTTCAACCGGAGATAAAATGAGCTTAACCGGAGATAAACTCCGCTCAATCGGAGATAAAATTTCTGCAACTGGAGATATATTCGCTGCAACCGGAGATATAATTTAAAACTAGTTATTCGGACATAAAAAATTCATATTAAAACAGGTATATCAGCAGGTATTTTCCATGACATTAAAGAATTCATATAAAAACTAATAAGGAAGTGACCAATTTGATTGAAAAAGAAAGAACCTATCCCATTCGGCTTCTCATGTATGAGGCATTAATGGAAAGAATCTTACCAAATCATCCTAAACTCTCATTTATTGAACAAGATTACAAAGCATGGCGTGCTGGTTATAAGGGCGAATTGCAAACGGATTACCGCCTGAGTTTTTTACCCGAAAAAGGGTTCCATATCTTTCGGGATTTACGCCTTCAAGATGAAAAATGGCATTTCCAGATTGATACCCTCATTCTAACTCTTCGTTATATCCTTCTAATTGAAACAAAAGCCTATTCCGGCACCCTTTTCTTCGACAAGCATTCCGAACAAATGATTCAAACAAAGGATGGTCAAGAAAAATCATACGATAATCCAATTAACCAGGTTCGAATGCAAGTCTGGCATTTGAAAAGATGGCTGCAGAACCATAAATTCAATGTCCCTCCCATATACCATCTTGTAGCCATCAGTAATTCCTCTACTATTATCAAGGTAAGTGACCGCTCCCTGAATAACTTAATAGTAAAAGGAGATGTATTATTAAAACGCGTTCTTAAGATAGACGATACCACTCCAAATCCTAGTTTTACTGATAAAGAAGTAAAAAAGTTATCAAAATCACTTCTTAAGAATCATTCTCCACTCTACCCTGACATTCTTAAACAATATTCACTTACCCCAAACGACCTTCAAAAAGGTGTTCAATGCCCATCTTGTTTAACATATGGCATGTATCGGGAAAAATGGTTTTGGCGTTGTCCTGTTTGTGAGCATAAATCCAAAACGGCTCACCATAAAACTGTAAAAGAATTTTTCCTCCTTATTAGTCCTACTATTAAAAATCAGATGTGCAGAGAGCTTTGCCCCGGTGTATCATCCAAGACGATCACTAACATTTTAATCTCTTTGAGCCTCCCCTTCACAGGCACCAACAAGGGCCGCATCTATCACATGCCTCCAGACATCGAAACGTTCTTCAATCCCGCGAAAAAATAACAGTTACCTAAACCAATCCCATTCGCGCTAAAAAGCCAGGGTGCTCTTCACCCTGGCCTCGTAATTATCCTTTATTTTTTCGCCGTAACCTTCGTCAGCATGCTATCAGCCTCGCTGATCTCAACGCCTTTGTAGTAGTGCTTGACGATGTCCTGGTAGGTCTTGCCTTCGGTGGCCATGCCGTTGGCTCCGTATTGGCTCATGCCGACGCCGTGGCCGAAGCCTTCGGTGGTGATGACGACATTGCTGCCTTTTAGTTCCCAGGTGAAGTCGCTGGAGCGGAGTTTTAGCTTCTCACGTACTTCCTTCCCTGTGAGGACTTTGCCGCCGATATCGATTTTCGCAACGCGGTTGCCTGATGTTCTCGAGATGACTTTGCCAATCTCCGAAGTGTTCGGCAGCTTGACGCCAAGCTTTGACTCCACCTCAGCTACGGTCATGACTGTCTGGCTGCGGAACTTCGGTGACTCAAGATCCCACGGACTTTCGACGCTGCGCAGGTACGGCAGGGAATTTGACCAGTATTCTTCTGAGTTCTCGGTAAAGCCGTTCGATGTTGAGAAGAATGTGGCATCGATTGGTGCACCGTCAAATGTGAGGACCTGGCCATCAGTGGCCTTCACAGCTTCAGCGATCTTCTTGATCTTCCATTTGTAGTCGACGCCCCATTGCTTTTTCAATTCTTCTTTATTTTTAAATACCTGGTGGATTTCTGTATCATTCAACTGCGCGCCTTCAGGTACACCAACTTTATTTGGGCTCAGCATTTGTTTTACATAATAAGTCCTTGCTGACAGCGCCTGTGCCTTCAACGCCTCTAGCTCAAACTCAGCGGGCATTTCAGCAGCAACAACGCCTATCAAGTATTCATCAAGCGGAAGCTTCTCTGTCTTTGACAACGCTGTCCGGTAAACGGCTACCTCAACAGCCGAGTCTGCTGTAGGGACCGCGGCAACATCTTTTGCCTCACTTTGCAGTTCTTCCCCAAGCTTTCCGCCTGCCTTATCTTCCATAAAAGGGAGGACCAGCAAGGATGGGATCAGGAGAGTGACGGCGAATAGAATTGCAGCTAGTACGATGAGTGGTTTGAATTTTAACATAGAAAAAGCCTCCATTATGAAATTAATCCGGTCGAAAACCGTCTCAATTCATTCATATGGAGGCAGACAAGCTTTTATGACAGAAATCGAAAATGCATATTGTACTGTCGAAAGTCTCATAATAAGTCGGGCAAATCTAATTCGCGAAATTGGACAAAATTTTCGGGCTCAATCCGCCCACTTAAAATCAAAAAACCGCAGAACTATACATTAAAGCACAATTCTCCGGTTCATTGAGTAGTTATATTTATGCGTTCATGTCTGAAACTAATTTATCAGTTACTGGCTGCTCTTCTACTTCGCTGATGCGTTCGATGTCTGCGCCAAGTGCTGCTAGCTTTTGGTGGAAGTTCACATAGCCGCGATCCAGGTGATATAGCTCTGTTACGCGGGTCATTCCATCTGCTACAAGCCCAGTCAGGATCAGTGATGCTGCGGCACGCAGGTCAGTTGCTGCCACTTCTGCTCCCTGAAGGTTGGATGGTCCGTTCATGATGACAGAGCGGCCATCGATTTTGATGTTTGCGTTCATGCGGCGGAATTCTTCCACGTGCATGAAGCGGTTTTCGAAAACAGTTTCAGTGATCATGCTTGTGCCCTGAGCACGCAATAGCAATGCCATCATCTGGGATTGCATATCTGTCGGGAAACCAGGGTGCGGCATCGTCTTGATGTCGACTGCTTTCAATTTTTCAGGTCCGATGACACGAAGACCTTCTTCTTCTTCAATGATGGTAACGCCCATTTCTTCCATCTTCGCTACTAATGAAGAAAGATGCTCTGGTACAGCGCCTTTTACAAGCACGTTTCCGCCAGTGATGGCAGAAGCAACCATGAATGTTCCTGCTTCGATTCGGTCAGGAATGATGTTGTGGTCAGCACCAAACAGTACTTCAACACCTTCAATCTTGATTGTGCCAGTTCCAGCGCCTTTTACCTTCGCTCCCATTTTGTTCAGGAAGTTTGCAAGGTCGACGATTTCTGGTTCTTTTGCAACGTTTTCGATGACTGTTGTTCCTTTTGCAAGGACAGCCGCCATCATAATGTTTTCCGTAGCACCAACGCTAGGGAAATCAAGGTATATTTTAGCTCCGTGCAAACCATTGACTGCTTCGGCTTCGATAAAACCGTTGCCTACCTTGACTGTAGCACCCATCGCTTCAAAGCCTTTAAGGTGCTGGTCGATAGGACGGGAACCGATTGCGCAACCGCCTGGCAATGCTACGCGAGCACGGCCATTCCTGGCAAGCAGGGATCCCATTACTAATACAGAAGCACGCATTTTACGAACATACTCAAAAGGTGCTTCTATTTTTAACTCTCTGGATGCATCTACTGTAATCGTGTTATTTTCAAACTCCACTACGGCGTTTAAAGAACGTAATACTTCGTTGATGGTATATACATCGGAGAGAGTTGGCACATCACGAATTACGCTTTTTCCGTCACTTGCTAATAATGTTGCAGCGATAACAGGCAAGACGGCATTCTTAGCTCCTTCAACCTTTACAGAACCGCTTAGCCTTTGTCCGCCGCGGACGATGATTTTTTCCAAGTGTATTCCCCTCCGCGTCCAATTTCTCTATATTAATATTCAATCGTAATGATGGGTGTGCCAACTACGAGGGTAGTCTTTGCGCCCAATCGATCAGTTTTCCGTAATCCAAGCTGCATATTCATCTCATGGTCATTGCTCAAAGAGTTGTCGAACAAAGGTGAAACGGCGGATGTGGAAATAAATGAGTCTTCTTCCAATCCTTCGACTTCCTCTGCTTGAAAAGCCTTTAGCAATTTAGTTTTATAAACAGGTAAAGCCGATTTTATCTTATCATTGATTTCGCCTTCAATACAAGAGAAAGTTGTGGCATTCCCTCGAAAAATGTCAAATATTCTGCCTGGTAAATTTTTGTTTAAAAAGGTTTCTGTATTTTTATTCCAGTGCTGACCTCTGACCTCATACATCACATACGTATGTATCGGCCCGTTTGTGTCCGTAGAAACAATTTTAATTTTTTCCTGCATCTCAGAAGAATTCGAAACAGCTATGAGTTCTCCATTGCGCTGGGTCCATGTCCAGTCCGGAAGCTGGACCTTCAATTCTTTTACCAAATCTTCGACATTTTCCTCTTCCAATGTTTCCCTTGCATATATAGACCAACCAGTGATCAAAATATTTTCGTCCTGCAAAACTGCGGCCAGAGTTTTTATTTCATGTTCAGCGTCAGCTACAGTCGTCTTATTCCCAGCTTGAAGCACAATAAAACCAATAATGCCAAAAATTGATAAAATAAATGGAATCTTCTTCATATGTCTTTCACTCTCCCCTTATTACCATTCTTACCAGGAGAGCAAATCGCATACTTGGGAATTCTCGTCACTTTTTGACATCATTCTATGTACCAACTTTGCCGGGTGTTCATTGATTGTGAAAAAACAAACATGCTTACGCAAAAAACAAGCACAAAGACAATAATACTCAAGTTTTCACGTTTTGGAAACATGTATGAAGACCTAATTTTTTACCAATTTGTTTAGAAATAACAGCAGATGGGCTAAAAGTCCAAAACACTAGCAGACTTTTATCACTTTGTATGTTTTGAACTGTAAAAGTTTAAAAAAATCGTAAAAACCCAAGTGCCGGTTTTACTCTTATTGAGAAAGCAATATTGTTTACGAAAAGAGCCTTACTGAAAAATCATCGGAAGCTGCTGTGACCATTGGAGGTAATCAAGGAAGAAATTACTTACTGTGGATCCCAGTGCGATGGAAGCTAGAATATATAAAACTCGGGCTTGAAGAACATGGTTTGCCCGAAGCAGCTTATCAAATTGGAGTGCTTGCAGAGCCCACCATGAAATGGCGATAAAAACAAGATGTGTCAGAATGCTGGTCAGCGCGAAGCCGCCAAAACCTGTAATCATAAACGGTCCCCCCTTACCATGTCTATTTTAACATAAACTAGATGATTACCTGTTATTTTAGACGTTTCAGAAACCGGAAAGTTTCATGTGACCGTCATTCTTGTTTTCCTCTTTTCACGGGCACATTTTTCCCTTTCTTGTGACCGTCATTTTTCTTTTCATCTTCTGACGGGCACATGTTTCTCTTTCTTGTGACCGTCATTCTTGTTTTCCCCTCTTTTGAAAGACCCAGGTAAAGTAAAATACTGGCCTGCAATCATTGCAGGCCAGCTGAATTTACCCCTTTGTTTCCATGAATTGATTTTCCCCAAAATCGAAACATGTTTCGTGCTTTGTTCTTACTTCCCAGTTAGTGAAGTGATAATCTACCTCATGAAGTCCACGAACTGATTGAAGTTCGTGTGCATGAAGTCGATTGCCAGGTTTGGCATGACTCCAAACAGGATCGTTCCGATTACTGTGATCAGGATGACGGCTGTTGTTCCTGCTGGCAGCTGGATTTTTTCGTCGCTTGCTGCCGGGCGGAAGAACATTTGCGTCATGACTCCGAAATAGTAGAAGTAGGATACGACTGTTGTCGCAATCATGATCGATACAAGAACGTAATGTGCCTGATCGACCATCAATGCGCCCATGAAGATGTTCAGCTTACCGATGAAGCCTGCTGTACCAGGGATTCCTGCGAGTGACAGGATGAAGATTCCCATTCCCACTGCCAAAAGCGGCGAGCGGCGGTAGAGGCCTGCGAAGTGGCTAATATCTTCTGTGCCAGTTTTCATTGTGATCAATTGAATGATGGCAAATGCGCCAAGATTCATCAATACGTAAGCGAGCATGTAGAACCAGATCGCATCGAAGGTCACGAATGACATGGCTGTCAGGGCGACGAGGATGTAACCGGCATGAGCGATACTCGAGTATGCGAACATGCGCTTGATGTTGCGCTGCCTTAAGGCGACGACGTTACCAATGATCATCGTTGCTCCCGCAAGGAATGCGATGTAATCCTGTACTGCAAACAACAGTGGAATTGGCTGTGCATCTTCCTGTGCCACTGGAATATATCCAAAAATGGATAACAGGATACGCAGGATGATGACGAATCCAGCTGTTTTCGAGACGACGCTCAGGAACGCAGTCACAGGAGTTGGTGCTCCCTCGTATACATCTGGTGCCCACATATGGAATGGAGCGGATGCCAGCTTGAATGACAGGCCGACAAAAATCATGAAGAATGCCAGTCCAAGAATGTAAATGTGCTGAGGGTCACTCAGACCTCCAAAGACTTGAGCGATTCCTTTTAAATTGGTTGTTCCGGCGATTCCGTACACATAGCTCATACCGAACAATGTAATCGCAGAAGAAATTCCGCCGTTCAGGACGTATTTCATTGCTGATTCATTTGATTTCAGGTTGCGCTTGCGCATACCTGCAAGGACATAAGAAGGAATCGACAGCAATTCAAGGCCGACGAACAGTGTGATCAAGTCGCCGCTTGATGCCATGAACATCGTACCAAGCAAGGCAGTGAGGAACAGGTAGAAGAATTCTCCCTTATACTCCTCAAGACCATCATTCGTCCTGTAGTCGATTGCCAAAAGCATGACAAGTGCTGCTCCCAGAAGGAGGATCAGCTTGAAGGCGATTGCGAAAGAATCCAATCGGAATGTATCGTATAAAATCGATGTGGTTTCGGTACCAATCAGCGAAACCAGTGAAATCAGCGCCAGCACCACACCTACAAAGCCGGCCCAGCCAAGAACTTTCCGGTCGACATGCTTTGGCATGAATAAATCAGCGACTGATAAAATTGCAATAACACCAAGGATGATGAATTCCGGAGTCATCGTCCCCCAATCAAATGATAGAAGTGTATCTAGATCCATCCTTCATCACCCCCCTATTCCCATCAAGATAGTCTCTAATGTTGCCTGAAGCGGTTCACTAAGAACAGCTGGATATACACCAATCAGGACGATCAAGCCGATAAGCACTAACACTGGAGCCCATTCAAATGAGCGGATGTCTGTTACTCCGACGAATTCACGTTCTGCATTGCCATACGTGATGGCCAGGACTGCTCGCAGCAGGTAAACGGCTGTCATGATGATGCCGATTGTACCGACCGCTGCAAGGACTGGCATTTCTTCGAATAGTCCAAGGAATGCCATGAATTCACTGACGAATCCTGACATGCCAGGCAATCCAAGCGATGCCATCGCGCCTGCTAGCAAGAAGCCTGATGCAAGCGGCATTCCTTTTGCCATGCCGCCCAAGTTGGCAAGCGTTGTCGTATGGGTGCGCTCATAAAGAACTCCAACAAGGAAGAACAATAGAGCTGAAATCAAGCCGTGTGATACGACCTGGAAAATGGCACCTTGAATTCCTGCTTCATTTAATGCTCCAAGTCCGATTAAAACGATCCCCATATGGGAAATAGAAGAGTAAGCAAGGACCATTTTGAAATCTGTTTGGATAAAAGCAAGGAACGCTCCGTATAAAAGGTTAATTACACCTAATACCGCAAGCAGGACTGCTAATTCCGCAAATTGTTCAGGGAAAATCCCCATCCCGAAGCGGATTAAACCGAATGCACCGATCTTCAAGAGGATCCCTGAGTGAATCATGACGATGGATGGCGGCGCTTCAACGTGGACGCGCAGCATCCAGCTGTGCAGCGGGAAGATTGGCAGCTTGACACCGAATGCGACAAGCAATGCAATCAATAATCCCATTTTCAATGACTCAGAAACCGGCGCGAACATTGGCGTGTTTTCTGTGTTCATCATGACTGACAGCATTTCGATATTTGAAGTGCCTGTTCTTGAGAACAATACCATGATGACAATCAGGAGGATTGCTGAGCCAAGTCCGTTATAAATCAAGAAGCTGTAAGCAGCCTTTTCTTTTTCATAATAGCCCCATTTCCCAATCAGGAAGAACATTGGAATCAAGGTTATTTCGAAGAAAAGGAAGAACAGGATTAAGTTTTGTGATGTGAATACTCCCAGCATCCCGATTTCGAGAAGCAAGAACAGCATGTAGTAGCCTTTCCATTCTTTTTTGATATGGAAGGAAGCGACTGCTGCGAGTGTCGCAATCACAGCTGTTAGCACCACCATGATCAAACCGAAGCCATCGATGCCAAGCTCGTAGTTTACCGAGAACAAGCCTTGTTGCTCAGCACCCTGGCCGCCGAATTGGATCCAGCGGAATTTTTCCGAAAAATTGGCGAGATCATTGCCGCCGCGATACGAAAAGTATGCGATCAGCGCAAGGATCAATGACGGCAGTGTTGCCAATACGCCAAGCATTTTGATGCCTGATTCATTCGCCTTTGGCATGAAGGCCAAAAGCAGGATTCCTAGTAAAGGGGAGAATACCAGCAAGGTAAGGAAATAATTGAAATCCATTATAAATACCCCCCTGTTAACGCATAGATGACAATCAGGACTGCAAGGCCGACAAAGGCGATTGTACCGTAAGTCTGTACCTGGCCGTTCTGGATTTTCGCACCTGTTTTACCAAGTGTCTGGACGGCAGCAGTTGTCAGTTTCACAAGGCCTTCAACAAGGAAGAGCTCGATGAAGCGAAGGAACAAGCTGACAGCTCTCGTACCAAACACGATGCTCTGATTATAAATCTCATCAATATAGTACTTATTTTTCACGATGCCATAGGCAAGTGGCGCTCTGCTTGACAGCCAGTCGCGTGAAATTGACTTCTTGCTGTACATCATCCATGCAAGCAGGATGCCGAGCAAGGAGACAACTGTAGCGACAATCATGATCCAGCCCGGACCTTCAATATGTCCGTGGCCAAGTGCTTCATTGCCTTCGACGAGCCAGTCGCCAAGGAATGTGCCGAACCAAGGTGTATTGACATAACCAGCAACGACTGCAAGCACAGCCAAAACTACCATAGGCATTGTCATGACGGAAGGCGATTCATGGACGTTCTTCATTTCGCTTCGTGCTTCACCGGAGAAGACCATGAAGAACAGGCGGAACATGTAGAATGCTGTGAAGAACGCCGCGATCACTGCCAGCCAGAACAAAGGGTAATTGCCATGAGCCCATGCAGCAATCAAAATTTCATCTTTACTGAAAAAGCCTGAGAACAATGGGACACCACTGATTGCCAGCGTTCCGATCAAGAACAAAGGACCAGTGAACGTAAGCTTTTTCCAAAGCCCGCCCATTTTTTCAATATCCTGAGTATGTACAGCATGGATGACGCTACCTGCTGCAAGGAATAACAATGCTTTAAAGAACGCGTGAGTCATCAAGTGGAATACTCCGGCAACATAACCGGCAGATCCTAATGCAAGCATCATGTAGCCAAGCTGGCTGACAGTCGAGAATGCAAGCACTCGTTTGATGTCAGTCTGGACAAGGCCGATTGTTGCCGCGAAAATCGCTGTGAAGGCACCGATGATTGCAACCGTCAGCATGGCTGTCTCACTCGCATTGAATAGCGGGAACAACGAAGCGACCAAATAAACACCGGCCGCAACCATTGTCGCTGCGTGGATTAACGCAGAAACTGGCGTCGGACCTTCCATCGCGTCAGGAAGCCATGTGTGAAGCGGGAACTGACCTGATTTACCAACCGCACCGATGAAGATCAGGATTGCAGTCAGGGTAATCATCGTTCCGGAAATCGCGCCTTCTTCAACCGCAGCGAAGATTTCATCATATTCGAAGCTGCCAGTTTCCCAGAATAACAGAATCATCCCGATCAACAGCCCGACATCCCCGATACGGGTCATGATGAAGGCTTTTTTTGCAGCCGCTTTGGCGCTTTCTTTGTAAAAATAGAATCCGATCAACAGGAATGAACCTACACCGACTAATTCCCAGAAAATATATGTCTGTAAAAGATTCGGCGAGATTACAAGACCAAGCATTGCAAAAGTAAATAGTCCTAGATAAGCATAGAAAACCGGGAAGCGCTCATCACCATGCATATACCCTTTTGAATAGGTATGCACAAGGAAGCTGACAAGAGACACGATCACCAGCATCAATGCGTTTAATTGATTTACTTCAAAGCCCGCAGTTAGTTCCAGATTCCCTATTGTCAGCCATACGGCTTCAGCTTTGAATGTAGACTCCGAAAAGCGCTCGATCAGCACAAGGATGGAGTATACAAGAGAGGCAAGCGTCGCAAGGATGCCCACGAATGCGCTCGCTTCTTTAAGCTTTTTACCGAACAGCAGAAGGAATAGAAAGGATACAAGCGGGAACAGCGGAATGAGCCAAGCATTCTCCATTAATATCACAATCCCCTTTTTTGAACGTGCGCTATCTATCATATATACGCCCGTCAGATTGAGGCCCGTCTTTCACGGGGCAGTCCAGCTACAAGAAATCTTCTGATTTCAGCGGCAAATGCCGCCTATGAAAAATCCATCAATCCCTAATTTTTCAACTGATTCATTTCATCAATATTGACCGTTCTGCGGTTGCGGTAAAGCGAAATCAGGATCGCCAGTCCTACCGCTACTTCAGCTGCTGCTACCGCGATGGAGAACAGCGCGAAAACCTGGCCAGTGATCGAAGGATTCACTCCGTATTTACTGAAGGTTACCAGATTGATATTAACCGCATTTAGCATCAATTCGATGGAAATCAACACAATAACTGTGTTCTTTTTTGTCAGGGCACCGTAAAGGCCGATGCAAAAAAGAATAAGTGCAAGAGCTAGATAGGCTGAAACCGGAACAGAACTCATTCCTGATCACCCTCCTTTTCGTCATCCTTTCGCGCCAGTACGATTGCGCCGACAAGCGCGGCAAGCAGGATCACGGATGTCAGTTCAAACGGGATGATGTATTGCGAGAACAGTGATATCCCGATTTGTTCTGTGTTATTTTCATGCAGTGTATTTGGTACTGCTTCGAAATTCAAATCGTAAATTCCGAAATAAACAGCGGCGCCAAAGCCAATTACGCCGAGCAGCAGTGCAAGCTTGCGCAGCATACCGCCTTTTGGTTCAGCATCGTCACCATGGTGGCGGGTGAGCATGATTCCGAACAACATCATGATCGTGATGGCGCCGGAGTAGATCATGACTTGGATGACCGCCAGGAATTCGGCGGACAGCAACACATAAATACCTGCAATACTGACGAAAGTAAAGACGAGCGCTACGACCATGTGGATCACCTTGGTGAGGTTCAATAAAAGCACGCCGCCGATTACCGCCACTAAAGCAAGTGACATAAACGCAAAGAATTCGCCTGTTAACGTCATGCTTTATTCACCTTCCGTATATTCTCATCATTTTCGTCAAGCCATTCCAGGTTCTTGAATAAATCATCCCGGCTGTATTCAGCAAGCTCAAAATTGTTCGTCATGATGATCGCTTCAGTCGGGCAAACTTCTGTGCACAGGTCACAGAGGATGCAAAGTTCGAAGTTGATATCATACGTATCAATGATTTTGCCTTTTTTCGTTGGATCAGGATGCTTTTTACCAGTCAAGTTAATGCAATCTGTCGGGCAAATATTGGCACACTGGTTGCAGACGATGCATTTTTCAGGATAAAACTTCTGGATCCCGCGGAACCTGTCAGGAAGCGGAATCGGTTCGTTCGGATAATCGTAAGTCAGCTTTTCGCGAGTCAATTGTTTAAGGGTATAAGCTAATCCTTTAGTCCATCCTAGCACGTAATTCACCCCTTTAATGCAGGAAGCAATGCTGCTTCCGTTCCTATTTTAGAAAAAATTCTTTAATCAAAGCAGTAAGGAAGATGTTTGCCAGCGCTACCGGCAGAAGCACTTTCCATGCGAACTCCATCAATTGGTCGGCGCGGATACGCGGGAACGTAGCACGGAACCAGATGAGGATGTAAACCACTAAGCTGAACTTGAGCGCGAACCATACAGCTCCTGGAATGAAGCCGAGGAACGGCAGCGGCAGCCAGCCTCCAAGGAATAAAACAGTGATCAACGCAGACATTGCGAACATATACACATATTCAGCCAGCATGAACATCGCCCAGCGGAAGCCAGAGTACTCTGTGTGGAAACCGGCAACAAGCTCGTTTTCCGCTTCTGCAAGGTCAAATGGAACCCTGTTCAGTTCGGCAGTAGCAGCAATGAAGAACACGATGAACGCGATTGGCTGCCATAGGATGAACCAGCCACTGTCACCTTGTGCTGCAACAATCTCATTAAGATTGAGGCTGCCTGTCAACAGGACGATACCAATAACGCTCATGACAAGCGGGATTTCATAGGAAATCATTTGTGCCGCGGCACGCATACCGCCAAGCAATGAGTATTTGTTATTGGATGCCCAGCCTGCCATCAGCATGCCGACGATTGTCAGCCCTGAAATGGCGATGTAATACAGAAATCCGACATTCAAGTCAGCAAATTGCAATTTGTCAGTCAACGGAATCGTCGCCATGACCATGAAGGACGGCGCGAATGCGATGACTGGCGCGATAATGAACAGCGGCTTATCCGCTGCTTTTGGTATTAAGTCTTCTTTTACAAGTAGCTTTACAACGTCGGCAACGGATTGCAACAGCCCCCATTTACCGCCGACATGGGATGGACCGTAACGGCCCTGCATAAAACCAAGCACTTTCCGCTCTGCCAGAATCGCCATTGTTACGAATCCAAGGATTACGAACAGCAGGACGACAGCCAGGACGAAGAAAATACTGAAATTCATGAGGCCTGCGCTTGATTCGAGTAGCTCCTGAACCATTATCCGTCTACCTCCCCAAGAACGATATCAACCGCTCCTAAAATTGCAATCAGATTTGAGATGCTTTCACCTTCGAGCAGTTTAGGGAGGATTTGCAGATTATAGAAGCTCGGTCTTCTGAACTTGAGACGGTACGGCTCTTTTTTGCCATCGCTGGAAATATAGCAGCCGATTTCGCCTCGTGAGCCTTCGATCCGGACAAACGCTTCCCCTTTTGGAGCCTTGATGATTTTTGGAACTTTGGCTATGATTTCTCCGTCTTTCGGGAATTGCTGCACAGCCTGTTCGATGATTTTCAGTGATTCTTCGATTTCGCCCATCCTTACATGGTAACGGGCAAGTGCGTCGCCTTCTTCGCGAGTGACAACGTCAAAATCAAAGCGGTCATAGATTGAATACGGCTCATCCTTGCGCAGATCCCATTTTACGCCTGTTGAGCGCAGGTTCGGTCCGCTCAATGAGTAATTGATGGCATCTTCCTTTGTATATGTACCGATGTTCTTTGTACGGTTGAGGAAGATCTCGTTTCCTGATACAAGCTGGTGGTAGCCTTTCAGCTGGCCTCTCAGATAAGGGACAAACTCTGCCACTTTTTCAATCCAGCCTTCCGGAGCATCCCATTTGACTCCGCCTACACGCATGTAGTTGAACGTCAGACGAGCACCAGACAGTTCATTCAACAGGTTCAGGATCATCTCGCGGTCACGGAATGCGTAAAGCAATGGGCTTGTGGCACCGAAGTCGAGAATGAATGTTCCCCACCACAGCAAGTGGCTGGCAACCCTGTTCAATTCCATTGCCAGTATCCTTAGATACTCGGCGCGTTCAGGAACCTGTAAGCCCATCATCGTTTCGACTGCATGGACGATTACATAATTATTCGTCATCGCCGAAACATAGTCCATCCGGTCTGTATACGGAATGATCTGTGTATATTGCAGGTCTTCGGCTAGCTTTTCAGTCCCGCGGTGCAAATAACCGATCACCGGCTTTGCTTCAACGATAATTTCACCGTCAATTTTCAGAACGAGGCGGAATACACCGTGTGTACTAGGGTGCTGCGGGCCCACGTTCAAGAGCATTTCTTCTGTGCGTATCACGGGCTACACCTCCACATCATACGGTTCATAGTCTTTTCTTAACGGGTGGCCTACCCAGTCTTCACCAAGCATGATGCGATGGAGGTTTGGATGGCCTTCGAATTTGATGCCAAGCAAATCATACGCTTCACACTCTGGCCAATCAGCTCCTGCCCATAGTGGCTGGACGGACTGAATAACAGGGTTATCGCGGTCAAGCTTGACCTTTAAAGCAACTGACTGCCTGTTTTTGTATGAGTACAAGTGAACATACACTTCCATATGTGTCTGGAAATCAGTACCGTGTATCTCTGATAGGTAATCAAAGCCTAATAGTTCGTTGTACTTCAGGAATTCAGCCAGGCGATAATAAGATTCCTTCTTCGCGACAAGCGTTGGGACATCCTTTGAAAGAGGATTAATATAGGAATCTTCCAAAATATTATCACCAAGGTTGTCTGTGATCACTTTTACATATTTATCTAAGTAAGGCTGGTTAGGAGATGGCTTCTTCTCTTCAACAGGTTCTTCTGCTCCTGCTTTTGCGCCAGCTGCTGATTTCGCTTTCGCTGCAGCGGCTGCTTTTGCCTTAGCTGCGGCAATCGCTTTCGCTTTTTCATCGTCAGCGGAACCTCCGCCGGCTGCGGCTTTTGCTTTCGCTGCTGCGGCCGCCTTAGCTTTTGCTACGGCTGCGGCTTTCTTTTTCGCAAGATCATCATCGTCCGTTGAAGCCTCTGCTCCTCCGCCTGCCTCCTGAGCTTTCCTTTTCGCTGCCGCTGCTGCCTTAGCCTTCGCTACCGCTGCGGCTTTCTTTTTAGCAAGGTCATCGTCGTCGCCTGCTGGAGCCTCTGCTTCTCCGCCTGCTTCTGCCTGCGCTTTCCTCTTCGCTGCCGCTGCTGCCTTTGCCTTCGCTACGGCTGCGGCTTTCTTTTTCGCAAGGTCATCGTCGTCGCCTGCTGAAGCTTCAGTGGCTGCTGGAGTTTCAACTTCAGCGTTTTCCTCCACCTGGCCGGTTGCTTTCATTTTTGCAAGAGCGGCGGCTTTCGCTTTTGCTGCTGCGGCGGCTTTTTTCTTGGCTAATTCAGCATCTTGACCTTCTACCGGAGCCGATACTTCTTCTTTGGCTTCTGACGCTTCATCTGCGGCCTGGCCAGTCGCTTTCATTTTCGCCAGTGCAGCTGCTTTCGCCTTCGCTGCTGCGGCGGCTTTCTTTTTAGCGAGTTCAGCATCGTCACTTGATGGTGCTTCTGCCTTTGCCTCGGTTTGCTTCACTTCAGGTTCTGCGACTTTGTCGGCAACCTCTTTCGGGTCATTTCCTTCCCCTGCTTGTTTAGCTGCCTGACGCTGCTTTGCAAGCTCTTTTGCTTTTTGGGCTGCTTCTCTCTTTATCTGCTCTAAATCCTTTTCCCCGCTCATCGGTTAGATCACCTTCTTCCCGGTTTTCGCCTCATAACGGATTTTCTCTTTCAATTTATTAATCCCGTAAATCAATGCTGCTGGATTCGGCGGGCAACCCGGTATGTAAACATCGACCGGCACGATCTGATCGACACCTTTTACAACTGAGTATGATTTTACATATGGACCGCCTGCTGTCGCGCATGAACCCATCGCGATTACCCACTTTGGTTCTGCCAGCTGGTCGTACAGCCTGCGGACAGTCGGAGCCATTTTCTTCGTTACGGTACCAGAAACAATCATGACATCAGACTGACGAGGTGAGTTCCGGTAGAATGTCCCGAAACGGTCCAGGTCATAGTGAGCCGAGCTGGATGCCATCATTTCAATCGCGCAGCACGCAAGACCGAAAGTCATTGGCCACATCGAGTTGCTGCGGGCCCAGCCTTTAACCTGTTCAAGAGTTGTCACAAATACGTTCCTTTGGAGTTCTGCCACTTCTTCAGGTGAGAAATCATCCAACTTTAAATCCATTTTAGCACCTTCTTTTTCCATGCGTAGATGAGTCCGATGAGAAGCATTACGACGAAAATCAGCATCTCGATCAATGCGAAGATTCCCAGCTTCTCATAGGCGACAGCCCATGGATACAAAAACGCTGTTTCTACATCAAAAATAACGAACATAAGAGCAAAAACATAATAACGGACATTAAACTGGACCCGCGCATCACTGAACGGTTCCATCCCGCTCTCGTAGGTGGTATATTTCCGCTCGTCCTGCTTGTACTTCGGCCTCAAAAGCTTAGCCACAAACAAGGCTACGATTGGAAGCAATACCCCGAGACATAGGAACACAAAGACTATCAAATAGTTATTTTGATATAGATTCAACTGCTCCATGCCCATCCCTCCAATGTTGTGAAATTTTCATACTTTTTAATCTTGTAACCGATAACAATTATACCATTGTTACAATAGTGTGTCGACAAGCCTTTGAACAATCTGGCAACCTTCTTCCAAGCCTTTTTCAATAGAAAAATAGTTTCTGATTGATGGTTGGATTCCCCGCTGGAAAGAGTCGTCCCCTTCCATACTTAGTTGTACAGAAGGCAATTTATTCTCATTGTTTTCACCATGCTTTTTATTGCCGTGGCAGCGCATCAATTTGGAGTGTGCAGCCCCCTTGTTTCGGTATCCACTGCTCCTAAAATAAGACAATCGGTTACATTTTATATTAAATACATTTTGGGTTAAGTTGTCAGTGACGTTTGTCAACATTGTGGCAATCTCTTTTGGAAGATTGACTTTGAATTGTTTTTGGCGAACATTTTTGTGATTTTTGCGTGGAAGAGGTGAATGAGTACTGAGTTCTTCTAATTTTGCTTATAAATCAGTGGCTTGGAAGGAAGAACTCTTCTGATTTTGATTAAATGTATGGTTGAAGTAAGGAATTCTACTGAAAATTGGAGGGTGAATTTGCTGGTGTTTAGTTTTATTGGCGGTTTTCACACTTTTATTGGCGATTATTCCGATTTATTGGCGAAAAAAAATTTTTATTAGCGAAAATCAGATTTTATTGGCGGTTTTCACAACTTTATTGGCGAAACGGAATCTGCGCCCAAATTTGCAAGGATACTGGAAGCAGGTTCGCCACGCTACGCAATAAAAAACACCCTCCGGCGTCCCGGAGGGTGTTGATCGAATCATTAAAATTAAATTCTGCGTTCTGCAACTGAAATACGGTTGATCGCACGCTGCAGGGCAAGTTCTGCACGCTTGAAGTCGATGTTCTCCTGCTTTCTTTCATGCAGGCGCTGCTCAGCGCGTTCTTTTGCTTTTAGTGCACGTTCAAGATCGATTTCAGATGATTGTTCAGCAGATTGAGCAAGGATGGTCACCTGCTCAGGACGGACCTCGAGGAAGCCGCCGCTGACTGCAATGAACTCGTTATTGCTGCCATTTTTCAAACGGACAGCGCCAATTTGTAGCGGTGCAACCATAGGAATGTGGCCTGGCAAGATTCCAAGCTCGCCTGTGCTCGCTTTTGTGCTTACCATTTCAACATCTGATTCATACACCGGCCCATCGGGAGTAACAACACTGACTTTAATCGTCTTCATTTTTTACCCTCCTGGTCCGTTATTAGACCTCTACACCCATACGTTTTGCATTCTCGATAACTTCTTCGATTCGGCCAACTAGGCGGAATGCATCTTCTGGAAGGTGGTCATATTTGCCGTCAAGGATTTCAGCGAATCCTTTAACTGTTTCTTTAACTGGCACGTAAGAACCTTTCTGTCCTGTGAACTGTTCAGCTACGTGGAAGTTTTGTGACAGGTAGAACTGGATGCGGCGAGCGCGGTGTACAGTCAGCTTATCTTCGTCAGAAAGCTCATCCATACCAAGGATCGCAATGATATCCTGAAGTTCTCTGTAACGCTGCAATGTTTGCTGTACGCGGCGAGCTACTGAATAGTGGTCTTCGCCAACGATTTCAGGTGTCAATGCACGTGAAGTCGAAGCAAGTGGATCCACTGCAGGGTAGATACCCATTTCAGAAAGCTTACGCTCAAGGTTTGTTGTTGCATCCAAGTGAGCGAAAGTTGTAGCCGGAGCCGGGTCAGTGTAGTCATCGGCTGGTACATAGATCGCCTGGATGGAAGTAACAGAACCTACGTTAGTAGATGTGATACGTTCCTGCAATTTACCCATTTCAGTTGCAAGAGTCGGCTGGTAACCTACCGCTGATGGCATACGGCCAAGTAGGGCAGAAACCTCAGAACCTGCTTGCGTGAAACGGAAGATGTTATCCATGAAGAAAAGAACGTCCTGTCCTTGCTCATCACGGAAGTATTCTGCCATAGTAAGACCAGTCAGGGCAACACGCATACGTGCTCCTGGCGGCTCGTTCATCTGACCGAATACCATCGCAGTTTGCTTGATAACGCCAGAGTCAGTCATTTCATGGTAAAGGTCGTTACCTTCACGTGTACGCTCACCAACACCTGCGAATACGGAGATACCGCTGTGCTCTTGAGCGATGTTGTTGATCAATTCCTGGATAAGAACGGTTTTACCTACACCGGCACCACCGAACAATCCGATCTTACCACCCTTGATATATGGAGCAAGAAGGTCAACTACCTTGATCCCTGTTTCAAGGATTTCAACCTCAGTTGAAAGCTGTTCGAATGTTGGAGCTTCCCTGTGGATTGAATCGCGGCGTGCATCAGCAGCAACTGGAGCGTCAAGGTCGATTGACTCACCCAATACGTTGAATACACGTCCTAGTGTTACGTCCCCAACCGGAACGGAGATTGGAGCACCTGTATCTAATACTTCGACGCCACGCTTAAGGCCGTCTGTGGAAGACATCGCGATTGTACGAACTGTGTCATCGCCTAAGTGAAGGGCTACTTCAAGAGTTAGTTCGATGTTCACATCCGCATCGCTGGTTACAATTTTCAAAGCGTTATAGATCTCTGGAAGATTGCCGCTTTCAAACTTAATGTCAACAACCGGACCCATAACCTGGAGAACGCGTCCTTTGTTCATCTTGTTCCCTCCTATCGTACTAGTTGAAATATATACATCATGATGGGATGCGGCATCAAGCCACATCCCCTGTTATCATTGGAAAATCTATTCGAGTGCTGCAGCTCCACCGACGATTTCGGTGATTTCCTGGGTAATAGCAGCCTGACGCGCGCGGTTGTAGCTCAAGCTGAGGGAATTGATCAGCTCTTTCGCATTGTCCGTTGCGTTTCTCATGGCTGTCATACGAGCAGCGTGTTCACTTGCTTTGCTATCAAGCAGTGCTCCGTAAATCAAGCTTTCTGCGTATTGCGGCAAGAGAACTTCCAGGATCTCCTCAGCGTTTGGTTCGAATTCATAAGAAGTAAGCTTTGTTGAAGCTCCGCCAATATCCGTTAATGGAAGCAGCTTCTTATCCGTTACTTCTTGTGCAATCGCGCTGACGTAATGACTGTAGTAAATATATAGTTCATCAAATGTACCATCCGAGTACATGCCAACTGTGTTGCTGGCGATATCCTGGATTTCCGCGAAAGACGGCTGGTCAGCGATGCCTACGATATCAAGGACAACGTTCATGCCACGGCTCAGGAAAAAGTCACGGCCGACACGTCCGATCGCGATGATCGCAAACTCATCATTTGATTTATGGCGTTGCTGGATTGTCTGATACAGCTGGCGCAGGACGTTACTGTTGTAAGCACCTGCAAGACCACGGTCAGATGTAATCACTAGATATCCCGTCTTCTTGACTGGACGGCTGTTCAGCATTGGGTGGTTGGAATCCTTGCTGCCCATTGCGATTGAGGCAGTCACTTCCTGGATTTTTTCCATGTAAGGAACGAATGCTTTCGCGTTCATGACTCCACGGTTCCATTTAGCTGCGGATACCATCTCCATTGCCTTGGTAATCTGGCTCGTCTTTTTAGTCGAAGTAATACGGTTTTTTATATCGCGTAAAGATGCCATTTCGGTTCTCACCACCCTTTTACAAAAGAATTGTTAGTCCAAGGTCAGGCAGGACCAGTATGAGGCTGGTTCCTGCATCACTTATTATTCAGATACCGCAAACGTCTTTTTGAAAGCGTTGATTGCAGCAGTCATATCGTCGTCTGAAGGAAGTTCCTTCGTTGAACGGATATGATCTAACACTTCTGTATGGTTGTGGTCTAACCATGAAAGGAATTCACCTTCGAAGCGGCGGATATCCTGCAATGGAATATCGTCTAGGAAGCCGCGAGTAAGTGCATATAGGATTGCTACTTGCTTTTCAACAGCAAGTGGCTTGTTAAGATCTTGTTTAAGTACTTCTACCGTACGGGCACCGCGGTTAAGTTTTGCCTGAGTTGCTTTGTCAAGGTCAGAACCGAACTGTGCGAATGCTTCCAATTCACGGTATGAAGCAAGGTCAAGACGCAGTGTACCAGATACCTTCTTCATCGCTTTGATTTGAGCGGATCCACCTACACGGGATACAGAAAGACCTGCGTTGATCGCTGGACGTACGCCAGAGAAGAATAGGTCAGACTGCAAGAAGATCTGTCCGTCTGTGATTGAGATAACGTTCGTTGGAATGTAAGCAGAAACGTCGCCTGCTTGTGTTTCAATGAACGGAAGTGCTGTGATTGAACCTGCGCCTTTAGCGTCGCTCAACTTAGCAGCACGCTCTAGCAAGCGTGAGTGCAAGTAGAATACATCCCCTGGGTAAGCTTCACGACCTGGAGGACGGCGAAGCAGCAAGGAAAGTTCACGGTAAGCTGCCGCTTGTTTTGAAAGGTCATCATATACGACAAGAACGTGCTTGCCATTGTACATGAACTCTTCACCCATTGTTACACCAGCGTAAGGAGCAAGGTATAGCAACGGAGCTGGCTGGGAAGCAGATGCTGTAACAACGATAGAGTAATCTAACGCGCCGTGCTTACGGAGAGTTTCAACCGCGTTACGTACAGTTGATTCCTTCTGTCCGATTGCAACGTAGATACAGATCATGTCCTGGCCTTTTTGGTTAAGGATTGTATCGATCGCTACAGATGTTTTACCAGTCTGGCGGTCACCGATGATCAATTCACGCTGTCCGCGGCCGATTGGAACAAGAGCGTCAATCGCCTTGATACCAGTCTGCAACGGCTCATGAACTGATTTACGATCCATAACGCCTGGTGCAGCATACTCGATTGGACGAGTTTTAGTTGTATTGATTGGACCCATGCCATCGACTGGCTGTCCAAGAGGGTTTACGACGCGGCCGATAAGCTGTTCCCCTACAGGAACCTCCATGATGCGGCCCGTACGGCGTACCTCGTCACCTTCGCGGATGTCCGTGAAAGGTCCAAGGATGATGATACCGACGTTATTTTCTTCCAGGTTTTGTGCCATACCCATAACGCCGTTTGAAAATTCAACAAGTTCTCCAGCCATGACATTGTCGAGGCCATGAGCACGGGCGATACCGTCACCAACACTGATAACTGTACCCACATCACTCACTTGAATTTCCGACTGATAATTTTCGATTTGCGATTTTATCAGCGCACTGATTTCTTCAGCTTTGATGCTCATGAGTTTCACCCCTATCTACGAATCTTAGCCTAGCAATTTACGTTCTAAGCGGTCTAGCTTGCCGCGCAAGCTGCCGTCAAAAATGCGGTTTCCAATGCGAAGCTTTACGCCTCCAAGCAAATTGGAATCTACAATGTTTTCAATTTGAAGTGACTGTTTGCCAACCTGTGGCGCGAACGAAGCTGAAAGTGCTTCAGCTTGCTCAGCCGTCAACGGCTGGACACTATAAACTTTTGCTTCAGCCACGCCTTTTGCATCATTCGCAAGGGCGATGAACTGGTCAGCAACGTCTGCGATTTGGTCTTCGCGGTGGCGGTCAACCAAGATCATCAGAGTATTAAGGACATATGTGCTCACAGATCCAAAAGCTTGCTTTAAAACCTCTTTCTTCTTCTCATTAGGAAGCTTAGGAGACTTTAAAAATGCAGTCAATTCAGGATTGTTCACAACAACTTCTTTCACTGTGCGAAGCTCTTCCTCAACCTGTGGAAGGGCCTGCTTTTCAGAAGCGAGTTGAAAAAGTGCCAGGGCATAGCGTTTTGCTACTGTCGAGTTGCTCATCGGGCATTACCCGCCTCTTGAATGTATTCATTGATGAGCTTTTCCTGGTCAGCCGCAGAGATTTCCTTCTCGATTACTTTAGAAGCAATCAATACAGATAGTGAAGCAACTTGTTCGCGGATCGCTGCAACAGCCTGCTCCTTCTGCTGTTCAATTTCAAGCTTCGCAGATTCTTTGATTCTTTCAGATTCAGTGCGTGCCAGTGCAATGATTTCATCACGCTGTACATCGCCCTGTTTCTTTGCGTTTTCAATTAGGCCCTGTGCTTCTGTGCGTGCCTGCTTAAGCATGTCACGCTGTTCTTCCAAAAGTTTCTGTGCTTCAGCACGGCTTTTCTCAGCCGCTCCGATTTCGCCAGCAATATGCTCTTCACGTTCCTTCATGATGCCCATCAATGGACCCCAAGCGAACTTCTTAAGCAATGCTAACAAAACAAGGAACATAATGAGCTGGAACAAGATATCACCTGTATTAAGGCCGGCTGCCGCTCCCATTGCATAATTCATTGTTAACACCCTCGATTCACTCCCTTCAAGAGTTGTACCATGATTTAAAAAGGTCCAACATGCGCCATCTGGCAAAAAGCCAACGGCTCAAAGCCACTGCTAAAGGCTGCCCGTTACAAATCCAGGGGCTTGCCCGATTTTATTTCAAACTATTGCTTGCATTCAAATTCAGGTCGACCCCTGCCGATATAAACCCGCAAAAGTCTACATAGTAGAATGGCGAAGGTTCGCGCGGAATGATCTTCGCCATCTTAAATTCTTATAATGAATTAACCACCAATAACCATGAACGCGATAACTACAGCGATGATAGGAATCGCTTCAACCAATGCAACCCCGATGAACATTGTAGTTTGAAGCATACCGCGAGCTTCTGGCTGACGAGCGATACCTTCTACTGTACGTGATACGATCAAACCGTTACCAATACCTGCACCAAGTGCTGCTAAACCAATTGCGATTGCTGCTGCTAAAAGACCCATTATAAAGTTCCTCCTTTAATGTATGAAAAAATGTTTTTTGTGTTTTGTCCATTAAATGAACAGGTATATATTAATGGTCATGGCTCACTTTATGAGAGAGATAAACCATCGTTAACATTGTGAAGATAAATGCCTGGATTGCTCCGACGAAAACGGAGAAACCTTGCCATACAAGCATTGGAAGTGCTGCAGCCAAGTGTCCGACTGCATCCGTAGCGAGGCTGGCTGCAAGCAGACCCAACAGGATCTCACCTGCGTAAATGTTACCGTAAAGACGAAGACCAAGTGTGAGCGTGTTCGCGAACTCTTCAATGATCTTGATCGGGAACATGAACCAAAATGGCTTAAAGAATTCTTTGCCGTATTCAGCAGTCCCTTTAAGCTTGACGCCATAATAATGGGAAAGTCCTACAACCATGACTGCTAGAGTCAGTGTAATGACTGGGTCAGCTGTTGGTGATTTCCACCATAGTTCATTGTCGACAACGACAGAGAACGGCAGTCCCAGCATATTGGAAACAAACACATACATCAGTAATGTGATTCCAAGGACGTGAAATCTTCCCCCATCCTTCCAGTCCATCGTGCTGTTGATGATTCCTTTGACGAAATCCATAACCCATTCCATGAAATTCTGCATTCCTGCCGGTTTCATCGCAAGCTTACGAGTGGAAAGAACTGCAATGATGAAAACAATAGCAGACGCCACTGTGATCATCAGCATATTTGCTAAGTTAAAAGTAAGCCCAAATAAATCTAATAATGGAGCTTCATGATGCATCAGTAAATTCACCTCTCTTCCCCGCTATTTACGTGATTGAAAAGACTGGACAAAAAAATCTATCATAATGACAATGTAAGCTGTCATTAATCCCAAAATTGTAAACACAAGGTTTATGCGATCCGGGTATTCCATCGCAACTATCACAGCAAGCGCTCCGGTAGCAAGCCTCGACATCGAGCCGAGCGAGCGCACCTTCTTCCCCTGTACAACCGAATCACCAAAGTTGTTCATTTTCCTCGCAAGCAGCCATAAATTAAAAAGGCTCAGGCTTGTACCAAAGATCAACCCGGCAAAAACAGATTGATAGCTTGTAAAGCCGTACCCGAGTACGTATAGAGACAACAAGGTGAATATGTATTTGCGCTGGCGAATAAACAAGTCCTGGATTTCCATAAATGGCTAGTCTCCCGAAAAGAAGTGTTGGATGAGGCGGAGCATGGCATAAACACCTGCCGCCAATCCGATCAGCAATCCGAATATTAAGAAAAGCGGTTCTGTACCAAGACTTTGGTCCAGCCATCTTCCGGAAAAAATGCCAATTAAAATGGAGCCTACCAATTGAGATAGTATAGCGGACATGAGTGCCATCGCTTGAAAAGGGTGGCGGTTGTTTCGGCGCATAAAAAACGCATCCTCACTTTTGAGAATGGGAGCTTCAGGGGGTGAAAAATCATTTTCCGAAAAAACAATATTTTCACAAAAAAAGCTTGCATATCAACATTGAAAACCTTATCATTTTATGCCCTTTGTAAGCATACAATAGGCTATTGTCAATGTCAATCCATAGCGGTGAAAAAATTCACAAAGTTTTCACTTAAAATATATACCAGTAACCCTATGTTAGTATTATATTATTAAAGCTTATTTTTATCTGAATTCTCTCAGTGTTTTTTTCCATTAATGTCGTTTTTGAGGTGTGACCGAGATTATGGAAGAACACCAATAGTTTAATGAAAATAAAAAAGGGCCGGATAAGGATTACTTTTCTCCGGCCCTTGTATTATTTCACAAACCACTGCGTCTATCGTGCTTTCCAATCCTTGTACTTTTACCTATAAAAATCATGGCGTCTATCGTGCTCTCTCGCCCTTTTTTCTTTGCGAATACCTTGGCAAGGTACAGTCCTTCCTCCGGCAATTTTTCCAGAGGTATTTCCTTTCCTACCATTCCCTTTTCCAGTTTTCTTCCCCAATCAAGGAATCCGACGAAGCGGTATTGATCCGGATCAAAAAGCGCTATGCCAAATTCGTCTGCTCCTCCAGGCAAATAGACTTCATAACGATAAGCCTTGCCGTTATCTGCCGGGGCGAAGTCGAAGCCCATCACCCGCGGATAATCAGGTTCTTCCAGAACATACAAGTATGGAATCCTTATCTCGTTTTTCCCATCATCCATAACAAGGCTGCCATCATGGATTTTATCTTTTAACAAATCCGGAGTGGCTTTCATCGCAAGCTCCACGTTTTTGGCTTCATTCGGTTTCAGCGAAAAGCTCATCGGAAGCTCCCATTCAATTCCCTTTTCTTTTTGGGGAATCGAAAATGAATAATTTTTAGTGTCTGAACCTGTATTTTTGACTGTAAGCTTCGCAGAGTGACGATGCATGTTATCGGTAAGCTGGAATTTACCGAATTGCAGTGAACCTGGAATGACCAGGCTCTCCGTATTGATCGCTGCATCCAGCTGGATCCTTCCTGCTCCCTGCTCGAAGGTCCGGTACCTCTTGCCGTCACGGTCGCTGATATCCTTGGCAGTGTTCATAATTGCTGCCTTGATTTCAGCCGGGGTCCAATCTGGATGGGCTTGCTTGATCAGCGCTGCTGCTCCTGCAATATGGGGCGCTGCCATGCTTGTTCCCTGAAGCGGGAGGTAGCCTCCGGGAATCGTACTGTTAATCGCAACGCCGGGAGCGACAATATCCGGCTTGATTTCCCATGTGACTGTCACCGGACCGCGAGAGCTGAAATCAGCAAGGATATCTTTTTCTTCTATTAATTTCATGCGAATCAGCATTGAGTTTTTATTAAGCTGTTTTTTTAGCGCCAATCCTTCTGCTTTACTGATTGCGGCCACTGGGATTGGCAGGTTTTCTTCGAGGTTTCCAAAGAATGTTCCCTTTGTGTTGTTATAGATAATCACGCCGATTGCACCTGCTTCCAATGCATTCTTCGCTTTTTCGGTAAAAGTCAGCTTACCCCGTTCGACTAGCACGAGCTTATCCCTTACATCATTCATTTCTTCTTTCGTTCCCAGCCCTGCAATAACAAGCTGTTCACTTTGGGTAATGTTCCAATTGTCCGATCCCTGTAAAAGTTCTAGCCGTATTTCTTTAGATAGTCCTGGGGCGTTGACATAAGGCACCTGCATTGGAGGCGTTGAGGCCCCTACCGAGATGGCCTTTGAAGCCGTGCCTGGCGAACCTACAGTCCACCGGTTTGGACCAGAATTCCCGGATGAAGTGACTGCGACGATTCCCTCATCGACCGCCTTATTGAGCGCCAGGCTGATAGGAAGGTCCGGGCCATTGACATCATTTCCGAGCGAAAGATTCAGGACGTCCACTTTGTCTTTTATCGCTTCATCGATAGCAGCTATGACCTGTTCGGTCGTTCCACTCCCTCCTGGTCCAAGCGCCCGGTAGGCAACTATTTTCGCATCGGGAGCCATCCCCCTCATTCTTCCGTTCGCCGCGATGACACCTGCCACATGCGTTCCGTGCAGGGTGCTTCTAAAGCCGGCACCCTTCGTTTCCATCGGGTCATCATCGCCATCGACCAAATCATGTCCTCCGGAAAAACTTCTCCGCAAGTCAGGATGCTCATAATCTATCCCCGTGTCGATTACCCCGATCGTCACACCCTTCCCTGTAAGGCGATTGCCTTTTTCATCAAGAAGCCCGCGGACCGCTTCCGTTCCAATCAACTCAAAATTATCGATAAAGCTTTCGCTTGGCTTGTATCGATTTGGCAGATGGGCTGAGTTCTCCACCTTGTACGTGTTAACTTCGGATAAAAATTGGATGTCATTCGACTGTTCAAGCTGTTGAAGCTCGGAGATAGGCCCCTTAACGGAATATCCATTTACCGCATGCTTGAAAATGCGGCGAAGCTTTGTGTTTTTTAGGTTTTTTAGCTGATTTTTGATTTGTAGTTCTTCGACCGGCTGCTCCGTCAGCACGATAGCAACTTTCTCAGTCTGGGGATCTTCTTGAGGAATCGGCGGGAGCTCCAGTTTTTGCGGTTGAAATGCAGTGAGGATTGCCAATGCTAGGACAATTATTAATAAAATAAGTTTTTTCATGAAAAATAGCTCCCCTTTTTTAACATAGCGTTTCTTTTTAGGGAGTTTTATATTCAGAGTACATCTATTCCGTGAAAACGTTATATAATCTCGCGAAAAGTGTGTTGAGTTCCGCGAAAAATTACCATTATCCTGCGAAATCATACCTTAATTCCGCGAACTAGAATAATTCTAATTCCATAACGAAAAAAAGCACCTCTTTTAAAAGAGGTGCCTCTGCAAAATCTTATTTAGTCCCGAATAAACGGTCTCCTGCATCTCCCAATCCAGGTACGATATATCCGTGGTCATTCAGCTTTTCATCCAGTGCAGCGATATAAATATCTACATCAGGGTGTGCTTCTTTTACCGTTTCTACCCCTTCTGGAGCTGCAATCAAACACATAAACTTGATGTGCTTGGCGCCGCGCTTTTTAAGAGAGTTAATCGCTTCGACGGCAGATCCGCCTGTCGCAAGCATTGGGTCAACGACGATGAAATCGCGCTCTTCGACGTCACTTGGAAGTTTCACATAGTATTCAACCGGCAGTAATGTTTCTGGATCACGGTATAGTCCGATATGTCCTACCTTCGCAGCCGGGATCAATTTCAGGATGCCGTCAACCATTCCGATTCCTGCACGAAGAATCGGGATAATGCCGAGCTTTTTGCCTGAAAGTACTTTTGATTTTGTCTTTTCGACTGGTGTTTCAATTTCAATTTCCTCAAGCGGCATGTCACGCGTGATTTCGAACGCCATCAGCGTTGCGACTTCGTCTACAAGCTCGCGGAATTCCTTCGTGCCTGTGCTTTTTTCGCGGATATAAGTAAGTTTATGCTGGATCAATGGATGGTCAAATACGTATACTTTTGCCATGTGTATCGCTCCTTTTAAAGGTAAATGAGTTGTGAACACCTGTCTGTTATATGTAAGATCTGTTGAATCACACTTCGTATAATTTTACAGAAAAACCACTGTACAAGCAACCGCTATATTGTAATGATTTTTCCCGGAAAAAGCGGCCCTCATTCATGTAGGGCCGCCGGGTAAAATCTTATCTTTCAGGATATAGTTCGAACTTGCTTGTCAAATCTTCGACGCGTTTGCTTGTTTCTTCCAGCTTCGCCTCGTCTTCGTGATTTTTCAATGTGAAAGCGATGATTGAAGCGATTTCGTCCATTTCTTCATGTCCGAAGCCGCGGCTTGTGACTGCAGCAGTACCGATGCGGATTCCGCTTGTGACGAATGGGCTTTCCGGATCGAATGGAATCGTGTTTTTATTGACGGTGATGCCGATATCATCAAGCACCTTTTCCGCCACTTTTCCAGTCAGGCCAAGAGAGCGCAGGTCAACCAATAACAAGTGGTTGTCCGTACCGCCCGATACAAGGTCGATGCCCTCCTTATTCAAACCTTCTGCAAGGCGGTTAGCATTCGAAATGATTTTCTCGGCGTATTCTTTGAAAGAATCCTGAAGCGCTTCGCCGAATGCTACTGCTTTAGCAGCGATGACGTGCATAAGCGGCCCGCCCTGTATTCCAGGGAAGATGGATTTATCGATTTTCTTCGCGAATTCTTCTTTGCAGAGGATCATTCCGCCGCGCGGGCCGCGAAGAGTTTTATGAGTAGTCGTTGTAACAAAGTCAGCATATGGCACTGGATTCTGGTGGAGGCCAGCCGCGACAAGACCAGCGATATGAGCCATATCGACCATCAGGTAAGCGCCAACTTCATCAGCGATTTCACGGAAACGCTTGAAGTCGATAGCTCTCGGATAAGCACTTGCGCCGGCAACGATCAGCTTCGGCTTATGCTCGCGAGCTTTTTCAAGAACGACATCATAGTTGATTACATGAGTATCTTCATCGACACCATACTCGACGAAATTATACTGGATGCCGCTGAAGTTGACCGGGCTTCCGTGCGTCAAGTGGCCGCCGTGGGACAGGTTCATCCCAAGCACAGTGTCTCCCTGCTCAAGGATTGTGAAATAAACAGCCATATTGGCTTGCGCGCCTGAGTGCGGCTGGACATTGACATGCTCTGCGCCGAAAATTTCCTTCGCGCGGTCGCGGGCGATATTCTCAGCAACATCAACATATTCGCATCCTCCATAATAACGTCGGCCCGGATAGCCTTCTGCGTACTTATTCGTAAGTACAGACCCTTGCGCCTCCATTACCGCTTCACTGACAAAGTTCTCCGATGCAATCAATTCGATTTTCGTGCGCTGACGCTTCAATTCATCCTGCATTGCAGCGTATAGCTGGCTGTCCTGCTGTGACAAGTGCTTCACTTAAGTTCCCCCTCTTATATGTATTGCCTTATTCCGTTATTAGAAAATTCATTCTTATTTTAGCTGATATTATAATGAAAGAAAAGGATGAAGGTAAAAGTAGATCTGAATATCAGGGCTGTGTTTTCCTTCATTGCCTTTCCTTTGTCAGTAAAACCTAGTTCCTTAAATCTGTCAGCAAGACTCGTTTTCCTTCGATTGCTCATAAACCGCACGAGCGCCGCCGATTAGCTTCGGCCTTGTTTTCGCCAGAGTAACATGAGCATGACCGATGCTTTTTTGCTTCACTCTTACTGGTACAGCGACGTGCTTCATTTGCATGCCGATCAGCGTATCGCCAATATCAATGCCGGCGTCAGCCTTGATGAACTCGACCACCGTCGCATCCTCAAGGTTTTTGTATGCGTAAGCTGCCATCGCACCGCCCGCATTCCTCACCGGGATCACGGTCACTTCATCCAGCTGCTTCTTTTCAGCTGTTTCCCGCTCGACGACAATCGCCCGGTTCAAATGCTCGCAGCACTGGAATGCCAGCTGGATGCCTGTTTTCTCCTGCAATTCGCGGAGCTGGCTGAAGACCATTTCCGCAACCTCATCTGTTCCCGCTGTGCCAATCCGCTTGCCGATGATTTCACTCGTGCTGCAGCCGACGACCAGCACCTGGTCTTTTTTCAGCTGCACCTGTTCATTAAATTCAGTAAGGATGGAGTTCAATTCTGTTTTCCATTGTTCGATAGACAGTTGTAACGCCTCCATTACATTTGTATTTGATAGTTCTTAGGTTGGAAGTTATTTATTTTCATACTCCTTAATTTTACCGACGCGGTTTTCATGGCGGCCGCCTTCGAACTCCGTAGATAGCCATGCAGCTGCGATTTCACGGGCTAATCCCGGTCCGATGACTCGTTCGCCCATGGCAAGGACATTGGTGTCATTATGCTGGCGAGTCGCCTTTGCACTGAATACGTCATGCACAAGCGCACAGCGGATTCCTTTTACCTTGTTGGCGGCAATGCTCATGCCAATGCCAGTACCGCAAATCAGGATCCCTTTATCAAACTCTCCGTTTGCCACTTTCTCAGCAACCGGAAGCGCATAGTCTGGATAATCAACAGATGTACCGCATTCGCAGCCGAAATCTTCGTACTGGATATTCATTTCGTCCATCAAACTCTTAATTTCTTCGCGGATATTCACTCCGCCATGGTCTGAAGCAATAGCAACTTTCATTGTAAAATCCTCCTATGTTATCCCGGCTTGCGGGGCGATCAAATCTATCGTTATTTTCTCATATTCGCTCTGAATTATAAAGAAAACGGGTAGGTTTGTGTCGATATTTCTGCTTTTCACCACCGAAATTAGATCAGGAAAAAATATTATAGCGAGTTTCTATTTTATATAGCGACTTTTTCAATTTTACAGCGAGAATTTCATTTATATAGAGAATTGGAAATTTCGCAGATTTTTTCCATTTTTACAAAAAGAAAACCACAGCATCTCAGCTGCGGTTCAAATTCTATAACGAAAACTTCGTAATCGTACCTTTTAATTTCTCAGCTTGATTCTTCAGTTCAACCGCTAGATCCTCGACATTTGCGATGACTTCTGCCTGCTGTTCGGCTGCTGAAGCTACGCTGATTGCTCCGGCGGAGGTTTCTTCTGCGATTGCCGCCATTTCCTGCGATTGAGTGGATGTGTGCTGGATCGTTTCCATTTGTGTTTCGACCAAGGAAGCGATCGTATGAATGACGTCTGCCATCTCATGAATCGTTGAGGTCATTGCGTCGATTACCTGGTTCGTTCTCTCGCCTTTTTTCACTTCACCGTTCGCGGTTTCAACCTGTCTGCTGATCTGTCCGACAACGTTCTGGACTTCAGATTGGATGTTCTGGATCAGTTCAGAAATGCCCTGGACCGCGTCCGCACTCTGGTCAGCAAGCTTCCTCACTTCTTCGGCAACGACGGCAAATCCTTTTCCGTGCTCACCAGCTCTGGCTGCTTCAATCGATGCGTTCAAGGCGAGCAAATTCGTCTGTGCCGCGATATCGCCAACAAGCTGGATGATTTGCTCTACCTTTGTCGCGTTCTCTTCCAATCGTTTTACCGTACCTAGTGATTCACGATTATCATTTGCAAGTGTTTCGATGCCGGAAATCAGCGAGTGAATCGCATTCTTCGATTCCTGCAAGTCTTTGACCATTTCCACTGAAATCGATTCAGATGTCCTTGCTTTTTCCTGGACATCCTCGGCGATCCGTATGACTTCATCGACAGACTCAGCTGTTGTCTGTGTAGATAATGCTGAAGAATCCGCCCCAGCGGCAATCTCTTTAATAGTTGTCGAGATGATGGACGCCTGCTCGGATGCTGCCGCAGATTGCCCGGATATCTGGATGACTTTTTCATTTGTTTCTTTGAAGTTACTATCAATCTGGCTGACCATTTCACGCAGGTTTGATAGCATATTATTGAAGGCAAGTCCCAAAGAGCGGATCTCGTCATCCGATTTTGATACTTCCGTATCCTCACCAATTTCGCCCTGCGCTGCTTTTATTGCAGACTGCTCGAGCTTTTGCAATGGCTTGACAATCAGACCGGCAGCCATATACGCAAGCAGGCCTGACCAGAAAATCCCCATTCCTAGAACTGCCGCAGTAAAAATGACTGAATTAATCTCGATGAAATTTTGAACGTAAGGATACAGGAAATAAATGAAAAATGCGCTTGTTGAATAAGTAATGATAGCCAACACAGTCGTCAGCATGACCAATTTCTTCCGTAATCCCATTTTGTAGCTGCGTTTAGATCCCACTGATAATCCCCCTGAAAAAATAATAGAATGACATTTTTGCATCATTTTGCTTTTCGAATTAATCGCGCCACATCCGAAAAGAACTTCTCAAAGGTATTATCGGATTTTATCTATGATTCTTTCGATACTTTTTTGAATTTCTTTAAAAGCTTCGCGATAAATTTGTTCATTTCCGCCAAACGGGTCTGCCACATCCAGGTTTCCCTTTTCATCAGCAAATTCTTTCAATGTAAAAGTTTTATCCGCAGCGTCTGGGTATTGGCTCAAGATCAAGCCTTTATGACTCTGTGTCATTGTCAGGACCAAGGTTGCCCAATCGATTTCTTTCATTGTTAATGTCGAGGAGCGATGATCATGGCTGATATTGTTCTCCTCGAGCACTGTCTTTGCGTTGACAGAAGCCTCCGCACCATTCGGGGCATATACTCCTGCCGATTTCACCTCGACTCCAGGCAATTGTTTGCTTTTTAAAATCGCTTCCGCCATCGGGCTGCGGCATGTGTTTCCGGTACAGACAAATAAGATGCGTGCCATGTTTTGTCCCTCCTATTAATAACTTTTCTCCATTATATGATAATCTTTCCGCATTTTCATTTTTGCTAGAAAGTAAAAAACACCTGCCTGGCAGGTGCAAACAGGTTTTATAAAAAATCCACCCGATGAGCAGGTGCATACAAGTTTTATACAAAAAAATACACCTGACGAGCAGGTGCATAAAGATGTTATAGAGGAAGAAGCAATTTCAGCCCGAAAGCGAGCAAAATGCCGCCACCCAATGCCTCACTGTATGTACCAAGCCATCCCTGCACTCTTTTTCCGACCAGGAGGCCCGCCCACGTAAGAACCATTGCCGCTGCACCAAAACAAATCAATACAAGCAGTGTCCTCGCGCCGTAAATTCCAAGTGTCAATCCTACCGAAAAGCTGTCAAGGCTGACGCTGAGGGCAAAAATAAATAAACCCTTGCCAACCGGGGTAATCACGCTTGTCTCATCTTCTTTGAAGCTTGCCCAAATCATCTGTACACCCAGCACGATCAGGAGCAGGCCGCCAATATATCCAGCTATTGCCCCGAACTGCTCGGACAAAAATCTCCCAGCCACCATTCCAAGCAGTGGCATCCATACATGGAATAAACCTATCGTGACGCCAATTTTAAATATATGCCTTTTCGTCAGTCTGAACATGCCCATTCCGAGACCAACGGAAAAGGCATCCATTCCCAACGCGAATGCCATCAACATAAGTGTGAATAATTCGCCGGCTATTGCTGTCATGTCTTCGCCCCCTCGGACTTGCTAATTCAGCATATGCACGTCCAAAAGGATTTAGAAGCATGGAATTTTCAGGTTTCGAAATGATTAGGAGTTTTCTCCACATGGATATTTTCCGGGAGTGTTATTTGCTTCAACAAGAATTCATTACAGTTTAACTGTTATTAAATTATGACCAAAAGGTATTAAGGTGGTGTCAACCGGTATAAAATCATGACCAACTGGTATTATTTCGTTCTCAACTGGTTTCGCAATCTAAGAATATTCTCCAATATAAAAAGCGCTCCAACTGAAGCGCTTCTCTGTAAAATATTATTTTTCAATGATTGGCAGTCCTGAGGCCTTTGACAATCTGTTCATGATTGCCTGGCCTACGCCTGTTTCGGGAAAGATTTCGCCGTAAATGATATCGAGTTCTTCCTGATTGAAGGCCCGAAGCGTATCATAGAGTGCTTCCGCGACTGTTTCCAGTCTTGCTCTTTCGCCACAGGGTATCACAATATCGGCGTCATAAAACTCAAGGTTTTCCTTCGTTGTCATCACGCCGACTTTCTGGCCTTCCACCCGCTTTTCATTTACCAGCTGCTGGATTTGTTCTCTTGATCCATCAACAAGGTAAAAAGGTGCATTCGGTGCATAGTGACGATATTTCATTCCCGGTGATTTTGGCGCCTGGTTTGAATCTTTCAAGGCTGGATCGACGGCAACTTCACCGACTACTTCTTCCAGTTGTTCCTTTGTTACGCCGCCCGGTCTTAAGATCGCAGGAATGTCACCGGTGCAATCTACAACTGTTGATTCAAGGCCTACTCCGGTCGCTCCCCCATCGACAATCCCGGCAATCCTGCCGGTCAAATCATCGGCAACGTGATTCGCAGTCGTCGGGCTGGGCTTGCCTGACAGGTTTGCGCTCGGGGCTGCGAGCGGCAAACCAGATGCTTCGATAATCGCCAGTGCTATCGGGTGGTCAGGCATCCTGACTGCAACTGTGGACAAACCAGCAGTTGCTTTTTCAGAAAGTGCACCCTCTTTTTTTTCCAGGATAATCGTCAACGGTCCCGGCCAAAAGGCATCCATTAAAACCGCTGCCTGATTAGGGATTTCTTTTACAAAAGAGTTAATCTGTTCACGATTTGCAATATGAATGATCAATGGGTTATCCCCAGGTCTTCCTTTTGCTTCGAATATTTTCAAGACGGCTTCATCGCTTTCTGCGTTGCCACCGAGGCCATAAACCGTTTCTGTCGGAAAAGCGACTACTTGATTTTGCTTCAGTTTTTGTGCAGCTTCGATGATTTGTGGATATGTTTTTAAATTATCCACAGTCTTATCCACTGTCCACATTTGAGTTTGCATGTACATCCACCTTTTACTTCTCGCTATACTAGTCTATTTCTATGAAAGTATAAAAGAAGAATAAGAAGAACTCAAGTTTTTATCCACAAATTGTGTATATCTTTACTGAAAACGTGGATAACTTTGTGGATTAATCCACAATTCACAGAATTATTTTCATAATTGCGGAGTTATCCACAGTTAGAACTTGTTTTAGATGACTTTTTTCCAAAAGAGAATCCGGAAGCTCTGACTGGTTAACCATTTCAAACCCTAGCCCAGAGAAAAAAGACACCGCACTCATCTTGTTGGTAACAAGATATAGTTCATCAAGCTCCTGATTTTTCGCTGTCAGGAATGCCCGTTTAAAAAGAAGCAGCAAGTCAGGCTGGCCAATCTGCGGAGAAACGACAAATGATCGAAGCAAGCCCGCTTTATCCACCGGCTCTACTCCTAGGCATGCCTTAAGCTCACCTTCCTGGTTTTCCATGAGGGAAAAGTTTTCGATCGAGTCATTCAAGCCTTCCGGGCTTACTCCTGCCTGTGTTAAAAAAGCCTCCAATTTTGGCAGATCCTCTTGATTCGCACTTCTGATTTTCCATGTCATATCTATCACCTCAAAAATAAGATTCTAGTAAATAGATATGAGAGACATGAAAAAGTAGAACCATAAATAGAAAACACGGCAGCCCTCATTTAAAGTGAAAGCTACCGTGCACCTTTGAATTCTGGCTTTTTACGCCATATTACTTGTCATTGTTGTTGCGGGCATTGCCGCCTTTTTCACCGATTTCTTCATAGAAGCTTCGGTCATGATTGTTGGAAGTCGCTTCGCCGCCTTTGCGGCCGATTTCCTGATAGAAGTTCTGGTCGTGGCTTTCTGATGTAGCTTTGCCACCTTTTTTCCCGATTTCCTGGTAGAATTCGCTGTTATGGCTCTCAGCAGTAGCCTCTCCGCCTTTGCGGCCAATTTCCTGATAGAAATCTTGATCGTGATTGTTGGAAGTTGCTTCGCCGCCTTTACGGCCGATTTCCTGATAGAAATCGCTGCCATGGTTTTTGCTTGTTGCTTCGCCGCCCATGCGTCCTCGTTCTTCACGTGACATCTTATCATTGTTATTGTTTCTAGCCATTTTACTCATCCTCCTTGAAATCTAGTTTTGATGTTACACTACTTTGAATATCCGGAATCTCCTAACCCAAAACTAGTATCAGGGGAATGTAATATCCTTGTTTGAAAAATGTAATATTTCTGGAAATCCTGACGATCATCTTTCCTCTGCTGCCAAGTATTTCTTACGAAAAGCTAGCTAATTTTTTTCTAGCTTCTCATAGTGAAAAATTCATTAGTGAGTGATATAAGTCACTATCCTGCCTGTTTTATGTAGTTATAATAAAATAAATCCAATTGAAAACCTTTCTCAAAAAGGAGGAACGGCATGGAAATAAAAACAATATATGATCGGATTGGCGGCGACGAATCAATCCGCAAGATTGTAGACACTTTTTATCCAAAGGTGTATGAAAATGAGGAACTCAGCCCTTTGTTCGAGGGCGATATTGATGAAATCAAGCGGAAGCAGTGGATGTTCCTCACGCAGCTGACCGGCGGAGGTGCTCTTTACAGCGAGGAATTCGGACCACCTAATATGAGAGTGAGACATATACCATTCGAAATCACGCCGGTGCGAGCCCAGGCATGGCTGAAGCTGATGCATGAAACACTTACGGAAACGGGTTTGATCGAAACTGAGGGTGGAAAGGCGCTGTTCGAGCGTTTGAGCCAGATTGCACCCATTATGATCAACAGACAATAAGGAGGAATCTATGATGGAAAAACAGTCATTAACACAATATCAGGAATTTAGCGAGGAACGTTTTACTAAGAGGATTGTCTTCAAGAAAGGCGAGAGCACAGTGTTCCTTTTGAATTTCATGCCGGGCCAAGAATTGCCGAAGCACACACATCCAGGTACAGAAGTGTTTATTTTAACCATGCAGGGCGAAGGCACTTTCACCATTGACGGTGAAGACGTAGTGGCGGCTGCGAATGAAACAGTACATGTGAGCGGAACGGAAGAGCTTGCCTATAAAAACACTGGTTCAGAGCCAGTCACACTTTATGTTATGCTTAACAAAATTCCAGATGAGAGATTTGCACAGAATATTTAATTGCTGTGGATTAATCACAAACATCACGATAGAAGCTCAATCATGAGCGGGACATCCTCTGTTGGTCGAATAATTCATAAATGTGGTCGAATTAATTCAAAATGTGGTCGAATTATTTAGATATCCGCCAGAATAATTCAAAATGTGGTCGAATTATTTTTAAATTCACCAACAAAACTCAAGTTACACGTAAAAATAGCCCCTGCAATCTGCGCAGGGGCTTATTTTAGCCAAATATTCTATTCCAAATCTCAACGAGGAAGAAGGTTACCTCAACTTCTTCTTCTTCGCCGCCTTCATACACTGTTTTTTCGCCTTTTTTGCTTTTATTTTCATCATCCTGCTTAGCTTCTTCTGCCTCGTCTTCAACGTCAGCTTTTACATCGCCTTTGTCGTCGTTTTCATCGAAGCCTTCGCTTGTTGCTTCTCCATTTGAGAAGTCAAGGAAGCATAGTGGCGGATACAGGACGCACCACCAGTTTGCGCCTTTGCCTTCACCAATCGTGATGAGGATTGCTTCGTACTCGCCTGCCGGATATAGTAATTGACCATATAACTTAGTAGGAAACTGGACTTTATCAAACTCAGTTTTTACAGAATGATTTGAGCCTTCAGTTGCGACAACTCTTTCAGCGATTGCCTGAATTTCTGGAAGCTTGGATTTGATAACGTTCCTCGCTGCTTCAATCGAAGTCAGCTCCTGAACCCATTTCGTGATTTCTTTGTTCACTTCGTCGCGGATCAGACGTTTGATATTCTGATCCTTTTCCAGATCGCTGTCAGCTAGGATCCTCAGGCGAATCGCCTCGTTTGGGATGACCATTGCTTCCTTCGCTGTCACTTCATTTTTTGGTGTATATAAACTTAAAATAGTACCTGCACATAATAAGAATATGTATAAAATAGCTGCTGATTTTTTCATCATCATCTTTCGCACCGTCCCTTCACTAGTCACAGTGTGGACAGATTGATAGATTCTTAAACTAGTAATTTCGAAAAAATTGGACCCCTTTTTTAGGAGTCCATTTCCGCAAACACCATCCGGTCCTTGCCATTAATATCAAAGACAACCTCTACCTTGGCATGCGGGAAGGTTTTTTCCAGAAGCGCACGTACTGCTTCACCCTGGCCAGCACCGATTTCAAAGCCTACTAATGCTTTTGCCTTCAATACTAGCGGGAGTTCGTCCATGAACCGGCGATACAGGTCCAGCCCAT